>JBCCAQ010000003.1:0-55645 GCA_039814735.1 Cyanobacteria bacterium P01_A01_bin.15
GGGAATGGTGTTCCAGCGCTACACCCTATATCCGTGGATGTCGGTGCAAAAAAATGTGGAGTTTGGTCTCAAGCTCCAGGGCGTGGAGTCGCGGCAGCGCCGCGAACGGGCTTCTTACTATCTAGATATGGTAGGACTGACGGAGTTTGCCCAATCGTTGCCAAAACAGCTGTCGGGGGGGATGAAACAGCGGGTTGCGATCGCAAGAGCCCTTGCCAATCAGCCTAAGGTCCTCCTGCTCGATGAGCCCTTTGGTGCCCTGGACGTCCAGACCAAGGAAACCATGCAGCAGTTTTTGCTGGATCTTTGGCAGCATACCGGCGTTAGCATCCTGATGATCACCCATGACGTTGGCGAAGCCGTCTTTTTGGCCCAGCGCATCTACGTCATGACCGCTCGACCGGGCACAATCCAACAGGAAGTGTTGATCAATCTGCCAGAACCGCGTGACTACGCCATTAAACGCCAGCAGCCGTTTCGCCAGTATCAGGACAGTATTACCGATCTATTGAGGGGAACAGTTCCCCTCAGTATTTAGTTAGATCAATAACCTACATTAGCTTTACTAACTATCTGATAAATTGATTGATGAGTTAAGAAGTCCCTATAGTCTTCATAGAGAGCAGGCTACTAACACAACTGGCCAGGCTAGGCCGGCAAAAATTGTTGTGCACTGTGCCGTTAGCAATTTTTTTAGCCGTTCTCAGCCAGGGCTCAGAAATAGCCTGTAGCTTCAAATACGAAACCAACCAGGAGTCAGTTAACTATGGCAGTGGAGTACGATCTTGTCGTTATCGGTGGCGGTTCTGCCGGGCTAGTGGCCGCTAGTGCTGGAGCCCAGCTCAATGCTCGAATTGCCCTCGTCGAAAAACATCTCCTGGGCGGTGACTGTCTGCACTATGGTTGTGTTCCCAGTAAGTCCTTGATCCATGCTGGACAAGTAGCCCACCATGTACGCACGGGATCGCAGTTTGGCATCTACACTTCAACACCCACCATTAAGTTTGAAGAGGCCATCAACCATGTCCAGAACGTTGTTGGCATTATTCAGGAGCACGACTCAACGGAGCGATTTGAATCCTTAGGTGTAGATGTCTTCTATGGCTCCGGTCAGTTTATCGACTCCAAAACCTTTGAGATCAACGGTCGCCAGTTAAAGGGACGTAATTTTTTGATCGCTACCGGTTCCAGACCGGCCATTCCCCCCATTGAAGGCTTAAAAGAAGCGGGGTTTTTAACCAATGAGCAGGTCTTTTCCCTTAAAGAGCGGCCTGACTCACTAGCTGTGATTGGTGCAGGCCCGATTGGTTGTGAGCTGGGCCAGTCTTTTTCTCGTTTGGGGGCCGATGTCACCATTATCGCCAGCCGCGATCAGATTATGCCTAAGGAAGAGCCTGAGGCTGCGGCTGTTGTGCAAAAACAGCTGGAATCAGAGGGCATCCGGATACTCACCAAAAGCCGTGCCCAAAGAGTAGAGGTAATCGATGGCAAAAAGCACCTCTATATCGGGGATCAAAAGGTGGTAGTCGATGAAATATTGCTTTCCACTGGCCGGGTTCCCAATGTAGGAGCCCTGGGGTTAGAGGCGGCTGGCGTAGAGGTGGGCAAGGCGGGGGTAAAGGTGAATGAAAAGCTCCAAACCAATGTTAAACACATCTACGGTGCGGGCGATGTTATCGGCGGCTACCAGTTTACCCATGTGGCCGGTTATGAAGCGGCTGTGGTGATCCAAAATGCTCTGTTTCTCCCCACCAAAAAGGCCGACTATCGCGTTATTCCGTGGGCGACTTTTACAGAACCTGAACTGGCCCGCGTTGGGTTGACCGAAACCCAGGCCCGGGAGCGCTACGGTGACGATGTTGCCGTCCTCAGGCAGGACTTTAAGGGGGTCGATCGGGCCTTGGCCGAAGCGGCAGGCTATGGATTTGCCAAATTTATTACTCGGCAAAACGGCGAAATTTTAGGTGCCCACATTGTTGGTGCCCATGCTGGTGAACTGATTCACGAAGTCGTGTTGGCCATGAGCTACAAAATGAAAATTGGAGCAATCAAAAGCATTATTCATGTTTATCCCACCCTGTCAGAAGTGAATGCTAAGGCTGCTCTCCAGCTGACCAAGCAGAGCTACGCCAAAAATAGTCGCCTCCAAAATATCCTGCGTATGTTCTTTAACTGGCGACGTTCTCTGATTTAGCGGGTGTCTGGGGCGTTTTTTCTACGATCACCTGCACCTCGTATCAAAATCCTATGGATCCTGTGATCAAAATCATCTTCACTGTAATTTTACAGAAGTAAAGTAGATTGCATGTTCCCATTCATCAATGCATCTACTGGATTTTACGAGGGTACCCCATGCCTTTCCTACCGCTATTCATCGTTATTGGTATTTTCCTGGCAATTAGTAAAACCCTTCAACCGGAGCAGCAGTACCTTCAGTCAGTCTCTGAAGATTATTCTGAAGATTATGATGAGCAGGCACTAATCAACCAAGCTCTGATCGACTACATAGCTCGGGAGTCTAGAAGCAAGGCTTACTCGAACCATGGGAACAAGACCAGCAGCGGCCGTAGGGCCGAGAAATATAGCAACCGGGAGCGGCAGCAGCGATAGCTGTCCAGCCATACAATAATTTACACAAAAGACCGTTCTCAGTATTTGAGGCGGTCTTTTCATTTGTCCATTTCCCAAATGGGTGCAACTAGAGCTACGGCTAGTTTATCTACGCTAAATGACGGCATGTCTTTTTCTGCAACTCAGATATGTTGTTTCATAACCTGTTCTCAAAATGGTTAGCCACAGATCCCATGAAACAGAGACCCACAGCGTAAAAGAATCACATTGAAAACAGACATGAAGACTCTCCTCTTAGCTAAAAATGTGTAGATACTTTTGTATAAAACATATGATTGGATGGGTGCAACTACGGTTCTTGTCAGATGCTTGAATAGCTTAGAAAAGTTAGAGTATGGCATGTATGGGGCAACCAAGCCTTAAGCCCAACTTTACACATAGCCCGTGAAAGCAGTTCTGTTTTTAGCTCTAGAAACAGAGTCTAAAAATATGATCAGGCGGTGCATCTTCTCTTTTGTTATGATAATCGTTGACAGTTTAAGTTCATTGATTTCTGTTTATCTCCTTAGGAAACGCTCCTATCTAACGGGGATGGGGTTAGCTGTTCTCTTCTGTGGACTTGGCCTGGGGGCAGCCCAAGCTGCCGAGGCGGATCAGGTGCGGCAGGGACTGCCGGGTAGGCGGATCAGCGGTGCGTCTCGTTTGCCGACCGCCTGTGCCCATTCTGCCAATCCGCTGGTGGCGATTGTACCGGAAAGTAACTTGGGTACCACTGCTGTTGCAGCACCAACCCTTTGGCTGAGCGTACCGGAGATGACCAGGGAAAAACAGCTAGAGTTTTATTTATTTGGTACTCAAGACGAGATTATCTACCAAACCAGCTTTGTATTGGAGCCTACCGCCAAACTTGTGGGGTTGGATCTAGGTGCCATGGCTGATGCTCCCAAGCTGGAGATCGATCGTCGCTACCGTTGGGCGGCCTCGGTTATCTGCAATCCTGATAACCGCTCAGAAAATATTTCAGTGGAAGGATGGGTTGATCGCATTGGGGGGTCTTCCATGGAGGACAACAGTCTCTGGTATGATCGGCTGTCCCAGCTGCTGGAGGAGCTTCAGCGTCATCCACAGGATCAGATCGCCTTGGGCCATTGGCGTGCCCTGATGGCAGCAGCCAGGCTGGATCAGCTTGTCCCCTTATCGGTGGATGCCAGCTCCGTAAAAGTGACGCCGACATTAATAACAATCGGCGCTCCTAACTAAGGAAGCATTATTGGATGCTACCGCTGACAGACGTTGCAAACAAGGTCTGTCCAGCATGAATTTTGGTCCTATACAATCTTTACCCCTAAAGTCCCTATGGTCGCCTGGCTAGCTATTTGTGTTCTGGCTATTGATAGCCACCTCAGCAATAGTAGTGAATAAGTTTCAGCCGTTATGGCACAACCCCATGCCAAAAATATGGGCTGTGGGGCTAACTGCCGGTCTATGGTTAGCCCCACGACCGGCAGCTGCCCAGGTAATTCCGGCACAGGACTCCATACAGACTCAAGTTGTTCAACAACAACATCAGTTTGATATCTTTGGTGGAACGACGACAGACAATGACACTCTCCTGTTTCATAGTTTTGAGCAGTTTGATCTTGAGCGTGGAGACAGGGCTGATTTTCATGTAGCTCCTGGTGTCGAAGCCGTTTTTAGTCGCATTGTCAGCGGTTCTCCCTCAAGTATCAATGGTGCGCTGGGTCTGGGCGGTAGCTCAGCCAGTTTGTATTTGATCAACCCGGCGGGGGTTTTGTTTGGCAGCGATGCTTCCCTTAACTTGGCTGGCGATTTTACGGTTTTAACCGCTCACCGGATGGACTTTACCCAGGGATACTTTGGGTTGCGGGGTCATCCGACAGATGTACAGGGGAATGTGCTGCGGCTAAGGTTTGAGCCTGCCAGTGCCGGTACCATTATTAACCAGGGAAATCTTAGCGTTGGGATCCACCGGTCGCTGATGCTGCTTGGTCACAGTGTGGTAAATCAGGGCAGCCTCAGCGGCGGCGCTGTGACGATGGCGGCAGTGGGGCGTCACCGGGACGTGGAGCTGGCGGACGGATTGCGGTTTGCTCCAGCACCGATAGGACAAACCCTGCCTCCGTGGCTAACCGTCCCAGGTACAGAACATGCCGCTGCCATTGAAATTGGCGAAGATGGCACCCTCCAACTTACGGGCTCACAGCTGTCTGACTTACCAACGGGTACTGCCCTGTTAGGCGGTCAGCTGACCGCCGTTGGTGCCCCCGGTCGTATACAAATTTTGGGTGATCATGTGGCTACTGCTGGAGCGGCGCTGAGTACGACCGGGGGTGGACAGATTTTGATTGGTGGGGACTACCGGGGCAGCGGTACCTTACCCACCGCCCAGTCTACATTTATCGATGCGGCTTCGACGATTGTGGCGGATGCCGTACCTGGAGACGGGGGAGAGCAAGCGGGGGGACAGGTTGTTATCTGGTCGGAGGGCAATACTCAGTTTAGGGGCTCCATCAGTGCCCAGGGGGATACGGCTGGCGGCAGGATCGAGGTGTCTGGGAAAGAGCAGCTTTACTTTGGTGGACGGGTGGATGTGCGATCGCAGGGCACTCCGGGCACCGTACTACTCGATCCAGAAAATATTGAAATCCGTGCGGGTAGAGAGCTTGGAGGAAACGCTAGCGATCCATATGTACTGTACGAAGACACCCTGGAAACCTCGATTACGGGTAACGTTAACTTGGTTCTACAGGCGGACAATGATATTACCATTGCTCCCCTGAGTGATGGAGCCTTAACCTTTGCCCAGGGGGCTGGCCGCATCAGCTTTTTGGCCGATGGGGATGGAGATGGTCAAGGCAGCTTTACCATGGCGGCGGCCGATCGTCTGCGAGCACCCGGACGGGAGATATCGATCACAGCGACCGACATCACCGCAGGCAGCCTGGATACCGGCATATTTTCTGTCATAAACAACCGTGAAGATGCCGGAGAGATCCGGTTAACCGCAACCCAGGGCAGCATCACCAGCAGCCGTCTTACCAGTGCAGCCCGCAGCACCTTAAACAACAGCGGCAACGGGGGTGATATTTATCTGTCGGCCATTGATTCGGTTACCGTTGGAGATATCGTTACTACCACCAGTGCCCTAAACAACAGAGGTGACGCTGGAAATATTATTCTCACTACCCAAACAGGCGAGATAACGGCGGGTGATTTTGACGCTAGTACTGCTGGCGATAACAACAATACAGGTGCTGGAGGCACCCTTAATCTCACCTCAGAAAACAGCATAACCACAGATGAAATTACCACATCGGCTAGGGCAATCATCAACAATTCAGGTCAAGCCGGTGGTATCTCCCTAACAAGCCTGACAGGTAACATCACAACCGACTCAATTTTGGCTGTTACCAGCGCTAACCAAAATAACACCGGTAGTGGCGGAAATATCTCCCTGACGGCAGCCCAAGGGGCGATCGACACCCAACAAATCCTGTCTAGTACCGTCAGTCCCAATGCGGCTCCAAACCAGGGTGGTGATATCCTGCTGACAGCCAACGACGATATCACCGTTGGCTTTCTTGATGCCACAGGACAGAAACAAGGGGGGGACATAACGGTCACTACCCAACAAACATTTCGGGCCGTTGACACGATCCCGACCGTTGAGGCTCAGACCAGTCTTTTAACAACAGACGATGGGACCATTCACATAAGCTATAACAGTGGGCCAACGCTCCCATTTACCCTGGGTGATGGCACTTTCAATGGGACAGCAGGCAGCATTACCACTGGCCTAGACTCCCTAGCGGCTCCCCAAACAGTTACCCAGTCTGTCAGTTTAAGTACCATCGAACTCAACAATTTATTTGACCCTCCGTCATCGCCAGCGCTGCCGGTCTCTCAGTCCGGCACTTTATCCCAGGCCAACCCATTGTCCGAACCGGTTGTTGTAAGTGTTTCTCCAACGGTTTCCACCCCTTCAGATAGTCTGGGTCTGCTCAAGTCTGAAGTCCTCGGTGGGGTAAACAACGACGAACATGAGATCAGCCACGAATCTGGTGGAGAACAGGTGAGCACCACCGGTCGAGGTGAATTAATCTGGGCTCAAATAGAGACAGCCTTCTCGGCTGAGTTTGCCAAAACGCTGGATTTACCCGTACCACCGTCCCCATCGTTACAGACAACCCAGCGAGCCCTGAGACAGGTTGGCAATACCCAGAACATTAGCCCAGCCCTGATGTATGTCCGGCTGCAAGATACCCACGTGGAAATTGTGCTCGTGGATGGTGAAGGGGCTCCAGTATATCGCCCGGTTGCCGCCACTGCCGCCGAGGTACGGGCCCTGGTGGAAACATTTCACCAAACGGTGACAAATCCTGTATTGCGATCGCACCAATACCTACCGGTCGCTCAACAGCTCTATGATTGGCTGGTGCGACCCGTTGCAGAGGAGCTGCAGGCGGCCAATATCGATCATATTGGTTTTGTTTTAGATGCGGGATTACGCTCTCTGCCCATGGCCGCTCTCCATGATGGCAAACAGTTTTTAATTGAACGCTACAGCATCGGCCTACTGCCCAGTTTGGGCTTGACGGATATGGGGCCTGCGCTCCCTGCTTCCGAGCAGGAGGCTACCTTGGCCATGGGGATCGCTAATTTTGAACAGCAGGCCAACCTGGCAGCGGTCCCGTTTGAACTGGAGCTGGCCAGCCAGACCCACGGGGATGAGCAATATCTTGATCGTGATGCTACCCTGGCCACCCTGGAGCGGCGGCTAGGGACGGGCGCATTTTCCACGGTACACCTAGCCACCCATGCCGTTTTTCAACCCGGTAATTTTGACGCCTCCTACGTACAGCTGTGGGAGCGTACGCTCAATCTGCATCAGCTTAAGGAGCTACCGCTGGATACCGTTGACTTTTTGATTTTGAGCGCCTGTGCCACAGCCCTTGGCGATGCCTCTGCTGAATATGGGTTTGCCGGTTTGGCCGTGGGTGTGGGTGTGAGAACAGCCCTGGCTAGCCTTTGGTCAATTAGTGATGAGGGTACCCTGGGCCTAATGGCGGAGTTTTATGGGGCGCTAGGATCTGCCCATACCCGCAGCGACGCCCTGCGTCAGGCCCAGCTTGCCATGCTGCAAGGACAGGTCAATATCGTGGCGGGCACCCTCTACGGTAGTGACGGACAGGAGATTGGTTATTTATCGGATTTGAGTGTCAGCGGCAGCTGGGACTTTAGCCATCCGGCCTACTGGTCTGGCTTTAGCCTAATTGGGAACCCTTGGTAGCATTCTGCTGCCATTTTTTTATGGCTACTCATAAAGGGCTACCGTGTATACACAAGTACTGAAAACTAGCGTTCGCGATTGCCCCACCCCCTCTAACTCCCCCTTGGTAAGGGGGAGAACTGGAGCTTCCCCCCTTACCAAGGGGGGATTAAGGGGGGTAATGCAGGATTTGAAGCCCCTTTCCGAGATGTGTATACACGGTACCCATAAAGGGGGCTCCATTGCATTTTGGTGATTTTTTTCGTCATGGCCCGCGTCTTATGCAGCTGCTGGTGTGGCAGAGACTACAGCGATACGGCTACGGGCTGCTGGCGCTGGGGATAGCTGTTTTTGTCGTGGGTATCCGACAGCTGGGTGGCTTGCAAGGGTTAGAGCTCAAGCTTTTTGATAGCTATGTTCGGCACTATGCGACGGCAAGGCCATCGGAGACAGTTGCCGAGGTTGTTGTTGTTGGTATTACTGAAGCGGATATCCGTCACTACAACGACTGGCCGCTCAGCGACAGCACGATTGCCAATCTGCTAGAGCGTCTCCAAACCTACCGGCCAGCCGCCATTGGTCTGGATATCTATCGAGACATTGACTATCCACCCGGTAGTAAACAGCTGGCCCAGCAGCTGGCGATGGACAATGTCTACGGTGTCTATGACGTGGGTCTAGATCCAGACCGGAACACACCCGCACCCAGGGGAATGGCCCCGGAGCGCGTTGGTTTTGCTGATTTTGTGGCAGATACGGACGGTGTTGTCAGGCGGAATTTTATGTTTGGTGCGGTGGGGGAAGAGCGATTTTACTCCCTCGGTTTGCGGTTGAGCCTGCATGTTTTGGGTGAGCGCGGCGGGCAGGACAGCTTTAAGGCTGACGCAGCGGGGCTGACCGTTGCGGGTACGTTTTTCCCGACGCTAGCGCCGACTGCAGGCGGTTATCAAACCGAAGACATGGCTGGGTATCAGGTCATGCTGCAATATCGGACAAACCATAGCGCGATTCAATACGTGTCGCTCGGGGATGTCTTAGACAACCGGGTTAACGCCCGCTGGTTTAAGGACAAGGTGGTGCTGGTGGGGACCATTGCTCCTAGCGTTAAGGATACGGTGTATACGCCACTCAATACCCAACGCAGTGCTATCCCCATCACGCCGGGTGTATTTGTCCATGCCCACGCGACTAGCCAAATTTTGTCAGCTGTGCGGGGTGACTACGGGCTGATTTGGGGCTGGACCCAGGGCCAAGAAACCCTGTGGATTGCGGTTTGGTGTTTGGTGGGGAGCGCCCTGGCCTGGCATCTGCAGCGCGTTATCTTGCTCATACTGACCAGTGCGATCGCGCTGCTCATTCTCGGGGGTATCGGCTGGAGTCTATTTGCCTATGGCGGCTGGATTCCTGTTTTACCGCCGATGTTAGGCTTTTTTCTGAGTGTAGTTAGCACCATTGCGTACCAGGTTTTTTATCGAACCTTTTACGATCCGCTCACCAGCCTTCCCAATCGGGCATTGAGCCTCAAACGGCTGCAGCACCACCTCAATCAATACAGTGCCGCTGCACCGCAGGTGGCGCTACTGCTGCTCGATTTAGACCGGTTTAAGGCCGTCAACGAAAGTTTTGGTGTCAGCGTAGCCGATCGGCTGCTGCAGGTTGTTGCCCGCCGAATTTTGCAACAGCTGCCTGGAGCCTTGGTGGCTAGGGTGGGCAGCGATCAGTTTGCGGTGGTTTTACCGTGGGTGACCCATGCTCAAGCTGCGATCGCCACCACCGAGCGTCTGCAAAAAAGTCTAAAGACCGCTGTTGATATCCAGGAGCAGCGTATGGTGACCACCATCAGCACCGGCATCGCCCTTCATTCAAAAGGCCAGGGCTACCGGGCCCATGAGCTTTTACAAGATGCCCACCGGGCCCTATGCCAGGCCAAACAGCTGGGGCGCAATCGCTATCGACTATTCGACGAAGCCATGCGAACCCGCTCCATCCAGCAGTTTCAGCTGGAAATGGAACTGCGCCATGCTGGGGATAACCAACAGTTTCAGCTGTACTACCAGCCGATTATTGACCTGGGCTCCGGCAACATTGCTGGTTTTGAAGCCCTGATCCGCTGGCAGCATCCTGAACGGGGGATGGTTCCCCCCAATGAGTTTATTGATATTGCTGAAGATACCGGTTTGATTTTGGCCATGGGCCGTTGGATTTTGAACGAAGCCTGCTGTCAGCTACGCCAGTGGCAACAGCTATTTCCCAGGGAAACTCCTTTATTTATCAGCGTCAACCTGTCTAGCCGCCAGTTTATTCAACCGGAGCTGGCGAATATGATTGCGGCCATTGTTCATCATCACCGGGTTAACCCCAGGGGACTCAAGCTTGAACTAACTGAAAGCGTGGCCATGGAAGATGTTGAAGCGGCCATTGACCAGCTGATACGACTCAAGGACAAAGGCTTACATATCAGTCTGGATGACTTTGGTACGGGGTACTCTTCCCTCAGCTATCTGCATCGTTTTCCCATCGATTCGCTCAAAATTGACAAGTCATTTGTAGATCGGATGGAGAGTATCGGTGAAAATGCTGATATTGTTGGCACCATTGTTACCCTGGGGCATCGCCTCAGGCTAGATATTATTGCTGAGGGGGTTGAAACCCCAGAACAGGCTCACCTGTTAAAACAGCTCCAGTGTCAATATGCCCAGGGGTATCTCTTCTCTAAACCGCTACCTGAGGTCCAGGCGACGCGGCTGCTCGAACAGTGGCGTCTTTGGCCCACCGACGGCTAGCACTCTATGGTTGTAAGAGAAAACATAGCAGCGTTCCGAACTATCCAATTAGTTATAAACTGATTGAGCTAGATTAACTGGAGAGTATGCAATTGCCTTTTACATGTCTAACTCTGCTATGCCATCAGCCGCAGGCTGACGGGTTCCAGGTAGGTTGTTTCGGGTTTGTATGGTAATGAAATCTCTCGGGCGTCATATTTTAGTTGAATTTCACGGCTGCTCTTCAGAAGTGCTCAACGATGTTCCCCGGATCGAGTCGAGCATGGTCAACGCGGCCAAGGAGTCGGGGGCCACGATTATTAGCTCTGTCTTTCACCATTTTTCACCCTTTGGCGTTTCAGGGGTGGTGGTGATCCAGGAAAGTCACCTGGCAATTCACACCTGGCCAGAATATCGCTACGCGGCGGTAGATTTATTTACCTGTGGTGATTCTGTCAATCCGTGGACGTCCTACAAGCTCCTAAAAAGCGCATTTCAAGCGGAGCACGGATCGGCGGTAGAGATTAATCGTGGACAGCTAGATCTGTTGGAGAAAGCGAGTATGGATATTGGAGAGCTGCGGGATGAAGCCGCACAGCAGTCTGTTGTACCCAAGTATAGCCGCAGCGTTTGGTTTACCGACCGCAATGAAAATATGGCCCTGTCGATCCGCCACCGGGGGGACTGTCTATTCCGTGAGAAGTCTCCCTATCAGACCGTTGAGGTGTTTGATACCTTTGAATATGGCAAGCTGCTGGCCGTCGACAAGATGGTCATGTGTAGCGAGAAAGATGAAAAAGGCTACCATGAGATGATTGTTCATGTGCCGATGGTGCTACAGCCACAGGTAAAAGATGTCCTTGTGATTGGCGGTGGCGATGGCGGCAGCATCCGCGAGATTTTGCGCTACGACCAGGTGGAACGGGTCACTATGGTAGAGATTGATGAGGCTGTTGTCAGGGCCTCTAAAGAATTTTTACCCAGCTTGTCGTCGGCGTTTGATCATCCCAAGCTTAAGCTAATTATCGATGACGGTATCGACTATGTTAAACGGTCCGCCGATGAGTGTTTTGATATGATTGTTGTCGATTCGTCTGACCCGGTTGGTCCGTCTGAAGGACTCTTTTCAGCAGATTTTTATCGGGATGTTTATCGGTGTCTGCGTCCGGGCGGGGTAATGACGGCCCAAAGCGAGTCGCCCCATTTTAATCAAAAGGCGTTTGTCGAGTTAAACCATTGTTTAAAGGATATCTTTACTGTCGATAGCGTCTTTTGCTATCTGGCCTTTATCCCCACCTATCCCACCGGGATGTGGAGTTTTACCTACTGTACAAAGGGGGGCAGCCACCCGGTTAAAGATTTAGATCGGCTTCGGGCGCAGCAGATTGCCAAAGCGTTTAAATTACAGTATTACAACAGCGATATTCACGGGGCGGCGTTTTGTTTACCGACGTTTATTCACACCATGCTTGAGGACTAGGATGGGCAGGTCTAACTATCGCTCTTCCCACACTGCCGAGGCCATTGCTCGGTTTGATCCGGGGGGGGTGGGGGCAGTTAATGGCAATTTATTTGGCTTTCCCCACGACTATGCCCATGCCAGCACGATTGTAATTGGGGTGCCCTGGGATGTGACCACGTCCTATCAGGACGGTACCTGTCAGGGGCCAGAGGCCATTTTACGGGCGTCACCCCAGCTTGACTTTTATGATTTTGACCATCCGGATGCCTGGCGACAGGGGATTTATATGGTGCCTGTGCCCGCCTGGCTGCTCGCTCAAAATCAGCGGCTGCGTCCCGATGCGATCGCAGTTATCCGTGGGGCTGAGCAGGGGCTAACCCCGGCTGCAGATCCTGGTCTGGCCGCGGCCCTCAACCGAGTGAACCAGGGCTGTCGCACCATGAGCCGCTGGGTTGGCCGTCAGACCCAAACGGCACTGCAGCAGCAAAAAAAGGTCATCATCCTTGGCGGTGACCACAGCGTTCCCCTGGGGGGACTGGCGGCGCTGGCTCAGCGATATCCCAGTTTTGGGATTCTCCACCTCGATGCCCACGGCGATCTGCGTAATGCCTACGAGGGGTTTCAGGAATCCCACGCTTCTATTATGTTCAACGCGCTGAAAATACCCCAAATTTCTAAGCTGGTGCAGGTGGGTATTCGAGATATTTCCCACCGTGAAATGACCCTGATGCAACGCTCGAACGGACGGGTTGTTATTTACCTGGACACCCAGCTGAAACAGGCTACCTTTAGCGGTCACAGCTGGCTCCAACAGTGTCAGGATATTGTTCGCAACCTGCCAGACCAGGTTTATATCAGCTGTGATGTCGACGGTCTAGATCCAAAACTGTGTCCCCATACGGGCACCCCTGTCCCTGGCGGCCTTGACCTAGAAGAGGCCTACTGTCTATGGCGAGAAGTGGTTCGCAGCGGTCGTCGCATTATTGGCTGCGATATTTGCGAAACCGGTAGCCACGAGTGGGACGGTAATGTAAGTGCTCGCATCCTCTACAAGCTGTTTAGCCTGATGACCCTCTCAGCGGGGTGACCGGCTCTAGCACCGCGCAAAGTTAAGAAGTGTTGCCTTCTCAGTGGTTTCTAATCATTTGTTCAGATGCTTGGGCAGGTGCGACTAATGCGCCGACCGTAGGATCAACACTGAGTGTAGGTGCTCAGGATATAGGAGCATATGGAATGGCGCGGCGAGTTAATTCACCAACGGTTTTGCAAATGGAGGCGGTGGAGTGTGGTGCCGCCGCCCTGAGTATGGTGCTGGGCCACTACGGGCGCTATGTTCCCCTAGCAGAGCTGCGCCATTCCTGTGGTGTGTCGCGGGACGGGGTGACAGCGGCAAACGTGCTCAAGGCCGCCAGACAGTATCAGCTTGAGGCCAAGGGGTTTAAAAAAAGCCTGGACGGTCTCAAACAGCTCAAACCTCCGTTTATTGTGTTTTGGCATTTTAATCACTTCTTAGTGGTGGATGGATTTGAAAATAGCCATGTGCGCCTCAACGATCCGGCCACAGGCCCTCGCCGGGTCACCCTTCAAGAGTTTGATGAGGGCTATACGGGAATTGTTCTAACCTTTGCCCCCACGGATAAATTTGAACCGGGCGGGCGCAAACCCCAGGTGATCGGCTCTCTGGTGCGTCGACTGGTGGGCTCGACCGGAGCGCTGCTCTACTGCACGCTGGCGGGCTTTTTGCTGGTGCTACCGACGCTGGCGCTACCGGCCTTTAGCCGGATTTATATTGACAATATTCTGTTGGCGAAGCGGCTTGACTGGCTGCCCTATGTGCTGGTGGGTATTGCCTTGGTGGTACTGGTGCAGGGGCTGTTGACGGCGCTGCAGCTGCGCTACCTGCGGGCGCTCAAGATCAAGCTGGCGGTGGGTATGGCCAGTCGATTTGTGTGGCACGTGCTGCAGCTGCCGGTGGGGTTTTATGCCCAGCGTTTTGCTGGGGAAATCAGCGGCCGCATCAGCCTCAATGACAGCGTGGCTGACGTGCTCTCGGGGCGGCTGACGACCACCCTTATTAGCTCGGTGATGATCGTGTTTTATGCGATCGCAATGTTGCAATACGATATCTTGCTAACCACCATTGTCATTGCATTTGCCATCATCAATGTGGGGGTGCTGCAGTGGGTCTCCCGCCGTCGAAAGGACGCCAACCTACGGCTGGTGCAGGAATACGGCAAGGCATCGGGGATTGCCGTGGCGGGTCTCCAAGGTATGGAAACCCTAAAAGCGGGCGGTCTGGAATCCGACTTTTTTGCCCGCTGGGCTGGGTATCATACCAAAGCCGTCAACGCCCAGCAGAATCTGGGGCTGGCCAACCGTTTGGTGGGGCTGCTGCCGTCGCTGCTGTCTACCCTGGCGACGCTATCGCTGCTGATTGTAGGCGGCTGGCGAATTATCAATGGCAGCTTGACCATTGGTATGCTGGTGGCCTTTCAGCTACTGATGCAAAGCTTTCAGGGTCCGGTGAATGCTCTAGTCCAGTTTGCTGGAACGCTGCAAACGCTCCAGGGTAATCTCGACCGATTGGACGATGTCCTAGAAAACGAGACAGATATAGCCTTTTGCTCCCATTGTAAACACAATGTATCTGAGGAAAATGAGGCCGCTAACCACCACCGGCTATCAGGTGCGGTGGACATTCAAAATCTCTCCTTTGGCTATAGCCCCTTAGATCCTCCCCTGATTGAAGACTTTAACTTGACCATCAAACCGGGGCAGCGAATTGCCCTCGTGGGGGGGAGCGGTTCAGGAAAGTCCACCCTGGCACGGGTAATTGCCGGTCTCTACCAGCCGAGAAGCGGTGAGGTCTGTTTTGATGGTTTACCTCGGCAGCAGATTTCCCAGGCCACCCTGACTAACTCCATCGCCATGGTAGAGCAGGATATTTTGCTGTTTGCTGGAACCGTTCGCGACAACCTCACCCTGTGGGATGCCACCGTACCCGACAAAGACCTGCAGCAGGCATGTCAGGATGCGGCCATAGAGGAGGCTATTTTAGCCATGCCCTATGGTTACGACGCCACCCTGTTGGAGGGCGGTCAAAACCTGAGCGGCGGCCAGCGTCAGCGGCTAGAAATTGCCCGTGCCCTGGTCAACAACCCATCGATTTTAATGATGGATGAGGCAACCAGCGCCCTAGATACGGAGACTGAAAAGATTATTGATCAAAATCTACGACGGCGGGGATGTACGTGCATTATTGTTGCCCACCGATTGAGCACAATCCGAGATGCCGATGAAATTATTGTGCTGGACCGGGGGAAGGTGGTGCAGCGAGGCACCCATGAACAGCTTTGGGAGCAGACAGGGCACTACGGTGATTTGATTCGAAGCTCCGGGACAGCCCTCGCTGTTGCCTAGACTATGGATTTTAAGTTTGTATTTTTAGGAGCGAGATTTAAGGGGATATCTATGGTTTTCTAGCCGGATGGCTAATCTTTTTGTGTCTGTGGAGATCTTTGCCAGTCCCCTTTCTACTTCCCCATCTGCAGAAAACACCTCCTTTTTCCCTGCCCTCTCCCCCTTCCCGACTAAGACCAATATTTTTTTACGCACATCCCCTAGTTCTCCCACACCCATGGTTCTTGCTAATTCACACAGTGCTGATTCCAACGGTGCCGCCGCTGCTTCTGACAGTCATTCTATCGAAAGTAACGGCGTGTTTTTGCTATCGTCGTCTCGGCTTTGGCGAGTGGCGTCTGGTCGTTTGGGGATTTTTGCCGTGGGCTGGCAAAATGGAGAACCCGTGGGTGAACGTCGCTATCTTTGGACGGTTGAAGCCGGGGACCTGATGATTGGCACCGCCGCTCGTTCGTGTAATCTGGCTTTGGTGGCGGTAGCGTTTGAGCTGAGTCAGGTTGAACCGGTTGCCCAGGGAGAAACTGTCGATCTACCGCTGCTGCGGCAGATCGAACGCTGGGTAAATCCGCTGACCCAGGTCAAGGGATTTCCGGGGGAGTCGATTGCAGACGCCTCTGATGCTGTGGGAAAGATCGTGCTGCAGCCTGCCGAAACCTACAGCCCTAAAGCACCGATGGTGTGGGTAAAGCCTGTAACCAACCAGGTCTGCTGGCTCGATGTGGAACAGTTTTCGCTCCAGCCATCTTCTCTATTTCCAATTTCGCGGACCACCTGGCTACGGGCCCATGGCGAGCCGGTAGACCTGCAGATACTCTCCACCCAACAGCTATGCGCTAACTTCTCCTATGGAGACCTGATCGAAGGCTTAGATCTCTTCCATCGGTATGCCCTGGAGATGATTGAAATGGGGTGGCAAACCGACCGCCAACGGGGAGAACAGCAGTTTACGGCTCGCCAACAGCTAAACCAGGAGATCACCCAAACTACGCTGCAGGGGCTGGTGTCTATACTACAGCCACAGTCGGGGAACTATCTGCTAGCCGATACGCCGCTGTTGCGGGTGGCGGGGGCGGTGGGCCATGCCCTGGGGGTGACGATTCAACCACCGGCGGAGTCGGAGCGACAGATAGCCGAACCGCTGGAGGCCATTGCCAGGTCGTCCCAGCTGCGGCTGCGACAGGTACTGCTGCGGGGCCGCTGGTGGCGTCAGGATGTGGGACCGCTGGTGGCCTATACCCAGGACGGACGCCGTCCGGTGGCTCTCCTGCCGGTGCGTCAAACCCACTATGAGCTGATGTATGCTACCGGGCAGCGGATTTCTGTCGACGAAGCGGTGGCTAGAACGGTAGAGCCGATCGCGTTTATGTTTTACCGGCCCCTGCCCGAGGGCCATCTGACCGCCCTCGACTTGCTTAAGTTTGCCTTCTATGGCCGTCAGCGAGATTTGGTGTCCGTGGGGTTAGCGGGTGTGGCCGTTACCCTATTGGGCATGGTGCTGCCGCAGATGACGGCTGTGCTAGTGGATGATGCGATTCCCTTTGGCAGTGCCGGACTGCTGTTGCAAATTGGTCTGGCACTGGTGGCGGTTGCCATCGGTCGAGCCAGCTTTCAGCTGGTGCAGGCGATTACCACCATGCGTTTAGAGACAGGCTCGGATGTAACGCTGCAGGCGGCGGTGTGGGACCGGTTGCTTAAACTGCGCACGTCGTTTTTCCGAGACTACGCCACCGGCGATTTACTCTCGCGGGTGTCCAGCATTACGGCTATTCGCCGGGTGCTGAGCGGCTCGGCCCTAGATGCCATTTTGTCGGGAACGTTTGCGTTGTTAAACCTGGGGCTGTTGTTTTACTACAGCGGTAAGCTGGCAGCCGTGGCGCTGGCTGTTGCCCTATTGATTATGGGGGTCACCATTACCTCCGGCGCGTTTTTGCTAAAGAAACAGCGGCCTATGTTAGAGCTGCGCGGAGAACTGTACGGTCTGATGGTGCAGTTGATCAATGGGGTATCCAAGCTGCGGATCGCCGGGGCCGAGTCACGGGCCTTTGCCCAGTGGGGCAACAAGTATCGTCAGCTGTTGCAGATAGAGCTGAGCACCCAGCGGTTAGAGGATACGGTCAATGTGTTTAATACGGTCATTCCGACGGTGACCACCATTGCCCTATTTTGGGTGGCAAGCACGCTGGTGGGGCCGTTTAATCTGTCGACGGGGCGGTTTTTGGCGTTTAATGCCGCGTTTGCCATTTTTATTGGTGGGATCACCAATCTGAGTTTGACGGTGATCGATGTGATGGATGTGATTCCCCTGTGGATGCGATCGCAGCCCATCCTTGCCGCCGCCCCCGAAGTCACCACCGAAAAGAACGATCCGGGCCAGCTCTCAGGTGCCTTTTGTGTCGATCATGTTACCTTCCGCTACCGCGATGACGGTCCGCTGATCTTAAACGATGTCAAAGTAGAAGCCAAACCGGGGGAGTTTATTGCCCTTGTCGGGCCGTCCGGGTCTGGTAAATCCACCGTATTGCGATTATTGCTAGGGTTTGAGCACCCCCAGTCGGGGACCGTGTACTTTGATGGCCGGGACATGTGCGGTCTAAATTTGACCGCCGTGCGACGCCAGCTAGGCGTAGTCTTGCAAAATGGCCACATTAGCGCTGGCTCCATCTTTGAAAATATCTCAGGCGGCGCGCTAATCACCCAGGATGACGCATGGCGAGCGGCTGAAATGGCCGGATTTGCTGAAGACGTCCGTAGCTTCCCCATGCAGCTACATACGGTTGTCAGTGAAGGGGGTAGCAACCTCTCCGGGGGACAGCGCCAGCGGCTAATTATCGCTCGAGCCCTGGCCCTCAACCCCAAACTGCTGCTGTTGGATGAGGCCACCAGCGCCCTCGATAACAAAACCCAGGCGATTGTCAGTGAAAGCTTGGATCGGCTCAAGGTGACCCGCGTGGTTGTAGCCCACCGTCTGAGCACCATTCGCCATGCTGACCGCATCTATGTGATTAAGGCGGGTCGCGTGGTGCAAGTAGGTAGTTTTGATGAGCTAGCCCAACAGCCAGGTGTTTTTGCTGAGCTGATCAAACGTCAGCTAGCCTAATAGCGTTTGAACCGGTTCAGGGATTTAGCAAGCAGCCAGGCCAGCCGACCTATCCGGTAGTGACGGCCCAGGTGGTGAATACTGGTGTGTGTACCAAACCAGCATTGGCCATGAGTCAACTATCGCCCTGTCCCAAGCTTTTTGTTGTGGGCTGTCCGCACTCGGGGACAGCCCTTGTGGCGTCGCTGATGGCCGAGCATACAGACGTGGTGCTGGTGCCGAGGGAGACCCAGATCTATCAGCTGGTGTATGAACCATTTATAGAGCTACCCAGGTGGAACTGGCAGCGGCGATGGCGCTCATGGCAGTTCATTTTGCGGCGTTATGGCATTAAGCCCCTGCTGTTGGGGTTCCAGCCAGCAGATATTTGGCGCGGCATTTTGCGAAACTATCGGCGGCTACATCAAACCGATGGCCATGGGCTGGTGAGCTATGGTGAGCTAAAAGCCCTGATCCAGTTAATCCGTGCCGATATCCCAGAGACTAACCGTGGGCTGGTGCAGGCAGAAGAACTGATTGCGGCGATGTTTGATCGGTTTTCTGAACGGTATGTTCATCCGGGGCAGACAATTTTAGAAAGGACGCCACTGCACATTTGCTACGCAGAACAGATTTTGTGGCGATTTCCCGAGGCTCGAATTGTTGAGGTGATTCGGGATGGGCGAGATGTCTGTGTATCGTATAATGCGCTGGCGCAACAGGAGGGCCGGACGCGCCTGGGCACAACTGATGCAATTTGGCAGTGGAAACAATGTGTGGAGTGGGGCGAACTGATTCGCAATCGGCCTGGGCTGGGGGCACGGGTATACACGGTGCGCTATGAGGCCCTAAAGGCGGATCCCCAGGGCTGTATGGGAAAGCTTTTTGAATTTGCTAACCTAAGCTGGGATGAGCAGCAGATAAGAGAGATTATAAAGACAGCGGATATGGGCCGGGGCAAGAACCAGGGAGATGGTCAAGATGTAAAATCGGGATTGGTGGGAGGATGGAAGCAACATCTATCTGGGGCTGATGTGGCCGTATGTGATGAGATTGCAGGGGAGCAGCTGGTGCGGTCTGGCTATGCCGTCAAGTAGTCCGTCCCGTGGTTTAGATTGGCCCTCTGTGATTTTGAGAGTCATAGGCCCTTTTGCTCGCGCTTGAACGCTCACTATATTGCTAGGCTTTATGCTGTAGTGATTAAAAAACAGATAGAGCGATGTCTTCCTTGGCTATGCAGGATTTTAATCAAAAATTTGCCCAGTCTGCTGAGCTGCGACAAAAAATTGGCAGGGTCGAGTCAGTGCCACAGCTGCTCGGGTTGCTGCAGGAATGGGACATTAGCCTGACGGGGCCAGAGCTTATGTCCCTCGCTCAGCAGTCTTATCAAACGTGGTTGGCCGCCCTTAGTGCAACGGTACGTTCCTTTTTTGTGGAAGCCCATGACAACAAGTCCTTAAACAAGGCGATTGAAACCTGTAATACTCCTGGTGATGTTGTTGTTCTGGCAAAATCTCACGGGTTTCAGCTGTCAGAGGCGGACTTACAGACTGCCGCCGCCGCTGCTGCCAAGATTGAGGGCTTTAGTTTTGAAAAGGTTTGGTTTAAAGGTCTGGGGCTACTGGCGTAGGGCAGTCTTTGGTCCGACGAAGCAATGTCGGCTGAGATCAATAATGAAAGTTTACAGGCCAATAAAATGGACCCACTCGATTTTGCTATTTGGGATAGGCTGCTGCGGAAATATGTGGATGACCAGGGTCGGGTTGCCTATGGCCTGTGGCAGCAAGAATCCCTGCTGGAACTGGACCAGTGGCTAGCAGAGATGACTAGCGTGGATCTGCAAAGTTTGGAAAGGACGGATGCGATCGCAACTCTGCTAAACCTCTACAACGCCCTCACCATTCGGCAGGTGCTCCATCGGTATCCCATTCAGTCGATTCGGCCCAAGTTTCTAGGCATCCCCAACTGGCTAGCCTTTCTGCGGTTTTTTACTAAAACGGTCTATACCCTCAACGATCAGCCCCTGAGCCTGAATGCTATTGAACACGATATTCTACGGCAGCAGTTTCTCGATCCGCATATTCACTTTGCCCTGGTGTGTGCGTCCGTTGGCTGCCCGCTGCTGCGGGCGGCGGCCTACGGGCCAGCAATGCTGAACGCTCAGCTAGAGGACGATTGCGATCGCTTTATTAACAACCCAGACAAAGTCCGCTACGATGCCCCTAGCAACACGCTATTTTGCAGCAAAATTTTCAAATGGTACCAGGCTGATTTTTTAACGGTGGCAGATTCGGTGTCAGGATATTGCGATCGCTATTACACCGCCGCCCAGCTGCCCGTTTCCGTCAACGTGGTTTACCTACCCTACAGCTGGCAGCTCAATCAGCGCACATCTTCGTAAAATCGCTTGAGCCAACGGTCAGGAACACCCACACCCCACAGAAAGCCAATGACCAGATAGATAAAATTGGCCTTTAGCAGTCCCCATTTAGCCACCCGGCGATCGGAAGACTGCACCAGTCGATTTACCTGATAAATGCGGCCCAGTCTGGACAGCTTTAAGCACAGATCCGCATCTTCCATCAGTGCTAAGGTGTCGTTAAAACCGCCACAGCTCCAAAAGTCCCCTCGCCGACAAAACATCACCTGGTCCCCAAACAAAACCCGTAACCGGTCTCGAAAATAGCGATGGGGTCGAAACAACAGCGCAGCATAGTGGGTTTTAACGGTATTGTGCAGAGAGATGCCCCACCGGGTGGCCTGCTGTCCCGCCATGACAGAAATAAAGCCCCCGCAGGCAATGGCCGGATTTGCCAGGGTTAGGGTCATGAGCGTTACCACATCGTCTGGCACCCGCGTATCCCCGTGGAGAAAGCATAGAATATCACCGGTTGCCAGCGTTGCCCCCAAATTCATTTGCACAGCCCGACCCGGTCGCTCAGCCACGACCACCGTTGCCCCATATTCCTTAGCAATGGCCAAGGTATCATCAGTGCTACCGCCATCCACCACAATGATTTCATCAGCGGCCGGTTCTAGAATATCTAAATGGCGCAGGGTGCGGCCCAGACAGTTAGCTTCATTCAAAACCGGGATAATAATAGAGATCTGAGCTACTGTCACAAATAATCCATGGAGCGCAACAACCTCGCATTTTACGACCAACAGGCCGCCCAGTGGTGGAGCGAGACTGCAACAATCTTTCCCCTGAGCAAGTTAAACCCCCTACGATTTCAGTATTTTGATCGTGTGATTCCCCAGTGGCGAGGGCTCAAAGTCTTGGATGTGGGCTGCGGTGGCGGGTATACCTGCGAATTTTTGGCCCAGCGGGGGGCGATGGTTACCGGACTTGATCCCTCAGCTGCCTGTATTGAGACAGCAAAATGCCATGCAGACGCCGTGGAACTGACCATTGACTACCAGGTGGGCACGGGGGAAAGCCTACCGTTTAGAGACAGCTGCTTCGACGTCGTTGTCTGTGTAGACGTGCTAGAACATGTCCATAGCCCTGCTGCCACGGTGACAGAAATCGGTCGGGTGCTGCGGCCGGGGGGGCTGTTTTGCTTTGACACAATTAACCGCACCTGGCGCTCCCGCTGGCTGATGATCTGGCTGCTGGAAGATTTGCTGCGACAAATTCCCCGAGGCATCCACGACTGGCATAAGTTTGTCACCCCAGAAGAGCTGCAGCAGCTGCTAACACAGACTGGGTTTACTGAAATAACAATTCAGGGATTTGATCTATTTGGCCGAACACCTCAGGCTAACGTGAGCAATCTAGTTCACTTTTGGAGAACGGGTGGTTTTCGAGTGCAGTTTGATGACGATACCCAAGTAATGTATGTCGGTACAGCGAAGCGAGGGATAAAATGACTAGGGCCAACTATTACAACGCCATCGCCCCCATCTACGATCAAACCCGCTGGATGACAGATTCAGTCGCGGAGGACGTTGCCGATTTTATCCTGGCGCTTGTTAATGCAACCCCCAACACCTCTTTTTTAGAGCCCGGCGTGGGCACCGGATTAAACATTCTGCCTCTGGTCAAACGCGGCTACCCCGTCACCGGTATCGATATCTCCCCAGAGATGCTCGACCAGTTTAGACAAAAACTACAACAGATTCCTAAAAATCTCACACTGATGCAATCAGATGCTTCAACACTATCCCTCCCCGATGCCAGTATTGACGTCGTGTTAACTGTCCATATGATTCACACTGTTGCAAACTGGCAACTATTTCTTGACGAGATCGATCGTGTTCTAAAACCCCAAGGTTTCTATCTCAACGCCCAATGGACCACACCACCTGCCCGTAAAAAATTTGAAAGTCACTTCAAAACCATTCTCTCAAACTATCCAGAAACACGCACGCCTAAACGGGTAGATAACCTGATCGAAGAGATCGACGACTACTTTCATCACAAAGGCTACCAGGCCAACTACCAGATCGCCAAACAATGGACCGTCGCCAATACCGTTGCGGAACTGCTCAGCTATTATAAATCGCGAGCCTATGGCTTCTGTTGGTGGGCACCTGATGATACATTTCGTCGTGCCATGGCAGAGTTTGAATCGTTTTGCGCAGATCACTACGATTCACTCGCAACAGAGCTATCTTCCACAGCTAAGTTTGAAATCTGGGTCTATAACGCCAGCTGACATACTGCACAGAATAAGGTTGAGCTACCGTTGCGAAGTGAAGATTCTCTCAATACAAGGCTCTGCTAATGGTGTGCCTTCAATTTCCAGCGGCTAGAGTGCTTTGATTGATAAATTATAGGAGGGCCAACAACCGTGAAAACCAGTCAAAGTTCTCAGCCCCCTGCTCATAGCTTGTAATAGTCTAGTCCTGGGTGGCGGGGACGATTTGTCGGGGTAAAATCTTGGCAATCGTTAGCGGCTTTTGTTAATGCTAGGCAAGGTTGTACGGTGCAGGCTAATTCTTTGCACCCCGTATGGTAAAGACACTGACCGCAGGGGGTTGAGCGCAGGCGATAGATCCGAATAGCCTTATGTTTGAGTGCTATAAAGGCCTGTGCTGTAAACAAGACTATCAGTGACAGGAGCAATAAAGGTCCTAGGAGTACGGCTATGAATAGTAGACAATTTGTGATGAATACTTCCATTCCTATGCCTGCATCAATCATGATGCCTTATTATTGCAATTATTTATCAATAAGTGCAATATTCCCATTGGATTTCGACCGGTAGATCGGGCAGTCTAAATATACTTTTAAGATTTTTAAAAACTGTAGGATGACTAAAACTTAGATGCTCTTATGATATAAGTACCTGGCTAAATGGGCCTGGGGTGGTGAGAATTTATTGATATTGAGTTTTAATAGTTATCTGAGATTTGTTGCATGACTATAGGCCGGTTGGACTATTTCCTCCCGACTCTACTCAGCATACTTGTCCCGCTAAGGTTTGTGCGAGAACTTCGGCTAATAAAGCAGGGTGGCGTTCTTGTCCGAAGTGTTTTCAGTTTCTCAGGCGACCAGCCCTGAGACTTCAAGGCTCCACCCAATGGCCATCTGCTTTGATCAGGTTAATCAGTGCCTGAACCCCTTCAGCCTCTGGGATTCTTTTAATTTCCTCCCGTCCTCTATAAAGCGCAATCGTCCCTGCTCCCTTGCCGACATAACCATAGTCCGCGTCAGCCATTTCTCCTGGACCGTTAACAATACAACCCATGACAGCAATATCTAAGCCAGTCAGGTGGCTTGTGGCCTGGCGTACCTTGTGTAAGACATCTTCTAGATTGAAGAGCGTGCGCCCGCAGGACGGACAGGCCACATACTCTACCATTGTTTTGCGTAAACCAAGTGCTTGTAAAATGTGGTAGCAGGCTGGAATTTCTTTTTCGGGTGCTTCGGTTAATGACACCCGAATAGTATCCCCAATCCCCTCTGCCAAAAGTGTTCCAATCCCAGCCGTAGATTTAATGCGACCATATTCACCATCCCCTGCTTCAGTGACACCTAAATGCAGAGGGTAGTCCATGCCAAGACTTTCCATTCGCTGTACCATAAGTCGGTAAGCTGCAAGCATTACCGGTACTCGAGAAGCTTTTAGCGATATTACCAAATTACGAAAATCTAGGGATTCACAAATTCGAATAAACTCCAGGGCAGACTCAACCATTCCCTCGGGAGTATCGCCATAGGTAAATAATATGCGTTCGGCCAAGGAACCATGATTAACCCCAATTCGCATTGCTTTACCTTGTTCTCGTAAAGCGAATACCAGGGGTTTGAGTGTGTCGTAAATTTTCTCGCTAATCTTGTCAAATTCAGATTGTGTGTATTGAGTACGGCCAGGTAGAGGTTTCTCAAAAATGTAAAGTCCCGGATTAATGCGTACTTTATCCACATATTTTGCGACCTCAAGTGCAATCTTCATACCATTGTGATGGACATCTGCAACCAGTGGAACGGCTTGATATTCGCTGGTCAAGGTTGACTTAATTTGGGCTAATGCTCTCGCATGGGCGAGGCTGGGTACCGTCACCCGTACAATCTCACAACCAATCTCATGCAAGCGACGAATAGCAGCAACAGATGCAGTAATATCAAGGGTATCTTCATTGATCATAGACTGTACAACAACCGGATGATGACTACCAATTGAGACAGACCCAACCTGAACCGAGCGGGTTTTACGACGGGAAATATACATGTTCTATCATGCTCTATTGATTCATGGTGATCAGCGAGCGCTGGAGTGAAACGGGTCGAAGAGATTGCAACTCTACACGAATGTGATCGGCCATTTGTTTAGGGCTTAGCCCCAATGTCAGTTTTGCTTCCTCGGGTGTAGCATGTTCCACCAGCTGATCGGGCACACCTATGCGTATGATAGGTACAAAAATATGATGCTTAATCAAGGCTTCAGCAATGGCCGTTCCAAAGCCACCGTCTAGACAACCTTCTTCCATCGTAACGACTACACCAATCTGCCGGGCTAAGGGCATCATCAGCTCTGTATCTAGAGGTTTGACAAAGCGAGCGTTGATAACAGTAGCCTCAATCCCATTTTCGCTTAAGATAGCCGATGTTTGAAGGGCAGGATATACCATTGAACCATAGGCAATGATGAGTATATTCTGACCACGCCGTAGTATCTCCCCTTTACCTATGGGCAAGGATTTCAAATTATTTGTTGATAGCGGTGTGCCTTGCCCATGACCTCGCGGATATCGCATTGCGATCGGTCCCTTTGTATACTGGATTCCCGTTAATAGCATCTGCTGTAGTTCGGCTTCATCCTTAGGAGCCATAATGACCATATTGGGTAAACACCGCAGATAGGCAATGTCATAAAGCCCCTGGTGAGTTGGGCCATCAGCTCCTACAATGCCCGCTCTATCTACACAGAAGAAGACAGGTAGATTCTGGAGACAGACGTCGTGCGCAACCTGATCATACGCCCGCTGTAAAAATGTTGAATAAATAGCAACGACGGGTCGCATGTCTTCGCAAACTAGACCTGCCGCTAGTGTAACCGCATGCTGTTCTGCAATGCCAACATCAATATATTGTTGCGGCAGCGATTTTTGTAAAATATCTAGACCAGTTCCTGTGGACATAGCAGCTGTAATACCTACTACTCGAGGATCGCTAGCCGCAATTTTAGAGAGTGTTTCTCCAAACACTGTCGAGTACTTAGGTGGCTTAGAAGCGTTAGAAGAAATTGCTCGACCTGTTGTGATATTAAACTTAGACTGGGCATGGTAATTGACCCGTTCTATTTCTGCAAATGGATAGCCTTTACCCTTGACCGTTGCAACATGCACTAAAACCGGACCTGTCATCCGATGGGCTTGTGAAAATGCCATGAGCAAATCTTCTAAGTTGTGTCCATCAATGGGTCCTATATAGGTAAAGCCAAGGGTTTCGAAAAGAGTCTCAACTTTTGGAAGTGATAGATGTTGAGCACTATGCCCAGATTGCTCAACTCCAGCGAAAGAGCGTATGCTGGTCGGTTTTTTTTCCTGTGCTTTTGGGATGAACAGTGGCTGAATCGTAGGCTTAGATCGTAGGTGACTCAGGTGTTGAGAAAGAGCACCCACATTGTGGGAAATAGACATTTCGTTGTCATTAAGTACAACCAGAAGATTTGTCTTAGATAGGTAACCCGCATGGTTAATAGCTTCGAGTGCCATACCGCCTGTCAGTGCTCCGTCGCCAATCACAGCCGCGACTTTAAATGCTTCGCCTTTAATATCTCTGGC
Source organism: Cyanobacteria bacterium P01_A01_bin.15 (assembly GCA_039814735.1). Lineage (GTDB taxonomy): Bacteria > Cyanobacteriota > Cyanobacteriia > Phormidesmidales > Phormidesmidaceae > Leptothoe. Next base: position 26,817 of record JBCCAQ010000003.1, read on the forward strand.
AATGGCCATCCCTAGAGCGGCGGAGATGCTGGTGGATGCATGGCCAGCTCCAAAATGATCAAACTCACTCTCACAACGTTTGAGGTAACCGGCTACTCCCCCCTTTTGCCTGAGTGTGTGAAACTGCTCATATCGTCCTGTAATGAGCTTATGGGCATAGGCCTGGTGCCCAACATCCCAGACAACTTTATCGCGATCTAAATCCAGTGTTTGATAAAGTCCTAAGGTGAGCTCAACCACCCCTAGCCCAGCTCCTAAATGCCCTCCGCTGTGAGCGACCGTTTGAATATGCTTGGCTCTAATCTGTTTCGCAATCTCCTTAAGCTGCTCTATAGATAGCTTATTTAGCTGATTTGGATGAGCAATTTGACTGAGGTGCATAGTAGGAAACCTGATTGGGCTTAGACTCATGGTGAACTGTCTTAATGGTTCAAATTCTTTTAATGGGCAATGTGGTACAGCGAAACGATCCTGGTAACTTAGTAACTTCTGAGTAATCGACTTGAATAATCTCTAGCCCTTTAGCTTCTAAGATTGATGCTAGTCGGTGACTGCGGGATAACATAATTAATCTCTCAGGAGATAGCGAGAGCGTATTGATTTCAACGTTCGCAACTTCCGATGGGGTGACCTCGACAAGATCAAAATGCTGCTCGAGCCATCTTAGGCTGCTAGATTTAAAGCTATTAGAATAGATTAGGCCAATATTTGGAGCAACAATATTGAATTTCGTGTCAAGGTGGATGACGCCTCTGTGGGAAAATTCGAGTACGATGATCTCACGTTTTATCCCCAGCTTTGAAAGACTTTCTTTGAGGCAAGCAATCCCTTCTCGATCAGTCTCTTCACCTAGGGCAACAATCACGTAGTCTTCATTAATTAAAACATCTCCACCCTCAATGCTTCCACCTTTAAGTTGAACAACCTTGGAAAAACTGGACAAAAGCTGCTGCAGTCCTTGTTGCTCACGCTGTCGGTAGTTCCTTCTCAAATTCGCACAAAAGAAAACATCATCTATGGCAAATCCAATATCCCGGATATAGTGTTGAGAGATACAGCTGGAGATATTGTCTGCTAACAAGACCTCTACACCATGGCTTTGCATCACATTGATGAGTTTTTTCTGCTGTAGACATACCTTCTGGTAATCATAGAAAAAAGTCCAGCGGTTATGCAAAAGCTGATGAATTGAGGCTATATCAAAAGCACCATAGCGAAATAGCGAGCTTATTGATACTGGATTAGCAAGGCACATAACAACTTGCTTGAGGGTGGCCGTTTCCGATGGAACGTTGATTTCTATGGAGGGGTGCGTTGTTGACTTCATATGAAATCTCTTAACTTTCTCTTTGACTAAAATAAATTAGAATCTCAGCCATGGGTTCAGTTTGAGAACCTGACATCTTCGATATACAAATACAATGTAGGCTATGTCAAAGATAAAAATAAAAAAATAAAGAGACTCTATAAGAGGAGTTAATGGATAATTCTGGTCAAGCAGTGTATCAATCCAGAAATCTTGAAGAGTCATTGATGACATATCACTAATATCAGAAAGTGGAAAAGGAAAAAATAACGATAGGAAAGCAAACAAGGTTCCCAACCATTTAAATAAGGCGATATAGAGAGATTGCCCTAAAATTCCATCGCGACGAATAAATAAGTTTATATATAAAATCGACATCATAAAATTAATGCCAAATCCACTATAAACACCTCTAAAGTCTTTAAAGTCAACAATTAGGCTAAGCAAAATAGAGAAAGAAACTAGTATTGATAAGCTGAGTAAAAAACGAAAATTTTCCTTTATGAATGGGGCCTTAAAATCGTTTGCTCCATATAAAAAACATTGATACAGAATCGGCAGATCAAAGGTAAGCCAGGCGATGCTTGAATACTGTAATAGTAAGCTAGGTGGTGTGTAAACGAAGGAGAATATCGCTTCCCAGGAAGCATTAGCGCTAAGGGCTACAACTGGCATACTAAAAGTTTTGTCTTGAAAACCTCGCCATATAACAGCTATGTAAGTGAGTAGCCAGAATATGCCACTACCAATGGCACATATGTAATATAGGGTTAAACCAAGGCTAATATCCATATACCAGCTAATTTTTATTAACAGACACTTTTACTTCAGGCTTTGAGTAGAAAAGAAACACCAGTGGCCCCGTAAAAGTGACCTATGTCCAAACTTTTCTCTTTTTTGAGCACATCTCCTTGACCCAGTAATAGGCGTTCGATTCGAAAATGATGATAGCTTTTAACGGCGTTTGATATAGGGATAGTATTTGTTTCGAGGACAGGAAATAGGTGTTCATTTAATGAGTTTAACTGGTACCAGGGACATTTCATGTCAGCATGGTGAGCATTGTGATATCCAAAATTTAGAAATAACAAGTTGAACCAAGAAAGATGCTTAGGAAATAGGATAGAAAATGTGTTTTCTTGTTCATATTTGGTATCTCGTCTTGGAAGTTTTGAACTTGATGGATAAACTTCGTAAGTATGCTGAAAAGCATCCATAAACCGTAGAATGTTGATCATACTGATATACGACAGGAAATATAGCGCTAATGCTTTAGTAGAGAGAATACCAATGAATAGAAAAAAGACAGCTCGAACGATTAAAAAGAAGAAAATGCGTAGCTTATTCTTACTTAAATTCTGCTTCTGGACTAGAATTAGAATCTCTCGAAAACGCAAAAATAAGTTGGCAGCTGGAAAATAGAGCCACTCTAAACCCAAGATAATATAACGCACTGGTTTTGATGAGTTTCTTAGAAATCTCGGAAGGTCGAAGTCTGCAGAATCTACACTGTTGATATGGTGGGTAATATGAATCTTCGCCAGGTTCCGAAACCCAGAATAACAGCTTCCATTGAGCCACAGCATAATGTTGCCACCAACTATGTTCCACTTCATCGTTTGAAAAACTGAGCCATGGATAAACTCATGAACCATGTATGCAGAAGTAATTAGGCTGTGGGTCAGTAGTCCATAGCCTAGCAAGTTGATACTGACACTGGGTGAGAAAAACGTTAGCCAGCTTACAAAATATCCACTAACGACATAAAAAATGACAGCACAATTTAACAAAATACCTGATTTAAGAGAGATACTATCAGTTCTATGTCTCTTGAACTCTTGCTTTGAAATCTGAATTGTCATAACTTTAATGCTATCAGCGGCATAATGCTAGGCGGGGGGACAACCCTGGCTAATGAACTAACTAACAGCGCTCAACTTACCAGCTGTAAAGCTAGCCTCTGACTTAAATCAGGTTCAGGAGTGCTGGCATCATGGATGTGTCGAAACTGGTGGTACAGCTTTGAGAATACAGCTCTTTCTTTCGAGGAAAATTGAAGCAGTCTTTCCTCAAACATTTGTTCATATCGAAAGATCTCTGAATTAATCTTCTCAGGTGCATCTTCTTGATAGAGCAAGACAAACATATGATAAGTGTTGTAGTGATTTTTACTCACATCATCGACATAGCTCTTAAAGTCATCCTCAATGTCAGCAATTACCTCTACAGGCCACACTAAAGATATCAAGCGCTCATCATACTGTTTGTTGAGCATTCGAAACAAGATATGGTGAAGTAATCGCACATCAGAAGAACGGGACTCTGCCACATTTATAATATCTGAGTGGCTAATAACTTCTTTGAGCATAATCTCGTTTTCCAGTTTGATAAACTCTTCCCCCTTTAGTAGCCGAGCTTCAATTACCGGATCATAAAGATCAAGCTCATGTAAAAGACATACTAAACTATTTTTGAGTTCTCCTATCTGATTGCCGTAGTCCTGATATAGAGAGTGTTTTCCACCCGAGTCCTGATATGTTTCCATAACAAAGTCTGCCTGGTATATGATCGACTCTATGGTTGTGAGGGTGGGGTAGTAGCTGGCTATATCAGACAGTGATATGCCATGCAGAGGAAAGTAAAACTGGTAAACATACTGTGTTATGCGAGCTGCTTTTTGCATGGCCTGATAAGAAATAATCGGCCTTTGAGAGATTGCCACCATAGGAGTTGTCCTAAAAAACAAACAAAATGTTAAAAAGCCTAAATATGTCTAGCCTCAAGGTTGAAAGGGTTAGGGTATCTGGACACTTGTCTTAGATGTTGTGCTTTAAATGATTGTCTACTTAAAGCGCGATAACCTTCCTTGCCGGAATTTTGAACTCTAAGGTTAGGATTCTGGAAAGTAATAGGGAAGCATGCTCTGTAAGAAGTACATGGCTTCAGAAACACAGGAGCCAGAATTTATGGCCAACGAAGATTCCGGCTCATAGCTTTTAAGTGTTGACCTAGGATAGCGCCTCGCCTTCAACCAGTGAACTGATGCCTGCTGGTTGAGGTCTCCACATAGGCTGGGAAAACACCAGAAGGGCTTCTGGTGTGCTTTGGTATCAGAAAGGTTCTCTAGGTTCAGTTTGTGATTTAAGAGACTTGGCTGTAGTCAACGTCGCATTTGTTTACCCACTGCTGATAAAAGTCTCTAAACCTCAGCACACCGTAGTCATGTTTCACATGTACGCCACCTGCATCTAGACTGGAATAGTCGTAAAGCGGTAGGTCTTGAAATGTTCCAAACCTGTTGTGCATACAGAAGAGAATATAGTAGAAAGGATCTAGCCAAAACTTACCCGTCTTTTTAATCATGACTAATATCTCCTGATTAATTGAGGTCGGGGTAATCGGTGACGCCGCTAGCAGTACTTTGTAAGCTATTTCACCATCTAAAAAGACGGTAATTCGTTGGGCGCTTGTCCATCCGTCTACCAGTAAGATGATGCTATTGGGCGTAAATCCAAACATCCGTGATATCAGATCGACCTCTAAATTAGTGGCCTCAAAAGCAGCTCCGAATCTAGCCCCTTCCTGAATTGGCGGATCATCCGTTATTGGTGGATGTTCTTCTGCGTAGAGTGTGTAATTACTAGAACCACCCTCATCAATTTTAATTTTATGCACAACATCGAAATGTGCATAATCGAATGTGTTCTCAATAATTTGCCGAACAGTTGCCTTAGTTTTATCGTAAAAGCGGAATAGCATATAGTCCTGCTTATTCTCTGCGGCTGGCATTTCTGGCAGGGGGAAAAGCGGTTCCTTTGTTCCATACCATGCCCAGATGTAGCCATAGCGTTCCTGTGTAATATAGCTATTCTGGTGGGCCTTCGGTGGAATGTGCTCTACATTGGGGATAGCGATGCATTGGCCAGTACTATCGTATGTCCAGTTGTGAAACGGGCAACGAATACATCCATCTATCACCTCGCCCTGAGCCAGACTCATACCCATGTGGGAACAATATTGCTCCATAATGACAGGTAAACCTGCCTTGTCTCGCCATGCAACTAACTCTTTTCCAAATAATTTGATTGCTTTTGGCTTGTTGCCTAGCTTTTTGGAATGCATCGCAACATACCAACTAGCTGTGAACTGATCGCCTCTACGTTCAGCTTTTGAAATTTTTGGCTGAGCAGTCTCAGCAGATGGGTTTGATACCGAAGACTTTGATTTTTCAAGACTGGCAACCATATTTCAACTTGACCTCTTATTAACTTCAACTAAATTTGTAGAAACATCAAAACTCTCTGAGAGTCTAAATAACTTTAGCTCCGTATTAGACTGGCCATTAGCCCGGCACCATTTTTGCCATCAAGAAGACACAGTAATCCCCAGGCCGCTACTTCAGAAATGAAACATTGTCAAACTGAGTGTGACAACTTTAGAAAAGCTGATATTGCCTTGGTTAGGATATAACTGAGTCCTGTTGGACAGAGTAGTAAAAGCTAGATCGGTTACAGCAAGTATGCAGGAACGTATTGTGCCGATTTCAGGATAGGAAAGACCTCTTCTCAAAAAATAGGCGCTTTCTAGCTCAAGTGTATATAAGTTACCGCAATAATACTGACACTATACGGAGTTTTTATGCTTCAAAACGGATTTCACGATGTTGTTAGGTCTTTTATCGATCTTGCATACTTTCTTGTGATCGCTTGGTAGACAGGTAATATGTATTATTATTCTGTAAATAATTTAGGCGTGTGTACTGCAATATTCCTGCGGTAATTTTTTTAATCCAAAGCTAACTGAGCTATGCTTTGGATTAATTGCTTTTTTCTAATGTGCTTAAACAGTGCTGCAAGAGATTTAGATAGTTGAGGAGAGGGCAATTATATCCTGGGCTAGCATCTGCCAAGTGCCCAAGTTTGCACAGCGGCTCTGAAACCTCTTATAGGTTGTTTAGAAAGAATAGACAAACGACTTCGTGACTTTTCCACCCATAGACACAAAGAGAGTTGATATGAATACAAAAGCGTTGAGAAGCTCGCTTTACCGCTCTGGAAAATACTACCGGAAGGGCTTTGGTTATACTGATGTCGCTGCTGAGAGGATGAATCTTGATTACCAAAGTAGCTTAATTCAGGCAATTCGTGAAAACAACAATACTTTGAAACAGGGAAATATAACTGTCCGACTGGCAGAGACCTTTGGCTTTTGTTGGGGTGTAGAGCGGGCAATTTCATTAGCTTATGAAACGCGTCGTCAGTTTCCCGATTCAAAGATCTGGATTACTAATGAAATCATTCACAATCCTTTGGTGAATCGAAAACTGCAGGAATTATCCATTGAGTTTATACCTATTAATAGGAAAGGAGAAAAAGATTTCACCTGTGCCAAGGCAGAGGATGTGATGATCTTGCCAGCTTTTGGAGTTAGTATTGAGGAGATGCAGATGCTCAGCCAAAAAGGCTGCGTCATAGTAGATACAACGTGTCCGTGGGTCTCTAGGGTCTGGAATAGTGTTGAAAAGCATAAGAAAAAAGCCTACACATCTATTATTCACGGCAAGTATGCCCACGAGGAAACGATTGCCACGAGTTCTTATGCTGATAAATATCTGATTGTGCTGAATATTCAAGAAGCCCGATATGTCTGTGACTATATTCTCAATGGTGGAAATCGAATAGAGTTCTTGGCTAAATTTCAGCAATCGTGTTCTCTAAACTTTGACCCTGACACCGATCTGTGTCAAATCGGTATTGCCAATCAGACTACGATGCTCAAGGGAGAAACAGAACAAATTGGTAAGCTTTTTGAGCACACCTTAATGAGAAAATACGGCATAACTGAGCTTGATCAGCATTTTCTTAGCTTTAATACGATATGTGACGCAACCCAAGAACGCCAAGATGCTGTGGCTGATTTAATCAGTCAAGAGCTGGATCTGGTTGTTGTTGTCGGTGGCTTTAACTCTTCTAATACTACCCATCTTCAAGAAATTGCTAGTCAGCGCCAGATCCCGGCTTATCATATTGACAGTGCGGAAAGGATAGGGCCTGGTAATCGGATTCAACATAAAAGCTTATATAAGGGCTTAGAAACGGTCGAAGATTGGTTGCCGGCCGGGCCTGTGGTTGTAGGTGTGACCTCTGGAGCTTCGACCCCAGATAGGGTTGTTGCGGATATAATCGAACAAATTTTTGAAGTCCAGTTTTTTAGTGCAACTTTAGGCAAAATGTAAGGGCGTGAAGCGAGGGCTGATCCACCAGGTCAGCCAGTGTGACTTTGGCAAAAATTGTCTGAGAACTACGCTGATATGCCTTCTATATAATTAGCACTGAATCCTAATAGGGTTATTCGTGATGAAAACGTTTAAGCTCTAAACTGTGACCAGAAATTAAACATATATGGAGAAATTCAGGCTTTTTCCGAGGAAAGCAAAGCTTAAATCTGTACTTCGAATGATATCTTTATTGACATAAAATCTCAATAAAGATATCATTCGAAGTACAGCAGGTTACTTAAGCGAAATTTTGAGTGCTTTTTATATGCGTTTTAGCTAAGAGGCCCTTTGTCAGTTTCAGTTCAGTAGATAGAAAATTATGCAATATTGTAAGAGCAATTTATCTTGCCGGTTTAATAAGTCTACTCTGAGGGTACAGCACAGCTAGGTGCTTACTGTTCTAGTATAATTTGCAGACTTATTTTCTCTAAGAATTCCTGAAGGATAGGGTGTTTACTTGGGATTTGTGTCATGCAAGTGGTTTTTTGCAACCAGAGTGTTGATGGATTTATTGAGACCTTGGGAGCTTTTGCAAAGGCTCCTCCCACCTTGTCTGAGGGTGAGACAGTCCTCAAGTTCTCTTCATGTGTCGGGGAAGGCTACCTAAAGAAAATATCGTTGCGCCCTGGCTTGGATATGATGGTTGAAAGCCTCATGTTTCATGAGCGATTGGTTTTACAGACAGAATATACCAAACAGTCCTCAAGATTTGAGATCAGCTTTTACGTTTCTGGTGGCAATATTGCTGTAATTCAAGGAAAATGCCAAAAAGTTGAATTTTCACCGGGGCAATGTGGGTTGGGTTTTCCTTATCAGTCAAAGGGGATTATGGAATACTCCGCTGGACAGAGAAATATATTTATTACTCTCTATTTAGAGCTTCAGGTGCTAAGTGACCTTGTCAATGATCAATTAAAAATACTTCCAGACCAGCTGCAGCAGATTGTTTCAGGCCGTAGTCAATCATTTTATTTTCGACCTTATCCGGTTATGCCTACTATGAAGTTGGCGGCTGAGCAAATCTTGAATTGCTGTTATGAAGGAGAAGTTAGACGTCTGTATTTAGAAAGTAAGGCTATTGAGATTGTTGCTTTACACCTACAGCAGCTATTGTCAGACACTCAAGAAACCAAGAAATATCCCACCCTAAGTGTTGATGATATTGAACGGATAAATCAAGCAAAAGACTTTCTTTTGCTAAATTTTCTTGACCCACCTTCCCTCTCTGAATTGGCTAGACATGTTGGATTTAATGACTTTAAGCTCAAGTGGGGATTTCGAAAGGTCTTCGGCACAACGGTTTTTGGATATTTAAATGATTACCGTCTGTCAAAAGCTAAGCAACTGATTGCGAAAGATGACTTGTCTATTTCTGAGATCGCCAATGCTGTGGGGTTTGCTAATCACAGTTACTTTTCGGCTATATTTAAGCGTAAGTATGGCGTTAATCCCCGAACGTATCTTACTACGATACGTAGCACAAAGCTTCCTGTAAACTGATCCTTGTTCTATGTCTGGCGGACTTTAAAATGACCTTGGAAACGGTTGCTCTGATTGGTGTATTGACACTTCTTACCTTAAATCTAGGTGCTGACGTTTTTTGGTTAGTTGTAGTCAGCCCTGCCCTGCAACAAATCGATGATCAATCTCTCTTTACAATAGTCAGCAATATTTATACCCAGGCTTTAATCTTGATGCCTGCTATTTTCCTGATCGCGCTCGTCTGTGCAATTCTGCTTAACTTTGTTCCCAAATCTCGTTCTGAGCCTTATTTGTTGAAAATTGGCCTCGCCACCCTGATCGCATATGCCTTAATTGTGGGGTTAGGAACTTTCCCGATCAGCAATAGTGTTCTATCTCTAGATCAGCTTGAGTCAGTCAAAGGTATTCGGCAGGTGCAAGAAAGGTTGGATATGATTTTGTGGTTTCGTTTTCCAGTTATTCTGGTATCTTATTGGTCTTTTATGCATTACGCATTAAATCCCAAGGTGCAGTCTAATTGAGTAGTCGCCCGTCTTCCATGCGGAGAATTCGATCTGCAATATCTAAAATACGATTATCATGGGTCACCAATAAAATGGTGCATTTCTGATGTGTGGCTAAGCGACGCATTAGATTAACGATGTCACGTCCAGACTGTCTATCCAACGAGGCGGTTGGTTCATCTGCCAGGACGATTTTGGGTTTACTGACCAAGGCACGTGCGATCGCAACCCGCTGCTTTTGACCAACTGACAGCTCATCGGCATAATAGTCAACCCGAGCATCTAATCCAACTGTCCCTAAGATGTCGGTGGCTATCTGGTCTATATTTTGCCCGAGATACTCGTCATGTAGCTCTAGCGATAGCCGTACATTCTGTCTAGCGGTTAGAAAAGTCAGCAGATTGTGTTCTTGAAAAATATACCCCATTTGCTTTCTAGTCTGTCGCATTGTTTCTGGGGTGGCACCCTGGATGTTTTGGCCAAGGATTTCAAGACTGCCTGCTTGAACCGAGCGGAGTCCACCAACCAGGGTTAGCAGGGTTGTTTTACCAGAGCCAGAAGGTCCGGTCAAAATTACGATCTCTCCTTGATCAAGGTTGAGATTAATATCAAAGAGAATCTGCTTTTTTAAGGTGCCACTGCCAAAGCAGTGGCTCAAATGCTGGACAGATATAATGGGTGCTTTCATTATCTGTTGAACGGTTATCTACATCGGTAAACCAGGGCAGTCCATCAAAAGACATCAGCCGGATCCGCTGTTTGCAGCTTCCGCAATGTCACCATGCCCGATGTTAAACACATAATATAGGTCAACAAAAATACCAGTATCGCGCGGTTGACGGTCATGGCAATGGGTAAAAGGATGGCTGAACTGGCTATGGAATAAAGCCCGACAGATAGCCAAAAACCTGGAATAAACCCTAACGTTGCCAGGATTAGGGATTCTTGAATAAGGACACCTGTCAAATATCTATCGCTGTAACCCATTGCTTTTAGGGTTGCATATTCAGACAAATGGTCAGCCACATCTGCGTAAAGGACCTGATAAACAATGACAATACCAACAATAAACCCAATGATTGTGCCAAAGCCAAAAATAAACCCAATGGGGCTTTCAATTTCCCAGACAGTCCGCTCACGATCGGCAAGCTCTGCCTGGGTCAAGACTAAAATATCATCCGGCAAAACAGCCTTTAGGGCTGCCTGAACCGTCGATACATCGGCCTCTGGCATCAGCTTGATCACCCCGATATCAATCTGGTTAGCCGAGCGTTCTGGAAACAGTTTTAGAAATGTTTGGTCACTGCCAATTAAATTGCTGTCTGCGACAAAGGAGGCTCCTAATCTAAATCTACCCACGATTTGAACTTGGCGGTCGTTGACCTGAACAGCCAACGGTTGTCCGTCAGATTGTTCTAATACCTTATTGACATCCCCAAAGAGATCGTCACGCCCAATGCGGTCATAAAGAACTCGGCCCAGAATAGTTAGCTGATTGGCCTGCTGCGTGACGCCGGGTAAGGTAAAGATGGGTCTGTCTGGGTCAACCCCAAAAATTAAAACGTTACGATTTAGGTTTGTTTTGAGATTTCGCCACTGTCCCCGTGCGATATAAAGAGCCGATACGGTGGCGATCTCATTGAGTCTGGCCGCTTGGTATAAACGTTCTCTAGAAAAGCTGTTGAACGTATTAAAACCGGCAAACAGCGGATCAATGATAAATAGCTCTCCGTCTAGTTTGTAATAGGGTTGTTCAACGGAGTCATAGAGAGAATCCTTGAGACCGAGCTGGACAAAAATTAGCACATCGGCAAAGGCGATGCCCGCTAGGGCTACGGCTAAGCGCATTTTTTCTCGCTTTACTTGAAACCAGGCTAGGGGCGTTTTTTGAAAGAGTTTACGAAGCATAGATAAATAGAGCGCGTGGATAAACCATATCCAGTTTGAAAACGTAAGCTTTTCCGTGGGGTAGGGCTTGCCGTGATTTGCCAATTCCTAAAGCCGTTTTTGGTCTATTTGACGATCGCTTCAGACGATCGCTTCAGACGCTTTGAGAGTTCTCTGGTAGAGGCGGCTTGAGCCCTATCCAGCATGATGTCAGCCTGTACCTGTAGGTTGCTGAGGTTGCTCACGTGGTGACTGTCCTCTGGGGTTAGCTGAATCCGCACCTCCACAACACGGCGGTCTAGATTCTCTCCGGGTTGATTACTAAACACCGACTGCTGTTTTAACTGACGACCAATCTGTGCGATCGCACCTTCGAGCTTTCCTGAAAAAGCCGGGCTGGTAATCATAGCCCGCTGTCCAATCTGAATTTGACCGATATCAGACTGATAAATTTCAGCAACTACGCCCATCTGGGCCGTTTGCCCCACAGCTAAAACGCCATCCTCGTCAATCGCCTCCCCCGACCGGGTATAGATTTCGATTACCTGACCGGCGATGGGCGATCTAATTTGAGTTTGGGCGAGTTCGGATGCCGCCCGAGCGGCGGCGGCTTGAGCCCTGGCAATCTCAGCCTCAGCGACCTCGATATCGGTCGGCCGAACTTCAGCCAGCTGTTCTAACGTTGCCTGGGCCGCTTGAATTTGAGCCTGCAGAGATTCCAGGGAGCGAGCTTGATCGGCCTGGGCTTCTGAGAATAAGGCTTGGGCCGTTTCAATGGCCAGCCGCTTCTGATCGTATACAGATGCTGACACCGCACCTTCTGCCAGAAGACTTTGATAGCGCTCATATTCAGCCTGGGCCATTTTAACTTCTGAGCGCAGACGTTCTAACGTCGCCGCCTGGGCTAGGGCTGTCGTGGAAAATTCTACCTGGAGTCGTTTAATTTGTGCCTGCTGCGCTGTAAGTTCTCCTGACTTAGCACCGGCTTTGACCTGGGCTAGCTGTGCTTGGGCCAGGGTTACCTGCTGTTGAGACTCTATGTAGGCATCCTGCAAAGTGGCGCGGCTGGCTAACACAGCCACTATTTGATTGGCCTCTACGAGATCGCCTCGATCAACCAGCAGCTGTGTTACCTGATCGCTCTCTAAATCGACGGATGGAGAAACTTTGATAATCTCTGAAATGGGCTCTATTCGCCCCAGGGCGGAGATTCTTGGAGTTACCTCTGGCTGCAACTGGGCAATGGGGTCATCCGGTGGTGACTGGGTAAAAAATCTGTAGATAACAATCCCACCCGTTGTCGCAACGACAATGAGACAAAGCAATTGTACAAGTCCAAGTTTTTTAGGCAGCTTGAGTAACCTGTCTCTCATAGTAACCTCTTAGCAAATGTCCTGAAAAGCTCATGCGATTGCTTGGTAGCCTATGCTGACTGACTTGGTCTCACTAAACTTTATGACTTAAATTTGATGAGATCAAGTCAGTTCTCGATAAAATCCATTTTGTGGCAAAAAAGCTCCCGATAGCATTACTTTGCCTTTGCCACCTCCGGTATCGTCTTGAGCATAGGTGGGGATGTTCGAGCAGTCCTTGAACATACTGTGGAGTGAGGGAGTGAGGGAGTGAGAGAAATCGGTCACTGTTTAGCGGCGATTGGCCTGGGCGTTTGTTTAGAAATGTCCGTCATGGGCCGATCTGGTTTGGCCAGCATCAGCCAGGTCGTCGATATTCAAATTAATGCGGCCAATGGAGGAGTGGAGCTGTGGTTAGAGACAGCGGATGGTCAGCCACTGCGGACATTCAAATCTCAATATGGCACAACCGTAAATATTGATGTTACGGGTGCCCAGCTAGGGCAAGCCGGTCAGTTTAGTCAGGCATCCCCCGTGGACGACATTGCCCAGATCACCGTTACACCGTTAGACCAGCATAGCGTTCGGATCCAGCTAGTCGGGGTATCTGAAGGACCTGTAGTTCAGGTGAATCAAGTAGAGACTGGGCTAATGGTGAGTGCGGCCGTTCCCGCATCATCCAGCTCTGAATCAGTCGTGCCGACACGACCTGAACCAGGCTCTTCCGCTCCGGCGGCGGATGCTATCCCGATAGGTAACGTTGACCCAATAGGGGACGGTGATGGTATGTCCGATGGGACAGGTGGTGATGGGACTATAGATGAGGCCGCAGATGAGACCGCAGATGAGAACTCATCGGGGGAAGGATTGCGCATCATTGTAACCGCCGAGAAGCAGCCCGAAGATGTTCAGGCTGTCCCCATCAGCATTACCGTATTCGATGAACAACAGCTGGAAGATGCCGACATTACATCCTTTGGAGAAGTTGCTGACAATACGCCTAACTTTTCTTTCTTTAACCGAGGGGAGAGTCGTTTCTTTTCTGTGTACAGCGTCCGGGGAATTTCTAACTTGAGTTTTGCCTCCCAGGATGCCGTTGCCTTTTTTGTTGATGATGTTCCCTATGATTTTGGTAGCTTTTTAGATTTTGACCTGCTTGATCTTGAACGGGTTGAGGTTCTGCGAGGCCCCCAGAGTACGCTGTACGGGCGTAGCTCTTTGGCGGGGGTTGTCAATGTCATTACCCGTCCCCCCAGTAATGAGTTTGAGTTTAGCGGGGCTGCAGACCTTGGCAGCTATGATGACACTAGCGTACGGGGCAGTGTCAGTGTGCCGATAGTGCCCGATGATCTGTTTTTTCGACTTAGTGGGGGCTACTCCGCCCGTGACGGCTATGTATTTAACACATTTTTAGACGAAGATGCTGATGATCAATCCGGTTGGACGGGTCGGGCTCAGCTGCTATGGACCCCCTCAGAAGATTGGGAGGTAACGCTGCGAGGATCGGTGGATGACTATGAAGAAGGGATTTCACCGCTGGTGCTGCTGAGCCAATCCGATCCGTTTGAGACTCAGCTAGATTTTGATGAATTTAATGAGATCCGCTCAAACGCTCAGTCCCTGAAGGTAAGCTACACCCACCCTGATTTTCAAGTAAACTCCATCACCACACGCCGTGAGTCCAATCAAGAAGCAGGGATTGACCTAGACTACACAACAGCGGACGCTCGAGCGGAGCTGATTGACTATCGCTCAACTGTCTTTGGCCAGGAACTACGGATGCAGTCGCCCGCTGGTGCAGATCGATTGCAGTGGTTAGTGGGAAGCTATTTCGAATCATTTAATTTTGAAGATGAAGGCGGTATCTTGCACGGTCAAGACGGGTTGCGCCTGGGATTTGGATTTCCACCTGGCTTTGAGCAAAGAAATAGTGAAATTGAGAGAGAAACGTTCGCTGTATTTGGCCAGCTCGGGTTTAAGCCCATTGAGTCCCTTCGCCTGACGGCGGGTTTGAGATACGAATCGAGCGAGAGTACCCTAGAGGGGTATACCCGAACGTTTACCGACGAGAGTGGATTTTTATCGATACCGCTTCTATCGATTGATGAGATTAATCAAAATGGGTCCGAATTTTCACCCCGGTTTGTAGCTGAGTATCTGATTAGCCCCGATTTGATGGCCTATGGTTCTATCTCTCGGGGCTTTCGGCCAGCGGGGGTGAATCTGACCCCCTTTAGCCTAGAAACCGCGACCTTTGAAGCCGAGACATCCTGGAATTACGAGGCCGGTCTAAAATCTAGCTGGTTGGAGGATCGGCTGTTTGCAAATTTGTCGGTTTTCTACAATCCGGTCAATAATTTTCAGTTTGTTGGGTTTCAACCAGCCACCCGTACCCTATTTGTGGGCAATGCTGATGTCGATATTTTTGGGGCTGAGTTAGAACTTAGGGCGACCCCGGTTGAAGGTCTGGATCTAACGGCGGGGCTAGGGTTGGTTGATGCTGAGTTTCAAGATTCCACCGATCCATTTACCGGAGACAGTTTTGACGGTAATCAGGTATCTTACGCCCCCGAACTTACCTATAACCTGGCCGCTCAATATCGCAGTCCGGCGGGTATCTTTGGACGGCTAGAACTGATTGGGTTTGGCAAGACGTATTTAGATAATGACAACAGCTTTGCCCAAGATCCCTATGCCATTGTCAATGCTCGCTTGGGATATGAAATTGACGGTTTTGGCATCTACGTGTTTGCCGACAACCTTTTCGACACGAGATATCTTACCCAGGTACTGACATCTCCACCGGCTAGGGGTGCTTTTGGCGCTCCTGCTACCTTTGGTCTTCAGGTTAAAAACAGGTTTTGAGGCAATCTTATAGCCGGACCGTCACCGGGTATGCGGTTTCCCAAGCTACTCGAGAGAAGGAGATAGGAAAATGATTACTCAGCAGCAGCTCAAAACCTATGGACTCTTGGGTAGCTTATACATATCCCAGGGGCTGCCCTCAATGTTTATTCTAAGTGCTGTTCCTGTTTTCTTGCGCCAGCAGGGAGTCTCTTTGGGAAAAATCGGTCTTTTGAGCCTGGTGGCGATACCGCTGATGCTGAAGTTTCTCTGGGCACCTTTGATCGATAATTTTGGATACACCCGCTGGGGACATTATCGATTTTGGATTATCGGGTTTCAAGTCCTGTTGATTGTGACTACGGTACTGGTCTCACTGATTAATATTCAAGATAAGATTGCCCCTTTGTTGATCTGTGGCACCCTCATGTGTTTTTTGTGCGCGAGTCAAGATATTGCCACCGACGCCCTGGCCGTGAATTTATTGAGTGCTGAGGAGAAGGGCTTTGGTAATGGAATTCAGAATGCAGGCAACTATCTGGGGGTGATCATCGGTGGTGGTGGGATGCTGCTGGTATTGGAACGCTGGGGATGGATGGTTGCCTTACTTAGCATCGCCGTGCTGCTGACGATCTCGCTGGTGCCAATTTTATTGCATCGTGAATCAGTTCTGACCACCCATCATGGGCTGGTGAAGAATCAGCCCATGATGGGTGGTCAGCCCATCGGGGGGCCTTTATCTGAGAAATCTAGCCCACTCAAGCGTTATTTTAGAGCGGTCATTAAATTTTCCCAGTATCCCAAGACTGGTTTATGGTGTTTGATTTTAGTGTTGTGTACGGCTGATGGTGCCATGGCCGGGGCGATGTTTCGACCGCTCCTGGTGGATATTGGCCTATCGCTTGGGGATATTGCCCTGATGCTGGGCGTGGTCAGTTATACCGCGGGTATGGCGGGTGCTATTATCGCCGGTCTGACAATCTCGTCTTTAGGCAGAAAGCGATCGCTACTTTTGTTTAATCTCTTTCAGGGGCTTTGTATCACGGCTTACCTACTGCCCGCTTTTCAAATTCATCACATCGTGGTTTTGTATGCCGCCGCCGTGAGCGTTCAGCTAGCGGGGAGCATGTCGAGCACGGCTTTGTGTACAGTCATGATGGATAGAAGTGATTTAGCAACAGCTGGCTCAGACTATACGGTGCAATCGTCTCTGGTTCTTTTTAGCGGAATCGGAATTGCGGCCGTCAGCGGCTTTATTGCCCAAGCGATTGGCTATCGGGGCTTATTTATGCTGAGTGCCATGGTCGCTTTATTGAGTGTCACCCTGGTTGCAACTGCTTTTGATGAGACAGTTTGTTCCAAAAACGTTGCATCGACTCCCATGGAGGGATAGCGTTGGTCAGAAAGCTGAGACTCCGAGAATAATATCGAGAATAATATACTTATGTATTGTTGCTGATGGGTTACCCAGCACACAAAAAATCCTCGGCCGTTGGTTTTGCCCTGCTTCCCGTCCTAAAAAGTTTGGAAAGACCCTAAAAACGATATAGTTTTTCCGAAACCATCCTAGGGCATCCCATGCAATTTCCAAGAACGGTTCAGCAAGTTGGTAGCCAAATTCAATCCTGGCTCGCTAGAGTTCCTATCCTTAAACTCCGGGCGTCGCTCATCGAAGATTCCCAACTCACCCTCAACTTTCTGGTGCTTCTGATCGGCTCTTGTTTGATTGCCACCCTGGGTCTGATCATTAACAGTACAGCTGTCATTATCGGCGCGATGCTGATCGCACCCCTAATGCTACCGCTGCGCGGATTTGCTTTTGCTGCCATTGAGGGCGATCGCGAACTCCTTAACAGCAGCATTACCTCCATTGCCATTGGCACCCTGGTGGGTATTGGTATGTCTTGGCTGGCGGGCATGCTCATGGGAATTCCAGAATTTGGGACAGAAGTGCTGGCCCGCACCCAGCCCAACCTGATCGACCTGGTGATTGCCCTGGTGGCGGGGGCCATTAGCAGCTATGCCAAAATCCGGCCTGAAATTGGCGACGCGCTGCCGGGAACTGCGATCGCAGTTGCCCTGATGCCTCCTTTATGTGTGGTAGGGCTGACCCTATCCCAGGGACAGTGGGTCTACAGCGGTGGCGCGTTGCTGCTGTACCTGACCAATTTGTTGGGGATCAGTCTGGCCTGCACCATTGTCTATGTTGTTGCCGGATACACGCGGAGCGACAACCAGTTTAGCCGGACCCTGAGCTGGGGGGTGAGCGCCGCCCTGATGCTGCTGTTGCTTATCCCGCTGGGTCTAAGCTCTACCCAGCTGGTGCGCAAAAGCCGTTTGGACTATTCTATGCGGTCCATTTTAAACAACAGTGCCCTGCTGGCCCGACAGGACGTAGAGCTGCTCGAAACCCAAATTATTTGGCAAGCGTCTGAAATTGAGCTGATGGTACAGGCCACCGAACCCATCACGTCACGGGAAGTTGACATTGTGGAAAAAGCCGTTGCCACTGAGCTGGGGCGTCCTTTTAGGGTCTTTTTTAATGTTGTTCAGACCACAAAAGTTGGTTCGTAGACAGTGGGCTCTTTACCCGTAAATGCTGCCTTAGATAGATGACAGGTTCTCCGATCGCTCTCTACCCTCGGGGATAGACGCACACAGGTAATATGGAGCTACTTTTTTCCCTAATTGCCGGACTAATAATTGCCGTTGCCCTACAGCTGGTGCTGACAAATTTAGGGATTGCCCTGGGGCTGACGGCGCTCCACTGGTTGCTCCAACCGTCAAAAGAGTCTAAATCAGAGCCGTCCTCTCCAGGGTCGACCCTACCGATTACGCATCTGGTGGGGTTTGGTGTGGCCCTGAGTCTTTCGACGGTGCTGTTTGCCACGGGGCTACTCACCACCGAGTTTAGCCAGATTGCTGACCCGCGCCGGGGGCTGATCTTTGGCATAATTTTGTGGGCCACGTACTGGCTGTTGTTTATTTGGCTGAGTTCGACAACGCTTTCTAGCATTGCTGACTCTCTGTTGGGGACGGTCCTATCCGGCGGGCGACGGCTGGTGGCCGCCCTTGGCCAGGCGGTGCGTTCTCCAGAGTCCGCCGCTGACGCGGAGACAAAGCTACAGGAGCTAACCGAGGAAGTCGCTGAACTAGTTAAAGAGCAACAACAGCTGCCCCAACGCCTGGCGGAGCAGCGGCAGACGCTGCTGGCGGAGATTGGTGAACTGACCCAGGCGAGCATACCCAGCCCGGTTGCTCCCACGGTGACAAAATCGACCGGACTGTCTGGTTCAGCGCCATTTGCACCTAAAAGTTTGCTGTCCAGGCTAGATTTGCCCAGTGGGAAACAGCTTTTGCAACGGGCCATTGACCAGATTGATATATCTGACATTGATGTACAAACGCTCTGGCAGCGGCTGCGCTCCGATGATTGGGGCTCGTCTCAAACGAATGGGATAAATGTGATTGAGCTGGATGCGGCGGAGTATTTACGCCAGACGCCCGCCTGGATGCTGCGGCCTGATGTAATTAAAAAAGCGTTTTATGAACGGCTCTATGACCCGACGGCGGCACCGGAGCACATCCGGACCCAGCTGGCCGGGTTGGACCGCAGTCAGTTTGTTGCCTGGCTGCAGGAGCGGGGGGACTTGGCGGCAGACCAGCTTGAGACGGTTGCAGACCAGCTGAGCCAGGTCAGGACGTCGGTGCTAGCAGCGGTGTCTGGTCCAGAAATCGACACCGCTACCCTAGGGCAGGTTCAAGAAAAGCTGGTAGCCTACTGCCGCTATACCAATTTGGAGCTGCTGACCCCCGATGGTTTGGTGGAGAAGGTGCAGGCTCTGTTGGCAAGCTACTCGCTACCAGCTAGCGCCATGGACCGGCTGGACCCAGGGACGCTTAAAACCGTATTGGAGCGCCGGAGGGGATTAGAGCCTGCGCAGCAACAGGCACTGCTAGCAGTGCTGTGCTCGCCGAGCCCAGGGTCTACAAAAGAAGGCTCATCGTCGCCGTCTTCGCTGGCGGCACCGCGACGATGGGCGGCGCGATCGGGGCATGCGGCCCAAAGTTTGAGCGATCAGCTAACCACCCAGGTGAGCGACTATTTGCGCTACCAGGACAAGTCGGCCTTTAGCCCCACCCAGATGGCCCGCGATCTGAGCCAGCTGGTGCAGTCCACCCTGGCCCGTTTTCCGGATGCTTTGCCGGAGCCGCCCCGGCTGGAGTCACTTTTTGACAAAACCAGCTGGCAACAGACGCTGGAGCAGCGCCGCGACCTGACGGCGGCAGAGATTCAACGCATTCTAGCAGGGGCTGAATCTGTCTGGCGGCGGTCTAGCGACCAGGTGGCGGACTGGGCTCAAACCCTCTGGTCTGAACTCAAGGAGACCATTGAGTCTGGCAACCACGCGCTGCTGGATACCGCCCGCCAGCAGATTACGGCGGGGATTGCCGATGCGCAGCAGTCTCTAGAAACCCAGATGGCCACTGTCAAAACCGATATTCGAACCCAGGCCGATGCGGCGCGGGGGCAGGTTGCGATCGCAGCCTGGTGGTTATTTATTAGCCTGCTGCTGTCTGGGGTGAGTGCCGCCGCCTCGGGCTGGCTAGCGGTCATTTACTAGACAGTTACCGTTGGATCTGTCATAAAGAAAACTGCACGTTTTGGCAGTGTCCATGCCTACTTTCTACGTTTCAGACCTGGATGGTACTCTCCTAGATTCTACGGCCACGCTCTCTGCCTACACCCGTGAGACCCTTTGTCGTCTCCTGGCGGCGGGTCTCCCCTTTACCGTTGCCACCTCCCGCAGCGTCAGCTCCGTCAGGTCTATTTTTCAGGGTGTCTCGCTGCCGCTGCCGGTGATTGAGCTCAATGGGGCCTACGTCAGCGACCTGGCCACCGGGCAGCATCTAGTTGCAAACGCCATGGCGACCGGTCTGGCGACCGATATTCTCTCGGTGGTGCAGCGGGCAAATATCCACCCCTTGGTCACGAGTTTTAACGCTCAGGAGGACCACGTATACTACACACCAAATGTGCACCCTGGGGTGCAATGGTGTATCGACGACGCCAGCCGTAATCAGGATCCTCGCTGGCGCTGTTGCGATCTAGGTAACATTGTGGATGAACAGATCATGCGGCTGACGCTCATCGATACCGAGCAGCGACTGGCCGACCTGGCGCAGGTATTGGCCATGCGTTTTCCCCACCGTCTCCATATGCATCTATTTGAAAACCCCTACCAGCCCGACTGGTACTGGCTGACCCTACAGGATGCCTCGGCGACCAAGGCGAACGGCATTCGCGCGCTGCAGCGTCTACAGCGTCTGCAGGATCATGCCCTGACCGTTTTTGGGGATCACAACAACGATATTTCTATGTTTCAGCTGGCGGATGTGGCGGTGGCAACGGCCAATGCCACCCCAGAGCTGCAGCACCATGCGACCGAAATCATTGCCCACCACAGTGAAGATAGTGTCGTGAAATATTTAGAGGCCCGTTGGTCCCTGGTCCATGTCTGACTCTAAGACGACTCAAACATCTACGGCGCGTGTCTCGAAACGGTTTTGGCGGGTCCGGCGGCGCTATATTGCCCTGGGGCTGGTGGCGGTATGGCTGGTGCTATCAAGCTGGCAGGCACCGGTGGTGAAGCTGGAGACCAGTAGCCAAATTCGCGGCGTGTGGATGACCAATATCGCCGCCGCCATTAATTACTACGGGTTTCATTTGGACGATGCGATCGCAAATCTGGCCGACCATCGGATCAATACCCTCTACCCCAGCGTCTGGAACCAGGGGTATACCCTCTACCCCAACGAGGTGACCCGGCGAGCAGGGGGCCGGTGTTGCGATCGCATTGCCGATGTCCCCCTTTATCCCTTTGACGATATTCTCCACAGCCTTACCCGCCAGGCCCACCGCCACCACATGCGGCTGATTCCCTGGTTTGAGTACGGGCTGATGATACCGGCGTCGTCCCCCATTGCCATGGCCCATCCCGAGTGGCTCACCACTAACCGGGCGGGGGATACTGTCTTGGCTCCGCTTTCCCCCCATCCGCTGCTGCCGGCCCCGCTTCAAAACTTTCAGCTAGAGATTAGCGGTGGCAATCTGGCCTGGCTTAACCCGATGCACCCGGAGGTGCGTCAGTTTCTCACCGATCTGATCGTAGATGTGGTCCAACGCTATCCGGTGGACGGGATCCAGCTGGACGATCACTTTAGTCTGCCGGTTGCCATGGGCTACGATCCCTACTCGATTCAGGTATACCAGGCCAGCCACGGCGGTGCCCTCCCCCCCGATGACCCCAGCGCGCCGGGCTGGGTGGCCTGGCGCGCCCATGCTATCACCTCCCTACTGGCTGATATCACCCAGGCCGTTAAGCAGGTGCGTCCGGACACGATTATTTCTGTTTCCCCCAATCCGCCGGGGTTTGCCTACAACAAATATCTCCAAGACTGGGTCCAGTGGGTCAATGCTGGCCTTGTGGATGAAGTGGTGGTGCAGCTTTACCGCAGCGACTTGGACGTATTTGAACAGGACCTCTACACCAGCGGGTTTCACAGCCTGCGTCGTCAGGTGCCCATTGCCATTGGCCTCTACACAGGGCCGCTGACTGCGGCTAAAGCCTTTGAGCGCACGGTGGATGAAATTGCGGCTGTACAGCAGGCCGACTACGGCGGCGTTGCTTTTTTCTCGTGGGAAACCACCTTTTGGATATTTAAAAAGGCGTCTGATATGGAGCTAAGACAGACACTCCGACAGTTTTTCCAAGCGTAGTGCCGGTGGGTTTGTCAGGACTGCCTAGGCCCATGGCGAGCTTTTTGGAGTCAGCTTTTTTCCAGCTGGCAACGCTGGTTGCGCTGGGCAATCACAGTGGCCAAATCGGGGCGACCTGTGAGCTTTAAGCGCCAGTCGGCCCAGATGTTGTACAGCGTATCGACTGTGGGACCGAGCAGGGGCCACTGGGTAGGGGCGTACATCCAACCAATACCCAGCACCCCATATACCCGGCGAAATACGTCAACATTTTGAATCACGGTGCCGTCGGGCAAGACCGCGTGGATGCGGGCCATGGCAGCCTCAAAGGAAACGTTGCCATTGGCGGCAGGTTCATAATCGTCAGCGGCAATATCTGTAAATGCCACCAGCCCCCGGCCGTTGTCTTTCTTTTTTAAAAAATTGACCTCGCGTAAACACAGGGGGCACTCGCCATCGTAGAGCAGATTAATTTTCCAGTCGGCCATGGCTGCAGGGGCGCATTATCGTCTACTGCAGTTTAAAGCGTTTTTTGAATTTCTGCCGGTACCTGTGGCGCTTGGGGAGGGGGATAGCAACTGTTTTCCAGGCAGCGGCGATGGGGCCGCATCGGTGAGGTATCCGTTGATGGTGCTAAGCAGGTGCTGACGGTCAAAGGGTTTGTGAATACAGGCATTACAGCCGACGGAGAAAATCTCATCTAGCTGGGTATCAAAGATACTGGCGGTGAGGGCGATGATGGGCAGCTGGGGATCTCGCTGTCTAATGTAGGCCGTAGCATCGTAGCCGTTCATAATCGGCATTTGGATATCCATCAAAATCAGTGCGGGACGCGAGGACTCCCACTGTTCGATGGCCTGCTGACCGTTTTCGGCCTCTCGCACCTCAAACCCGGCAATGCCTAAAATATGTTTGAGTAACAAACGGTTGGTGGGGGCATCTTCTACCACCAGAATCTCATGGCGCTGCTGGGGCCGACGAGGCTGGCGCAGCACTTTGGTCGGGGACGCCAGCCGAGCCGGAGAGAGTTGGGCCACGGTCACCGGCAGCTGAATAGAGAACGTCGTGCCCTGACCCAGCTGGCTGTGGTATCTAATATGACCCCCCATCAGTTTGATCAGACCCTGGCAGATGGCTAGCCCCAGCCCCACTCCCTGCTCGCTAGCGTCATGGACCGTGGATAGCGTCCCTGACTGATAGAACGGCTTAAACATTTTTTGTTGTTCGCTGGGGCTGATGCCCCGCCCGGTATCGGAGATTTTAAGACCCAGCTGCATGATATCCCCCTGGGGAATCGGATAGGCCTTTAGCAGCACCCGTCCTTCCTGGGTGTATTTAATGGCATTGTCCAGCAGGTTGAGAATAATCTGACGCAGCTTACTGACATCGATGCGCAGCTGACGAGGCATGGTGAGATCGCACTCCACCGTTAGCTGCAGGCCCTGTTGTTTGGCCTTTAGCTGCATCATGTTGCCCAGGCCATAAATTAGCTTAGGGACATCCACATCGCTAAGCTGTACGGTGGCATGGCCGGTGTCTAGCTTGGTAAATTCTAAAATATTGTTGATCAAGTCCAATAGATGGGAGCCGCTGGTACCAACAATCTCCAAAGACTGGCTGTGGTCCACAGACAGCGAATCATCCTGGGCCATGACTTGGGTAAATCCCAAAATGACATTGAGGGGGGTGCGCAGTTCGTGGCTGATTTTGGCTAAAAATGTGCTTTTGGCTCGGTTCGCCACCTCAGCCGATTCTTTAGCCGTTTGCAGTTCCAAAGTCCGTTGTTGAATCCGCGACTCCAGATTATCGTAGGCGCTCAACAGTGCCTGCTCTGCCTGGTTACGCTTTAACTCCGCCGCCGAGCGAGCTGCAAATGCCTGGAGAAACGATTTAGCCATTTCCAAATCCTCCAGCGGTTCGTCATGGAGCACACACAAAATACCAATCACGTTTTCGTCACCATCCAGCAGTGGTACGCCCAGATAGGTGGTGGCTCCTAGGCCAGCCATGGGATGATCGGTCGGTAGTGTTTGGTTGAGACAGTAGCTAGCCTGTCGGGTCTCCATGGTCTGGGCACAGAGGTCCTGGACAGCCTCAAAGGTGATATTGTCCTGCAGTTTATCGGTGTGCCACATCCCCAGGGTGTGCAGCTCTGACGAGTCCGGAGTGGTCCGCTCCGCCACAACAACGGTGGAGACATCGAGAATCATCGCTAAACTGACCACCAGGGTAGAAAAGTATTCTGAGCCGGTGGCGACAGATGTACAGCTAACGAGGCCATAAAATGCAGTTTGGGCGTCGCGGCGGCGATAGATTTCAGTTTTGAGCTGCTGTTGGATTTTGGCTAGATACGACGGAGTTTTGAGGGCGAGTAGCTCCCTCAGGCGTGGGATTAGTAGCCCCACAGTGCAGACCGCTACTAGGGCCATACCCGCTCGTACAACCGTGGCGAATCCGTAGACCGGATACCACAGGGAAACGACATCTAGCAGAGACCCCAGCCCCCCCAGGGTGAGCAGTAGTCCAACCAGCCAAAAGGCTCGATGGGGGACGGTCCCACAGCGGCGTACTTTGACAAAATAAACGAGCGCCAGGGGAAGGGTAAAATAGGCCAGGGCAGTTGCCATGCTGCTTGCCGCATGTAGCCCAACAAACGGTGTCCGCCACAAATCGCAGTCCATGGGTAGTGCGACCTGACTAAAACAATTGACCATTATTTCTTAATTGGTCTACTACCCTCAGTATTAGCAGTTTTGGGCAAAATTAGTGCAATTACGGATAACTTTTACAGTTTCCTGGCATCGGGATAAAGATTGTAGCTGTCTTTATCCGGTAAAAAAATGCTGCTAGCCGCTGGGGAGATAACGTGTGGAGACAGCATGGCAGGCTATAGCGGCTTACCCGCAATCGCCCGATCCAATAGCTCAACCGGATGCATCAGCGGCACCGTCTGGCCCTGGAGGGCCAAATGCTTTTGAATCTGTAGGGCGCAGCCTGGATTGGACGATGCAATTAAGGTGGCTCCGGTGTTGACCAGGGTAGATGCCTTCATTTGTCCTAGCTCGTTGGCCACATCGGGCTGCAGCATGTTGTACACCCCGGCACTGCCGCAGCAGAGGGCGGCATCAATGGGCTCAACAACCGTCACGCCAGGAATCTGTCGCAGGAGCTGGCGAGGGGCGTCAGTAATCCCCTGGCCGTGACGCAGGTGGCAGGCATCTTGGTACACCAGCTTGAGGGGGGCGTCGGTGAGGGCCGCCAGCGGGGTCGTGAGTCCTACCTGGGCTAAAAACTCTTGGATATCTAGCACTTTGTTGCTAAAGGCCACGGCCCGTTCGCGATAGGTGGGGTCATCCTTGAGAATATGGCCGTAGTCTTTGAGGGTATGGCCACAGCCGGCGGCGTTGATGATCACATAGTCTACGTCCGTGGTGGCAAAGCTGTCGATCATCTGGCGGGCCAGCGCCTGGGCCTGGGCGGTCTCTCCCTGGTGGGCCGGGAGGGCAGAGCAGCAGCCCTGGCTTTTGGGGATAACCACCTCACAACCGTTGGCACTAAGCACCCGCGCGGTGGCTTCGTTGACGTTTGAGAAAAACACTCGCTGGACACAGCCGAGGACCATACCCACCCGGTAGCGCTGCTCTCCTTGGGCCGGTACGGTATCCGGCAGATTGTCTTGAAAGCACTGGGGGGTAACCGTTGGTAAAATTGACTCCATGGCCGCTAGCTGGGGTGCCCAGCGGTCTAGTAGCCCGGTCCCCTGTACTAGCTTAGACACCCCTAGCCACTGGTACAGCGCCAGGGGGCTAAGCAACAGACGAATGCGGTCGGGATAGGGAAATAGGGAAAAGATTAGCCCTCGCAGCAGACGGACGGGCAGGGGTCGTTGGTGGTTGCGGTTGACCTGCGATCGCACCGAGTCGATCAGTTTGTCATACTCTACCCCCGACGGGCAGGCGGTTGTACAAGCCAGACACCCCAAGCAGGACTCAAAATGACTCACCGATGCCTCAGATAGGGGGGCCTCTCCCTTATTGATGGCATCCATGAGATAAATGCGACCACGGGGCGAGTCGGTTTCTTTGCCAATGACGCGGTAGCTGGGGCAGGTGGTTAGACAAAAGCCACAGTGGACGCAGGCATCGATCAGGGACTGGCTGGGGGGCTCATGGTGGTCAAAGCCAGCGGTGTTAGAGTCTAACCCGGTATCAAGCTTGAGAGGGTTAGCCGAAGAAGATTCCGAAGTCTGCATGCAAGGGGAAGAGGCACGGTCCTTATAGCTTATCGCTTTCCCACAGCTAACCCGGGTTAGAAGGGGCCACGGTGGATTGAATAAGTCAATCTACTAGATAGAGCCCCCTGGGCTGCGACCCGCGTCTGCTGCAGATCGCTCAGATAGTGGCCTGGGGCAAATATGTTAGTCTGCCCTAGGGGAATAACTCCTCAACAACTGTCTAGTTTAGGTGCTTTCATTGGTAACTACAGCAGCCCTGCCTCGCCCCCGGCTACGCTGGTCGGTGACGGTTTCAACCATTGTTCTTCATTTACTTGCCCTGCTGGCGCTGCTGCCTGGCAACTTTAGCTGGGGTGCCGTCGGTGTCGCTTTTGGTTTACACGCATTGACCCAGGGCCTTGGTATTTCCCTGGGTTTTCATCGGTTGGCGAGCCACCGCAGCCTGCGGGCTCCCCTGTGGCTAGAGCACTTATTTATTTTGCTGGGGACCCTGGCGTTTCAAGGGGGGGTGTATGGCTGGGTGGGCTACCACCGTCTGCACCATTTGCACACCGACCAGGAGCTAGACCCCCACAGTGCCAGCAAGGGATTTTGGTGGAGCCATATCAACTGGCTAATGCATACGGTGCCCACCCATGCGCTGCTACCCCGCATGACCAAGGATATCCGCGAAGACCGGTTTTACCAGTTTTGTCACAACCAATACATTCCATTGCAGGTAGGGCTGGGTGTGCTGCTATACCTAGCTGGCGGCATGCCGTTTGTGGTGTGGGGCGTTTTTGTTCGGCTGTTGGTGAGCTTCCACGGTACCTGTTTTGTCAATAGCGCCTGTCATCAGTTTGGCTATCGCCCGACAGATACAGATGACATGTCCACCAACTGCTGGTGGGTAGCGGTGCTAACCTACGGTGAAGGCTGGCACAACAACCACCACGCCTGCCAGTCATCCGCCTGTTTTCAACAAAACTGGTGGGAGATTGACCCTGTTTGGCAGGTGATCCGACTGCTGCGGGCGGTGGGGCTAGTGACTAAGGTTAAAACGGCTCAAAGCACCTGATCGGCAGGCTGTTCTGAGGGTTTTATAAGATCCAAACGTTAATGCTGGAGAGACGTTCCATGGAACGTCTGTACATCCAAAGTTGGTGCGGCATCTCCTGTCGAGGCTAGAAACCCCGGCAGGAGATATTGGTTTAAAAATTGAGCGGGCAGCTTCTAATGCTCCTTTGCTAGAACCCATGCCTAGCAAAGGGAGCCCCTATCCTCATAAAGTCTTCATCTTTATCGGTTATCACTGTAGTAACACTCTACTTAAAGAGGGCTATGAGTTATTGTCTGTGCTGCAACAGTTCACTACTGCGCCATGTGCGCCAGGGTGAAATTTATCTATACTGCCCTGACTGTCGGCAGGCAATGCCAGAATCAGCCGGTCTGGTTGTCACCCATCCCTGTACGATTCCAGATGCCGTCCTGCCCAGCTCTCTCAGTTTGGTGAGCGTGTCTTAAAACTGCCCAAAAGAACTGCCATCAAGAAAGGGGAGAGCGGATCGTCTGCTCTCCCCTTTCTTGATGGCTAATGCAGCCCCCATGAGACCCAGCGGTGAATCTCGTGTCCGTTGTTGACGGTGGGAGCCCGCAGATGGTGCAGATTGGCCCCATCGTGCTCGGTCTCTTCAAGACCTGTTTGATCTAGACAGGCGGATGCTAAGTTGGCATTGCAAAAATTAGCGCCACTGACAACGGCGGCGGTCAGGTTTGCACCGCTGAGGTCAGCCGCTTCAAAATTGGCCATTCTCAAATCAGCCCCGGTGAGATCGGCCCCCACTAGACTGGCTCCGCTGAGGTCGGCTCCGATCAGATTAACCCCCATCAGCCTGGCTCCGCTGAGGTCAGCTTGGGTCAGGTCGGCATCGGTCAGGTTTGCACTAGTCAGCTCGCTGCGACTCAGGTTTGCGCCGCTGAGGTCCGCACTGCTAAAGTCGCAGTGGGTAAAGTCTACACCGCTGAGGTGAGCCTGTTTGAGATCGCCGCCGTGTAGACTAACGTGAGAAAAATCACGGTAAGGCGAATGCATTTAAATAGGCTACCTATGGATTACAGTATATAGAGTCGCCTATAGGATGCTCTGTGCCCATGCTAAGTGACCCAATCAAAGCAACGTTCAAGGATGCGGCGCGAAAATTAACA
>JBCCAQ010000360.1:0-3717 GCA_039814735.1 Cyanobacteria bacterium P01_A01_bin.15
AACCTCGTAAACTAGGTGGTGCAAACCACGCGGCCCGGTGGTGCCGATATACATGCCCGGTCGCTTACGTACAGGCTCCAGGCCCTCGAGCACCTGAATCTGATCGGCACCATAGTCGGTTGTCATGCGTTCCTATCTCCTGAGACGGTCGTAAAGCCGCAGTAGCGTTAGAAATGAAATTGTGCCCCCGGATTCTAGCACAAAGGGGTTAAAAGGGATTCTGAATGGATTGTAGAAGGCGTATTTATTAGGGATGGATCAAAAAAATTTACACGTAAGATAAACGGGCTTTTTTCGTTGGCTAAAATAAGGTCTAGTTTTAGTTCCCATGTACCATTTCTTATTATAGTCGTTGGCCCAACGGCGGTGGGTAAGTCTGGGCTGGCGCTACAGCTGGCACAGCGGTTAAATGGGGCTATCCTGGGGGCTGATTCGCGGCAGGTGTATCGCGAATTTGATATTGGTACGGCAAAACCATCTCGGGCGGAACGCCAGCAGGTACCCCACTATTTAATAGATGTCTGGGAGCCGACTGCCACCCTGACGGTGGCGGACTATCAGGCGGAGGCCCAGGGGTTAATTCAGGACATTCATCGGCGGGGGGAGCAGGTACCTATGCTGGTGGGGGGAACGGGACTGTATGTGAATGCGATCGCAAAAGGTCTGATCATCCCCCGAGTTGCGCCTCAGCCAGACCTGCGTCAGCAGCTGACTACCCTAGGACAGGCCCAGGGCTATGCCTTTTTGCAGCAAGTTGACCCGGCGGCCGCCCAGCGTATTCACCCCAATGATGCGGTGCGTACCCTGCGGGCATTGGAGGTTTACTATGCTACCGGACGACCGATCTCGGCCCAGCAGGGAGAGCGCCCGCCTGACTATCCCCTTATATATGTAGGGCTTGACTGTGGGGAAGACCTGCGTCAGCGCATCGCCCGGCGTACCCACCAGATGATAGAGGCTGGATTTGTGGCTGAGGTGGAACGATTGATCGATCGCTATGGTGCGGATTTGCCGCTGTTGGATACGTTGGGGTATGGGGAGATGAGACGGTATTTGGCTGGGGATGGGACGTTGGATGAGGCGATTGTTTTGATGATTCGGCATACGCAGCAGTTTGCGAAGCGGCAGCGGACTTGGTTTAGGAAGGAAAAGAGGATTAGGTGGTTTGATGCGAGTGAGGTGGGGTTGGTTGATTGGGTTTGGGATTATGTGTTTAATCAGCTGGTTGGAGTGGGGGCAAAACCGGTTGCGTGGGGTCCCTCCGAGTTCCCCACACCCCCTGGCTAGGGCGTTCCGCCGCCCTAGAACCCTACGGACTGGAGGGTTACGGATAATAGCAGGATGGGTTGGGGGCGATTGGCGAAGCGGTTTAGAATCTTGTGCTCGGTCGCACAAAATTCTAAAAAGGGTTGTTCCGGCGTAGCTTTGAACTTTTAGTGCTTATAAAGGCTTGGACCAGAAAGTTTTTATGAGCGCTAAAAGTTTCTCCAGAAATGGGATAACCGCACTTTTACGGTGTGGAGCGAATGCGGAACAGCGTAACTACCCCACCGACTTCAACCAACATAAGCAGCTGGCCAACTAGCCTCCCATGCGAGGGGCGTGGGGAAGTTGAGTTCCCCACATCGGGGGGTTTCAGGGGGGAAAGCCCTGAGCAACCCACCCCGCCCCATACCAATCAGGGATCACATTTACGGTCTCAACCCATGACTCTTGCCAATCACCCAATGCCGCCGAAAATACCTCGATAAACTCGATTCTTCTAAGGTCAAACAAATCGGTCGCCCGTGGGGACAGGTTCTCGGATTCTTTGTCCGCTGCCAGTCGTCTAGCAATGTTTGCATACTGTCTAGCGCTAGGGGCGTTCCATTCCGAATGGCGGTACGACAGGCCGTTGCCACCATGGCGGTATCTACATCACCACCCAGGCTGAGTTCCAGCAGAGCGTCAGCACAGTCATCGCGCCCGGCAATGGGGGCTGGCACGGTGCGAATAGCCCAGAGATTTTCGCCAAACAGATCAATATCTAGGCCGATTCGTCCCAGCTGTTCTATCTGACGCGGGCTAAGCTGGCTCAGAATAATGGCAGGTTCGATGGGGATAGTTTGCCAGTGAGCCTTGATCTGTTCGTAAATAACCCGTTCATGGGCAATGTGCTGTTCCACCAGGCAAACACCACCGCTGTGTTCTGCGACGATATAGGTATCTTGCACCTGGGCG
The DNA here is from genome assembly GCA_039814735.1 of Cyanobacteria bacterium P01_A01_bin.15. Taxonomy (GTDB): domain Bacteria; phylum Cyanobacteriota; class Cyanobacteriia; order Phormidesmidales; family Phormidesmidaceae; genus Leptothoe. The sequence continues at coordinate 2,221 of JBCCAQ010000360.1, forward strand.
ACGGCTGTGAGCTGGCTAGGAAAATCTGGGTTGCGGGTGCCGTAGGTGGCGGTGGCTTCGGCGGTTTTGAACAGCTGCTGGGTGCGCTGGGTCTGAGCATCGCTGGCGACGGTGGATAGCCGTAGGGCTTTTTCGACAGCGGTGGCAATGCGATCGCACCACCCATCCGTATCGTGCAAATAAATTTCAGACTTGGCCGGGTTGCGATTCCAGTCGATGTGGGCCGCCGGTACCCGCAGATGCAAAAAACACACAGGGTAGCGATCTCGCGGTAGGGTACGCCTAAAGCTATGGATCAGCGACTGCGCTAGCACGGGGGCTGTGACGGTACGGCCATTGATGGCCACCCGCACCCAGTCGGGGCGACGACGGTGACAGCGGTCGGGCAGCCCCACCAGCAGATCGAGCTGGCCATAGTCCAGGTCATCGGCGCTGAGGCTAACCTGGGCCAAATCATGAACGGTGACATCCCGCAAAATTTGGGGCAGCACGGTTTTGGCGGTGGACCCCGGCCATAGGGTAAACCAGTCGCGGTCGGTGTGGCCCACCTGCCAGGTAACGTGGGGATGACACAGGGCTAGCTGCTGTACGGCTTGCTGCACCTGGCGTAGCTGCTGGGCGACGGCAGGTAGTACCTGCCGCCGGTTGGGCAGTCGGGCAAACAGCCTGTCGGCGGTAACAACGGTGCCAGGTGCGATCGCAGCTTCTTCTATCTTAGTGACGGTCCCTTCAGCCCCGTAGCTGACCCGCCAGCCGATATCCCCGGCGGCTCGGCTGCGGATCTCTAAATCAGAGAGCTGGGCCAAACTGTGGAGCGCCTCACCGCGAAATCCCAGGCTCTGAATTTGGCTGAGGTCGTCACAGGTGCGAATCTTGCTGGTGCTGTGGGCGGTGGCGGCCTGTTCTAAATTGACGCGATCCATACCGGTACCGTTGTCGGTTACCCGCAGCCGCCACTGCTCGGGCCATAGGTGAATGGTAATTCGATTGGCATTGGCATCCAGCGCATTCTCCGACAGCTCCCGCACTACCGCCGCCAGGGAGTCGAGCACTTCTCCGGCGGCGATCAGGCTGATCACATCTTGGGACAGCCGTTGGATGGGTAGGGCGGTATCGATGGTCTTTGTTTCCTCAGGGGCTTTTCTACACGCTATCGCGAAACGTTGGATCTAGGTGTACCATGGCGGCACCCCAGCGGTTGAACAGCGGTAATGTCGGAGACCTACAGACCAGCATCCATTGCAAAAATCCAGGACCAAAAGGCTAAACTGCGGCGCTCGCTGTTAAAGGCCCGTCAGGCCATGCCACCCCGGGTCTGGCAGCAAAAGTGCGATCGCATCTGTACCCATCTCATCCAGTGGTCCACCTTTCAATCGGCGCGGACCATACTGGCCTACTGCAGCTTTCGCAATGAACCGGACCTAGGAGCGCTGCTAGCCCAGCAACGTTCCTGGGGGCTGCCCCGCTGCCAGGAAAAAGACCTGATCTGGCATCGCT
>JBCCAQ010000153.1:0-13220 GCA_039814735.1 Cyanobacteria bacterium P01_A01_bin.15
GGCCGTCAGGTGGTAAAGTCCCAGGGCGGCGGCAAGACCGGGAATATAGCCCAGCACCGCCAAGAGAATCGCCTCTAGGAGCACAATCTTGAACAAATATTGGGAGCGGTAGCCCATGGCTTTCATGGTGGCGTACTCGGGCAGGTGATCGCGAATATCTGTAAACAAAATCTGATAGACAATAACGGCTCCCACCACAAAGGACACCACAACACCCATGCTAAAGATAAAACCGATGGAGGTGGATTCTAGCCAATAGGTAGAGTCATGCTCGATGATGCCTGCTTTGGTGTAAACAACGACGTCAGCGGGCAGTAGCGATGCGATCGCCGCCGCTACTTTTTCGGGGGAGACTCCAGGCTGGAGCTTAACGAGGCCAACATTCACCAAACTTAGGGGTCGCGGGTCGAGGTATCTGACAAAGTTTTGATCGCTCATAATCAGCGTGCCATCGGCCGCAAACCCGCCCCCTAGGGCGTAGGTGCCACCGACCGTAATACGACGGCGGTCGGCCTCGGTGGTGGTGCCAACTTCCTGGGGGCCAAACTCAGGACGCGAGAACCGATCGATAAAAACGGTATCGGGCCGACTGAGAATACGGCGGGCTTCATCTCCCTGGAGTTCGGGCATGAGAAACGCTGGATCGTTTGGGTTGATGCCATAGACAAAGATGGCACGACTTACCCCGGTTTCTGGATTGCGCCACAGCAGATATTCGCTGTAGAGGGGCATGATACGCTCCACCCCCTCCACACCGGCTACCTGGTAAAGCCGCTCTCGGGGGAACGCCGTGGAGGTACTGATTTCTAGGGTCTCGGGCGAAATCAGAAATAGCTCTGCGTTAAACTGCTCGTAGAAATTGGTGGCCGTAGAAATGAGCGCCCCCATAAACCCCAAGTTCATAAAGATAAGGATCACAGCGAAGGCAACACCTGCGATCGCAACCATCAGCCTCGTACGCTCATGCATCAGGTTAGACCAGGCCACCGAGATCCTAGCCATGGCTAGCTCTCCCCAGAACTAACGTTAGAGCTGACGTCGGACTTGATGTCGATCAGCACATCCACCTGCAGGTTGGTCAGCATGGCCACGGCTTCATCTTGATCCACAGCAATCCGTACCTCCACAATGCGCGCATCAGCATTGGCAGCGGGGTCATCATCAAGCACATCGTTTTTAAAGATCTGTAGCCCAATGGTTTCCACGGTACCGCTGAGGGTCCCTTCAAAAGCGCCATTACGGCTGGTAATCGTCGCTTGCTGTCCGACTTCCACCAGACCGACATCGGTTTCATAGACTTCGGCCACGACATACATTTCATCTGTGTTGCCCATGGAGAGTAGGCGATTGCTTGATACGGCCTCCCCCGGTCGTACATAAATATCCAAAATTTGTCCTGTAGCTGGTGCTGTGACCACCGTGCGCCCGAGTCTCGCATCGGCCAGGGCCAGATTTTGCTGGGCCGCCTCCACACCAGATTCGACAGATGCTAGCTGTAAATCGGCCTCAGCCATCGATACCTGGGCCGCCGCATTTGCCAACGCCGTATCTCGCGCCAGCTCTAGCTGGGTTTTAGTTGCTTTGGCATTGGCAATGTCGCTTAGGAGCTCGTTTGCCTCCGTTTGCTGACGGTCAAACTCCTGCTGGGTAATGGCTCCCTGGCTCAACAGATTCTCAAATCGAGCTAGATCGATGTTTGCCAACGATAGACGGGCCTCCAGGCTACGAATCTCAGCAGCTTGGGCTTCAATCGCTTGAATCTGGGGCTGGTCGATCTGCCCTGCTTTGGTAGTTGCCTCAGCGATGCGGGCTGCACCTAGACCACTTTCAGCAGCTAGGGTTTGCTGAGCTTCCCCTAGCTGACTGGCGGCATAGTCGCGTTCGGCCTTACGGACAGCATACATGTCTAGCTCGGCTAACACCTCCCCTGTCTGTACCTGAGCGCCTTCATCTACCAGTAATCTGGCCAAAACTCCAGTTTCTGCGGCGGCCACATCAATCACCTCACTTTTGGGTTCAATGCGACCTAGGGCAGCTACATCCACCCGCTCCGGTGGGGGTTGAGCGGCTTCTTCTAGGGCGGCCTGCCGTGAGCGTCGAACCGAGCGCAGTGCCAGTAGGGAAGCACCGCCAGCGAGTAAAAGTAGGGCTATCCCAATCCAAAAACTAGTTTTTCTAAAGGGACGTTGGGTTGACTGTGGAACCATACAGATCGTTTGTTTCTCTGTGGTGTTGGCACGAGAGAACGCGTCACAAACTACCCTATTTAGTTTAGTTCCTATGCCCCGCTATCTCACTATCCCCTGGGCTCTCCATCAAATTCATCAGCGTGACTTCCCAAACCAGACGCGGCTGCACATACCTCAGCAGCTGTTTACGGGCTAGCTCTAGCTGCTCCATACCCTGGGCTCCCCGGTGCCATCGGCTCTGCTGCAGGTAGTCCAGCAGCCATAGCTGCGACTCCGGTGTCAGGGTCTGGGCAATGTGACGGGCTAGCTCCAGGGCACGGCAAAGGTCAGATATGGGCTGACTCAACTGCTGTAACAGGTCTGGCGGGATAGTTTGCCGCTGTTGCCAGCTTGCGATCGCACTCCCCGGACTGCCCTGGGCGAGGGCCAGGATTTCGGGATGCGCCAAAATCTCGGCATGGCCTACCTGGGCAAGTACCTGGGCTAAATCAGTGGCCCCCAACCGCCGAAATGGAATCGTCTGACACCGAGAAATCAGCGTAGGCAGCAGTGTCTGCTGATCGGGGGCCATCAGCACCAGGGTGGCCTGGCCAGGTTCCTCTAAGGTTTTTAGGAGACCATTGGCGGCGGCTTCAGCAATTAGCTCAGCCGATTCAATCACCACAACGGCTCTGGCCGATTCTAGGGGGGGGCGTCCCAAAAAGCGAGCAATCTCTCGCACCTGATCTAGCCGCACCTGGGGGCGTCCGCGTCGTTTGACATCCGCTGCCTGGGCTTCGGCTACGGTGAGTAGTCGACCCTGATGCAAATAGGTGGGTTCAACCCACAATAAATCAGGATGGTTTCGAGACCGAATTCGCCGCTGTAGACGGTCGAGGGACTCACCTGAGTGCCCCAGAAGTAAAGCTGCAAACGCCTCAGCCACCAAACTGCGGCCGATACCGGCTGGCCCGACAAACAGATAGCCAGGGGCAATCCGCTCGCGGGTAACGGCCTGGAGCAACAAAGAAACAGCTTGGGTCTGCCCGACAATAGGGTCAAAAAGCTGTCGCGTTTGCTCAGCTGGGATTAAAGAGGGCTCAGAGGGCATACCACTGCTGCAAATAACGGGAGACAACGGCTTGTACCTGCTCAGCTACCGCCAGCTGGCTCAGACTGCCGTCCACGGTAATAAATCGCTCCCCATACCGCTGGGCCTGGGCCGCAAACCCCTGGTGAACCCGCCGGTGGAATTCTACACCCGCCTGCTCAATCCGGTCAGCCTGGCCGCGGGCCGCCATCCGTTCTAACCCCTGGGCCACGTCCAGTTTTAACCAAAGAGTCAGATCGCTAGCTAACCCTCCGGTGGCGATAGTATTGAGGGTTTCAATCAGGTCTAATTTTAGCTGTCTGCCGTAGCCTTGGTAGGCAACTGTCGAATGGGTGTAGCGATCGCAAATCACCAGATGACCGGTCTCTAACGCCGGTAGCAAAATCCGTTCAACATGATGTGCACGATCGGCTGCATAAAGCAATAGCTCTGATGTACTTGTTAAACTATCAGTACCGGCCGATGGCTGCAGCAAAACCTGTCTGATTTGTTGGCCAATGTTGGTGCCACCAGGCTGCCGAGTCACAATTACCCCGGTTGGATAGTCAGCCGCCCCCTCGACCAGCCTCTGGTCTAACCACTGACGCAGATGCTGAATTTGAGTGGTTTTACCACTTCCTTCGATTCCTTCAAAGACAATGAGTTTACCGCGCATCTTTTCCTTAACCGATCCGAGGGAGTATTATTAACACTGATTCAGAAAATATCTCTGAATTTAACCTATATTTATCCTGAGAAATTTACTGTTTCTTTGAAGGGTAAAGTTGGATGCAGATTTCTAGCTAGATCTACTGAGATAATAGATCAAAGCGAGAGGTCAAATTCCTTCAGCGTACTAGCTGTACGAGCTTGAGGGTAGCCACTTGCCCTTGCCCACACACCGTAACTTTTGACACTGTGCAGTAGCTCTAGAATTTTCTATGGCCCGGTATACTAACCTTTTTGTAAGCGTTCTTCCTGCTAATAATCTTCGAAAGTCCTTGCTAGACGTCCTCCAAGCCTGCGATCTGCACCTGGTCTATCAGGATGGAGATTATATGATGGCAAAAGAGCGTCCTGGACTGGTCTCCTACAGCCAGCTAGCCACGGTCGAAGTCCTGATTGGCTCCACCGATGAAACTGAGCTGGTAACTCAAAACCCTGCTGCCACCGTCAATTTAGTAGTCAAAAACGAGGAGCTGCCCCTCAGGGTCAATAATCACTGTCATCAAGTCTTTCAGCAGGTCAACCAGGCAATCGAAAATAAAGCTAGCTAGCCCACGGTTGGATTTTTTGCTCCCGCCATGGCTCACTCACCTCTAAATCCTAAACTCTAGACCCAGGCTTTTCGAACCTATACCGATCTATTAGAGATTAGCCGTCCTCTTCCTCATCGATCATATTGGGGCTAATGAGGGTGATATCGAACTCATCTGGAGGAACCGTTGAGGTAGTGTCTCGTTTTAGCTGGTAGTAAATGGCCCGAGCCTGGGGGCCAAAGACGATTTCATCCTCATTCTTAAGGTCGTGGGCCTGCAGTTTGCGACCGTTAATTAGCATGCCGTTGGCACTGGGCTTACCCTTAAGGTTGCCGTCCACGATCCGGTAATAGTAGCTTTCATCATCCATAGGAAGCTGAACCAGCGTAGCGTGGTGCCTAGAAACAAACTGTGAGGCCAGTCGAATATCACATTTGGCATCGCGACCAACGGAATAAACGGAGCTATCTAGGACAATCTCCCGTCGACCCTGGCTGTCCTCGACGATAAGAATACTGCTGAGATGAGAACCTGAAGCCATGCTAATCGTGAAATGATGAATCTTAGGTAGAAATTAGACCGTCAATAACTTCTTTACTACTAATACTAATAGTCTTCAGGATTTTCCCTATGTGGCTGTTAATTCAGTTCCTGTTAAGACGCAGCTGTCAATATAACATTCCCTATCAAATCTTGAAATGTGGCAGCTGCTGTCTGACTAGACCGAAGCTAGGATGACGGCACATCGACTTTGCCTGTGAACCGGCCGACTGCGCCGTCTCTGCTGCGAACCCACAGTTTTTTTTTCACAGAACAAACCGCCGTTTCGTGACTCTGACAAAACGGCGGCATCCCTGCCAGCCACAACCTGATTGATGGCGGCTTCTACCCCGAGCGAACGGCAGTAGAAGCTACGCCATAGCCGCTACACCGGCCAGGGAGCTGGTTAGGCGCTCATAGGTAGCCCGCATCTTAAGACCGACTAGCACTTGAAACAGCCCTGTACCGTTGTTAGAACCAGGATACTCCCGGTGCTTTAGAAGTAGCTCGGTCATTTCGCCATAGCTGCGCGTAGAGATGTTGCTAAGGTGCTCTTCAACGTAGATAAGCTCCTCTAGCTTCTCAAACTGACCATCAATTTCAAGGATAGAGACCTCGTTACCCATGTAGGAATCAGGACCGTAGGCCATACGAATACCCGGATAGGAACAGGTCAGCTTGCGACCGCAGGGGACCCAGTTAATCGTTGACCCCTCATCAAACAGATAGGCGGGTTCTAACCCCTCTACACCCTCTTTTTGAATCATCTGCACCCGCAAAATTTTGCGCTCTTTGTCATCCTTAATAAGCTTGGTCGGTAGGACCTGCAAAACGATGTCAGCATACTGCTTTTGAACATCGATATAGGCTTCAAAGTCGGGTTTACGGGCTTGGATAGATGCTAGGACATCCTCGTAGGTATGTCCCCGTTCTGCCATGTCGCGCTGAATTTTCCAGGCGATCTTAACCTCGTCACTAATATCGAGATAGACACTGAAATCAAGCAAGCTACGTACTCGCTCATCATAAAGGGGGTGTAATCCCTCAATGACAATAACGTGGTTGGGGGTGATGCGCTCGGGCGGATCGATAAAGCCGGTTTCGTGGTTGTAAATAGGCTTATCGATTGGAGTTCCAGACTTTAAGGCTTTGATTTGCTCGTACATCAAATCAAAGTTGTTTGCCTTGGGGTTAAGGGCCGTTACTCCAGCTTCTTTACGCTGCTTACGATCTAGACTGTGATAATCATCTAAACAGATGACAGTCATAAATTCTTCGCCAAAAAGATCGCTGAGGCGTTTCAAAAATGTGGATTTGCCACATCCTGAATCACCGGCAACACCAATTAGAACCACGCGGTCGGGCTGACTGGTCATGGAGTCCTCTTATGAAAACAGTTAACAAAGTTGTGTGAAACCAATCAACGAGCCTATGCACCCCGGCTCAGTTGGGTATCAGCATTGGGTTTTGAACGTTGCAAAAGTTAAAGCTAATCCTATCAGAATCTGTAGTCTTTTGAAAGGCTGAGGCATGGCCTGTTTAGGCAGACTTTTTTAGCGAGATGTGACGAGCGTGACCAGTGTATTCGCCTGCAATACTTGATAGGCTGGTAGAAATTCAGAACTTGCTTGAATATTCTTTTATAAATCAACATGGCTGTTTCTAAAGCAACTGTTTCTGACGTAGCCGACCAAGATAGCGTCCTCTGCCGTGAAATTTTAGGGTCTCGCCGCTGGAGCAACTACTGGTGGGCTACAGTGACCGCCGTTGGTGGGACGGGTTTTCTGCTGGCTGGCCTCTCTAGCTACACAGGAATGAACCTCCTACCGTTTGCGAATCCTACCCAGCTGATCTTTATTCCCCAGGGAATTGCCATGTGTTTTTATGGCGTGGCGGCCTTGCTACTATCGCTGTATCTCTGGCTGATCTGCATTTGGAACGTGGGGGGTGGCTACAACCGCTTCGATAAGGAGACTCAAGAAGCTCAGATTTTTCGATGGGGTTTTCCAGGTAAAAACCGCACGATTGACTTTAAGTATCCGCTATCCTCCATTACGGCGATCCGCGTCGATATTCGAGAGGGATTAAATCCGAAGCGAGCGCTTTATCTCAAAATTAAGGGCAAGGGAGATATTCCACTGACTCGGGTGGGTCAACCCATGTCGTTGGCGGCTGTGGAAAATCAGGGGGCTGAACTGGCTCGATTTCTACAGGTGCCCCTAGAAGGACTGTGATATTAGTTCCAAGTTGGCTCAGGGGAAGCCCTATTGAAAAGGCATTTTCCCTGTGGCAAGATATGTTGCCCCTAGACAATAAAGGAAACAATAAAGGAAGAAATCATGGTTTTGGGTTTCCATACAAGATGGGCCGTGGGTCTGGCTGTGGCCCTACTGATGGTGGGCTGTACCTCCACTGCCCCGTCGGAATCAGCTCCGGTGGCGGCGACTGAACCAGCAGAGGTGGCTGTGATACCCATGCCTGAAGGGATGGTACAGCTAGAAGGTACGGCGACTGTTGAGCTATTGGTCAACGGCGAGCGCATTGTGATTGAGGTTGACGGTACTCAGGCACCGATTACCGCTGGCAATTTTGTCGATTTGGTGGAGCGGGACGTTTACGACGGTACGGTTTTTCATCGGGTTGTCCGCGAGCCGCAGCCGTTTGTGGTGCAAGGGGGCGATCCTCAGAGTAAGGATCCCTCGGTTCCCGTGCAGCAGCTGGGGACCGGTGGTTTTATTGATCCTGATACCCAAGAAGAGCGGATGGTTCCTTTAGAGATTACGCCTGAAGGAGCAGACCAGCCCATCTACAGTCAAACCTTTGAGATGGCAGGTGAGACGGCCAAACCAGCGCTTCGGCATACCCACGGTGCTGTGGCCATGGCGCGCTCCCAGTTTCCTGATTCGGCATCGGCTCAGTTTTACTTTGCCCTGGCGGATCTGCCCTTTTTGGATGGTAGCTATGCGGTCTTTGGCTATGTCAGCGAAGGACTAGAGGTAGTGGACAATATCCAGCAGGGGGATGTGATTGAATCAGCAACGGTGATTGAAGGCTTGGATGCCCTCGTTACCGAATAGTTTTAGAAATGATTGTGAGGACGATGCTGTAGTTTGTCTCAAATATGTGTTGCTAATGGTTGATGTCGTTGTAACCGGCATCGGTTTGTGGACAGCCCTGGGGACAACGGTACAGACGACCTGGTCTAATCTGCTGGCTGGCAAATGTGCGATCGCACTTCGCCAGCCATTTTTGTCGCTACCGGCGATGCCCCTGGCGATGGTCGGCAAGGTTCCAGCTGACCCAGAGGACCTGGTGATCGCTACCGTCAAAGCGGCCATGGCGGATGCGGGCCTTGCCCCCCCGCTCGCCGACGGCGGTCTGGTGGTGGGCTCTAGCCGCAGCTATTTAAACCGCTGGGAGGAGGCCATGGCCATGGGGGCACCAGGGGACTGGCTTGCAGCCCTGCCCTGCGGTCTGTCGAGTCGAGTTGCCCAGCTGGTGGGCACCCAGGGCCCGGTGCTAGCCCCCATGGCGGCCTGTGCCACGGGGCTATGGGCGCTGTTTCAAGGGTATATGCTGCTGCAAACGGGGCAGTGCGATCGCGTGGTGGTCGCCGCTGTGGATGCCCCCGTCACACCCCTAACGCTGACGGGGTTTCGTCGCATGGGGGCCATGGCTAAGGATGGCTGCTATCCGTTTGATTGCGATCGCAACGGCCTGGTGCTGGGAGAAGGGGCCGCCGCCGTTGTTTTAGAAGCTAAGGAGACTGCTCAAAAAACGCCCTACGGCCAGGTCCTAGGATTTGGCCTCAGTAATGACGCCAGCCACATCAGCTCCCCCCGGCGCGATGGGGCGCTGGCCGTCGCTAGGCAGTGTCTGCGGCGCAGCGGTTTACAGCCAGACGAGATTGACTATATCCACACCCACGGCACCGGTACCCGTCTCAATGATGCCAACGAAGCCCACATGATTCAGCAGCTGTTTCCTCGGGCCAACCTTAGCTCCACCAAGGGTGCCACCGGCCATACCCTGGGAGCCGCTGGTCTGATCGGCACCGTATTTAGCCTGCTCAGTCTGCAGCAGCAGCGACTGCCCCCCTGCGTGGGTCTACAGCAACCCGAGTTTGACCTTAACTTTGTCAGTGGCGGCCCTCGAGGTGATGCCCTCATCACCCATGTGCTGTGCAGCAGCTTTGGGTTTGGTGGTCAAAATGCCATCGTTGCCCTAAGACGTTACCAAGCTAGAGCGCTAAACTAGGTGTGTCGATTTGGTCACCCTAATCGATCCGTTGGCAAGCGCTTGCCAACCCGCCCTGGCCTTATTTTTAGCAGCACGTTCTTTTTATATGACTAAGCCCACTCACCCCTCGGCCCCCCGGTCCCTCAGCCGCCGTGCGACTCGCAGCTTGGCCACCGGCTGGTTTTTACTACAGACCCTACTGGTGGCCCCCTTGGTGACAGCCCAGCCAGCCACGGCTCAAGTAGAGGGAGCAGATGAACCTCAAATCACCTACGGTCAGCTGTTAGAAAAGTTAGACCAAGGGGAGGTGGAGCGGGTTGAACTCGATAACGTTCGGGGTGTGGCCAACGTGCGGCTCAAGGGGGACGAGGAACAGGAACCGCTACAGCCTGTCACCCTGTTTGCCAACGATATTTACAACCAGCGGCTGCTACAAAGACTGCGCAGCAGCGGTGTTGACTATGAAGTGCTAGAGCGCTCCGACAACAGTGCCCTGACCGGACTGGCGGTCAATGCACTACTGGCACTGATTGTCGTGTTTGCGCTGCTGATGATTCTCCGCCGCTCCGCCAATTCTGCCAACGGTGCCATGAACTTTGGCCGTTCTAGAGCCCGTTTCCAGATGGAGGCAAAAACGGGGGTGATGTTTGATGACGTGGCTGGGATTGAAGAAGCTAAAGAAGAACTGCAAGAGGTCGTTGTCTTTCTCAAAAACCCTGAGAAATTTACCGCCATTGGAGCTCGTATTCCTAAAGGGGTCTTGCTAGTTGGCCAGCCGGGAACGGGAAAAACGCTGCTGGCAAAAGCCATTGCTGGTGAAGCCGGGGTGCCCTTCTTTAGCATTTCGGGGTCTGAGTTTGTTGAAATGTTTGTCGGTGTGGGAGCCTCTCGGGTACGGGACTTGTTTAAGAAAGCAAAGGAAAACTCCCCCTGCATTGTCTTTATTGACGAAATTGATGCCGTTGGACGTCAGCGCGGAGCCGGCATTGGCGGCGGCAACGACGAACGAGAGCAGACGCTAAACCAGCTGCTCACTGAAATGGATGGTTTTGAGGGGAATGGCGGAATTATCGTGATCGCCGCCACGAACCGCCCTGATGTTTTAGATGCCGCTTTGCTGCGACCGGGAAGGTTTGACCGACAGATTACCGTCGACTTACCTGGCTACAAAGGACGTCTGGGAATTTTAGACGTCCATGCGCGGGATAAAAAGATAGCGGACAATGTCGATCTCGATGCGATCGCCCGGCGCACACCCGGTTTTTCAGGCGCTCAGCTAGCTAATCTGCTCAATGAAGCGGCTATTTTGACAGCTCGCCGTCGTAAAGACTCTGTCACCATGGAAGAAATTGACGACGCCATCGATCGTCTCACCATTGGTTTAACCCTGACGCCCCTTTTAGACAATAAAAAGAAACGGCTAATCGCCTATCACGAGGTGGGACATGCCCTAGTCAGCACCATGTTAAAGCACTCAGATCCCCTAGCAAAGGTAACGATCATTCCCCGTTCCGGTGGCATCGGCGGATTTGCTAGCTATTTACCCAAAGAAGATCGGGTGGATGACGGGCTGATTTCCTACGCCGAGCTGATCGATCGGATTACGATGGCGCTGGGTGGCCGGGCCGCTGAGGAGATTGTCTTTGGGTCAGACGAAGTTACCCAGGGTGCCGCTAACGATATTCAACAGGTGACCAATATCGCCCGTCAGATGATTACCCGATTTGGCATGTCAGAGCTGGGCTCGTTTGCAATGGAAAGCCCCAGCAGCGCTGTTTTCTTGGGACGCAGCGACCTGATGCAGCGTTCGGAATATTCAGAGGAAATGGCCGCCAAAATCGACCAGCGGGTGCGGGAGATTGCAATGACGGCCTACGATCAGGCGCGCTCAATGCTCAAGGGTAACCGCTCCCTGCTAGACCGGCTGGTAGACCGACTGGTGGAAAAAGAGACTATCGACGGTGATGAGTTTCGCGGCATTGTCAGTGAATATGTAGACCTGCCCTCTGCCCACATCTAACCTCTGGGGCCAGAGATTGGAGCCCGTTGGGATTGCTTTTTGCAGGTATGCAATCCCAACGGGCTCGTATATCTCATCCCTAGGGAAAAAAACCGCTATCTATTCGAGGGGCTCGCCATCGAGTAGCTCGATCCGACCAGAGGAGCGCAGGCATTCCAAACGCCACCGCTGACCTGACACTCGACCGGGCAGAAACCCTAAGATAGTTAGGTGGTTTTCACCACGGTCAGTTTGTACTTTGACCAGCAGATCGCTTTTACTTTGACTGACGATCAGCGCCTCTATTTCAAACTCACCTTCACGGTTCCAAGGAAGTTCGTACTGTAGCTCTGGCTCTTGCGAACGGAGAACAGCACGAGGATTTTCAGCTTCGGACATGGGAGCAGTCATAGGTATTGGAGAGGTAATCGAACAGGTACGGCTTCCAGCCACTCGCAAGGATGGCCTTAGCTAGAAGATAACATCTTGGCTGGTCGATCGATTGTGCTGTAGATCATAAAGACACGGGCCCAGCCATGCTGACTAACGAATAGCCTGCTGATCTTCGTACATCGCCCGCAGTACCATTGCCGGATCGACCCAGCTACTTTCAAACTTCATCCCCCAGTGCAGATGGGGGCCGGTGGTGCGCCCGGTCATGCCAACCCGACCAATGGGCTGCCCTGTGCTGATATTAGTACCTTCTTGAATGCGGATATTACCCCCTGGATCGACCATGACCCGTCTGCCGCCCTCACGGGTGACATAGCCCTGCATGTGGCAGTAGATGTGTAGCCAGTTGCCTGATTCGATCACCACGGAGGTGCCACAGGCGCTATCGTCTGAGACCTCAACCACACGGCCTTCCCACCAGTTGCGGACATAGCTGCCAAGGGGGGCAGCTATGTCTAGGCCGTAGTGAAACTGTTCTCCTCCAAAGGGGGATTGGCGGTAGCCAAAGGGAGAGGTGTATGCCTGGAAGTTTTCCACTGGGAATGAAGCAAAACTCCAGGGGTTGCTTGCCCTAGCTAGCTCAATCTCGGCAGCAGCAGCAGATTTGCGCTGGGCGGGTAGGACAAAACCGGTCAACGCCCACAGGGACAGACCGCCCAAAAGCAAGAACCTTGCATAAAAACCCCAGCGCCAACGTCGAGGTTGCACATTTCGGACTAGCTGACCCACAAGAGTCTGGGCAGCCCCTTTAACGGCAGTGAATTTAGCAGAGGATCCAGCAGAACTCGGCTTCATATATCAAGAAAACGTAAAACGGTTGGCTAGCGTGCCCTGGCCTCAGGCGGCGTTTTTCTAGGTGCTGTTGTGGCTAAAAAATAATGTAGCCCCAGGGTAGTTTTAGCGATAGCGCTAACCGCAGCATTGCCCGATAATGTACATCAATTTCTCTAAGTTGCGTGCATTATTAATTTTTTTGATTTTTTTAACAGGCTATCTCTAGGTAGCTCCACAGGGCAATGGCGATTTGCTCAGATTGCTCAGACTTATTTAGGCGGCTGGTAATAGGGAGACGGGAACCGATGGATACGCAGTTACAAGGGCCAGACCACTGGTATCAGCGCGGTATCGCCTTTGACGATCGAGGGCAATGTGAGGACGCGATCGCATCCTATGGTAAAGCCATCGAACTCAGGGCTGACTACTACGAAGCCTGGGTCCGTCGGGGGTTAGCCCTGATGCTGCTAAAGGATTTTCAACCTGCGATCGCAAACTTTAACCAGGCCGTCGCCCTCAAGATGGATCTAGATCTAGCCTGGTACCTCAAAGCCTACTGCCATGCCCAGACCCAGGCCGATGACTTTGCCCTGCTGGCGCTGCAAAAAGCCGTTACCTTAAATCCTAGCCAGTGGATTGCCATGGCGGGTCGCGACCCGGCCTTTGACAACCTCAGGGGCGATCCACGTTTTCAAGCA
>JBCCAQ010000221.1:0-9047 GCA_039814735.1 Cyanobacteria bacterium P01_A01_bin.15
CCACGGACGGATGCGCCTCCCCCAGCAACTGTTTCCACAGCGCCAACGATTCCTGGTACAGCGGTTCCGCTTCCCCATAACGGCCCTGAGAATCATATAATCCCGCCAAATTGTTCAGGCTCGTCGCCACGTCCGGATGCGCCTCGCCAAATCGCTCAAGAGTCGCCTTTAAACCACTCTCATACCAGGGCTCAGCCTGAGCATAGGCCCCTTGCCCATCATAAAATCGAGCTAAAAATACAAATGGCCCTAGCAGCTCATTTTCTTCGTCTCCTATCGAACTTAGCCACCGAGTCGTTACTTCCTCCATATGGGGCACAGTCGGGCTCATCTGACTGATGAGTTCCTGCGTAGGGCTTTGGGGCATCTGGCTGGCAATAGTCCCCATCAGGCCACAATAGGCTTCTTTGAGATTTTCCTTGTCTTCTCGCTCCTCTAACTTCGCTAAAAAGAACTCCCGCACCAGCTGATGCAGCTGATAGATATCCTTGCCCGGTCGCTGCAGCAGACTCAGCTTCCGTAGTTCTCTATTACGCGCTTTTTCCCAGCGTTTTTGCTGTTCGTCTGCCTCAGTCCCAGCTGTTACCAGTTCCCAAGGTATCGGTGCCAGCGCAAACAAACTCAACCAGCAGGCCAGCGCTCTGGCATCTTCGCTTAGCTGTGCCCAGCTCAACTCAAACGCATCAATCACCCCCAGCTCCGCGGTCATACCAGAATGATCGTGCTTCAAGGCTTCTGAATGGACCCGATTATCCTCCAGGCGCTCTAACAGCTCCGCTAGCAAACAGTCTTCGTTCTCTACCAAGAAATACCCCAATAGCTCTAGGCCCAGGGGTAAATAGCCAACCCATTTACACAGCGCCTGGGCAACAGCTGGCTCCGACTCCATGCGCTCAGGGCCAATAATAGCTGCCAATAGCTCTAGCGCTACTGTCTCACTGAGCAAATCTAGTCGAAAGTCTTTTACCTTCGACGCTGCCATATTTTGTAGCCGCGTTGTTAGCAATACCTGAAATCGCCGATCGGTTGGCAAGGCTACTTTGATAGCGTCATAGGCGTTTATCTTTCTTTGGCCATCCACACTCAGCTGATCTGCCACATCGTCATAGATCAGCAGTACTCGCTCTCCATCAGCCTGTTTAGGCCAATATCTCCAAACAGTCCGTAGCTGGGCATCTAGCTCTCCTTCTGGCTGCGGCAGTCCCAACTCTTCCACCGCAAATTTGACAATCTGGGTGCCGATATCTGCCCCACGGGCACTGAGCCAACACACGCCGCTAGGATAGTGAGATTTGTAGCGCTGGGCATATTGCACCGCCATCTCGGTTTTACCAATGCCACCCATGCCTTGCAAAGCAGTAATCGCTAGGGTTTGCCCCGGCTGTAGTTTCTCGTGTAGCTCCTTGAGCGTTTGATCTCGCCCTACAAAGTTAGAGCTTCCCCGCTCTTGTAAGTTACTGGGAATACTCATCAACGATGGCGATGTCTGCGGTTCTTTAGGCAACGCATCATGCCAGCGAGAATCCCGCTGATGAAACTCCCTGTTTGCCTGCTTTACCTCCTCAGACAAACAAACCAAAATATCATCTACCGGTACCGCCCCACCACCTAAATCAATTCTTTCATCCCGTGTAAACGTCACCATGCCGCACACCTTCCCCGTGCGCTGGTTCAGCAACGGCGATCCACTCATTCCCGGCGTAATCTGCCCCGCCTTAAATTTTATTTCTCGCGGTGGGCCGGGCGTGATTCCTTCATGACTGGTCGTCACCGGACACCCATTGGGAAAGTCCCGTTCTGGATAGCCAAACAAAAACAGGTCATCTCCAGGCTGCAATGCTCCATCTAACATCACACAGGGCAAATTCTCGGTCGTCTCAAAGGCAAGCAGCGCCATGTCAAGGTTTGCCCACCTCTCCACCACCTCAGCCATGGCAAAGTGCTTGGTTTCTCCATAGCGCACCGAGCACGTTTGGCCACCTTGCACCACATGCCTACAGGTCAGAATGCACCCCGGTGCTACAAAGAACCCCGTGCCCACCTTGCCGGTCTCCAGTACCGACAGCTTGACCGTACACTGCTGCAACAGTTCGTCAATGCGGATTTTGGTCACAATATATCCCCGTTAGGCAATTCATGTCCTAGGGTAGGCACGGAGCCAACCCCTACGGTTTTTCCCACTCTAGGGTAATCTCCAAACTCGTCGTCGCTGTGCCCTTCGCCAACGCCGCCACCAAATGCCCTTCCTGCACTTCCACCTCCACCCCGAAGGTCACACTGGCCTTGGTCGGTTTCGCCGCATTGATCGGCTTCGCAATCGCTTTCACAATCCCCTCAATCGACTCCGTCACCTTACCAAAGGAAGACTTGGGTCCGGGGCCGCCACCCACATCTCGCCGTCCGGGGGGCGCGTCTACCTTTACATAGATCAGCGTGCCGTCCTCTAGCTCGACGGGGACCGTTTGGGTAGGTTGATAAGTCATGGGCACAGGCTAAAACATCAGTTCTGTTATAACCTGCCTGCGGCCCCGCGCCCATGGGCTCAAGAGGAGAATGCAGTTCGATAGACCGGTACTTTTGGAATCAGCCCTAGGGGTAGCGCGGCGAGGGCCTCACTCGCTGACTTAAAGCGTAGCTGGGAGTTGGGACTCACCATGCGCTCAAAGACTTTGACAATGTTGGGATCCGCTTTGACCAAATCCGTCAGATTTTGATGGCTGCTGGCTGAAATTAACCAGTCGGGGGGCTGACCGGTCAGCGACTGTAGCAAAATCATACCGATGGCATAAATATCGCTATTTAACTGGGGGTTACCCACCCGTTGCTCCGCTGACTGATAGTGTCGCTGGCTCAGCATGGCCTGACGATAGGGAAGCGAATGGGAGCGCAGCTTGACAAAGATACGCTGTAGCACGCCGTACTCGACCAAAATGATGCGACCGTCGGACTGACGACGAATAAAGCTGTGGGGATGGCACTCGCAGTGAACAATTTGACTCTGGTGAAACGCGTTGACGCTGCTCAGCAAACTGTGGGTGAGCTGTAGCACATGCCCCATGGATTGGGCACTGCCCAGCTCATTGGCCAGTGATGTGCCAACCACCTGGGGCTGCACCCAGTAAAATACATCTTCCTGCTCAAAATGATCGAGACAGGTGGCAATGTCGTCCTGGCGGCTGATAACGTTGAGAAAACGCATCTCTGAGTCGAGGGACTGACGCACCAGGTTTAACAGGGTAGGGTTATTAACCGGCAGCTTAAAGGTATTGATAATGACGGGCTTTGCAGTCAATACATCCTGGGCCAACAAACATTGGCCAAAGGTACCGTCACTGATCGTCTGCACCACCTGGTAACGACCGTTTAGGCCGCCGCTGGCAACAGCAGCCTCCGAGTCAGCCGTTTCTAGGGTTGTTGGTCCGGCAGCGGACTGAGGCGACAAAGCGGGGGGGGCCAGGGCCTGACCGAGGAGCGCGTCAATTTTACCGAGGAGACGTTTGAGAACAACGGGTTTGGTGTCGTAGTCGTCGCAGCCAACGCTCAACGCTGTTTTTAAGCTGTCTGCTGCGGTGCTGGCGGTCAGGGCAATGACCGGGATGCTGCCGGTGTTCACCGAGGCTTTGAGGATTCTAATGGCCTGCCAGCCGTCCATGACCGGCAGATCGGTGGCCATGATGATTAGATCTGGCTGCTGTGCGATCGCAACGGAAACCCCCTGGTCGCCGTTGGTGGCCACGATTACCTCATAGCCGCTATGGTGCAGCCGCCGCTCCAGTATTTTTTGATTTAAAGCATTGTTTTCAACTAATAAAACCTTAGGCATAACACACACATATATTGATAGATTGACCACTGGGCGATGTCAGCAACAGTCTGGGTCAGGGAGAGACCGCAGCTACAGCGCGGCACAAACATGCAGTTCCTCTAGGAAGTCCTGCAGGTTTAAATCATTGCGATAGTAAACACTTTGAATATCGTTAGCAATTTGGGTGCTAATGTCGGCCCCAATGGCTGAGTTGGCCATGGCAATAATCGGCACCTCCTTAAAAGCCTCTGTTTGTCGCAGGGTTTTAATGCAATCAACCGCATCGGGCTCCAAATTTAAATCGATTAGCACCAGAGCCGGACTGTCGGTCTGGGCCAGGGACAACGCCTCAGCGCTGCTATCCGCACATTGCACCGTCCAGTCCTCCTGCTGCAGCATCCGGGTGACCACCTCCTGGTTCTTTTCCTTGGCCTGCAGTATCAAAATCCAGGGACGCACCTCAAGCACCGGTTCACTGCTGCCGCCTTGAACCGTTTGGGGCAGCCGCAGGGTAAACTGAGACCCTTTCCCCAGCTGACTTTCAACGGTGATATCTCCCCCCATCATGGTGGTAAATTGTTTGGTGATGGTGAGACCAAGACCGGTACCCCCAAACTGTCGAGTGGTGGAAGTATCGGCCTGGGCAAAGGCATCAAAGACCTTTTGCTGATGTTCTAACGTCATGCCGATGCCCGTATCGGTGACAACAAAGTCAATCCAGGGCTGGTCTCCTTGGGTACTGGCCTGCACCGTCAGGGCGATGGTGCCCTCCTTGGTAAACTTGTTGGCATTGCTCAAAAGATTTAGCAGGCTTTGGTAAACCTTGGTGCGATCCGCCTTGAGCATATCGACATCCGTGCCGTGATGGACCACGAGCTTATTGCCCTTTTGCTGCACCATCGGATTAAGCACATCGGCAACCTGTTCCACCAGAAAGGAGATAGCAAACTCTTCTACGTACAGCTCCATGCGACCTGACTCAATTTTAGATAGGTCGAGCACCGAATTGATCAAGGTGAGCAGCTGTTTGCCCGCCCCTTGAATCCGATACAGGTCGGTCTGGGCATCATCCACCGACAGGTCCTCAATGTCTTCTGCTAGCATCTCGCTGTAGCCGATAATGGCATTGAGGGGAGTGCGTAACTCGTGGCTCATGTTGGCCAAAAAGTCACTTTTTGCCTGGGTGGCGGCTTCGGCACTTTCTTTGGCATGGCTGAGGGATTGTTCCCTGAGGGCGACCTCGTTGGCCATGTGCTCAAAGGCACGGGCGAGCTGACCGGGTTCATCGGCGCGGGTGGCCAGACTGTTGAGGGGGGTTTTCCCAGACGAGGCGCTGGCTAGGCTCATTTTTTGCCCCAAACTGATGCCACGGATCAGCTTGTTTAGCTGGTCTAGGGGATGGATGACCGTTGTTTTTAACAATCGACCGATGGCCCCCATCACCAGGGCAAATATGCCACCGACAATGGCGAGCAAAAGCACCAGATACTGGTGGCTGAGGGCAAAGACCTGGCTTGCAGGCATGTATAGGGTCTGGGCGGCAACGATTTCCCCTAGCTGCCAGCCAAAGCCGTTCTCTTGGCCGTAGGTGGCCACCATGCTGGGGGGAGCCGCCGAGGGTCTGCCGTGGCAGGCCAGACAGCTCTCCTGGGTCACCTTGAGGGGATGGCTAATGTATAAAAGCTTTTTACCTTCAACGGTGCGATAGCCTTTGAGTTCGGTGAGTTCAGAGTCGTTGCGAAACTGGTTGACAATGTCGGTTTCAAACTCGTCGGCTAGATCCTCTGGGTTGGTTGGGTTGAGGGTGGCTTCTTTATAGGAAAAATCGCTGTATTTGTCGAGGGTGCGAAACTCTTCAAAAACCGTCCGGGCGGAAAAGGCGGGCACCGCTTCAGGGATAAACTCCGATGCGTCGGCCAGCTCGCCCGCCAGCTGGGGGGTCACGTTGCTACTGGTGTAGGCTCTAACCGAATCCATCGTTTGGAGCAATATCTCCGCCCGCTGGATCATCTCGCCTTTGGCCTTTTGGGCCATGGCCGCCGAGAGGATGAGACCACTCGTGATAATGCCAACGAAAAAAAGAATCGTTAGCATCTTTGTAAATTTGTTACCGAGGCTAGAAAGACGTCGTTTAGACCTCATAGTATGACTCACCCTAGAAAAGTTAGACCCATCAGCAATAGCTTTATGGCTCGATTATGGCTGGGTGATTATACGTTGGTAATGGGGTCACATCCGTAGAATCAACATTTCACATATATGTAGATATTCTCTAAATGGTTTTGATTCTTTCCTGGAACATGGAACTTTCGACGGGTACCAGGACTCATAGTGCCATCCTAGGGACCATGGCCTTTGCTAGGTGACCCTGTCATCTGCCGGGGGTTGGCATTTTCGATACTGTTTTCGATACTGTTTTCGATACTGGGGGCCAGGGCAATCAGGTCGTGAATATTACGGTCTAGGGTGTGACAAATGGCATTGAGGGGCAGATCGTTGGGGTCACAGCCAAAGGGATTTTCGATTTCTAGACCAATTTCTTCGACACCAAAGACGGCAAAGGCCACCAGGGAAACTACGGGCACCGTCCACCAGCTGAGTTCGCTCACCACCTGGAGCGGCAGGGCCAGACAGTACATGACCAACAGCTGTTTGAGGTGAATGGAGTAGGCCAGGGGCAGGGGGGTATTGAGGATGCGATCGCATCCCCCCAACACATCCACCAGGCCGTTTACCTGCTGGGCCATGGCCTGCACCTGATAGGGATGCAGACAGCGTTTATCCTGCTGAATCTGCAGATAGTCCCCCAGCCAAAAGGCAATTTCCAATGGCGGGCTGCTGGTCGCCTGTAGCTGGTGCAGCTGGGCCGGTGTGACTAGGTGCTGGATTTCCTGGGCGCAGGGCTGCTGTCGCAGGTGCTGTTTGGTGGCAAAGGCAAAGGCCACAATCAGCTTTAGGGCCTGTTCTTTTGAGGCGCGGCTGGTGTCCACTGACACCCAGATCTGGCGAGCCAGGTTGCGCGAGGTGTTAACCAAATTGCCCCACAGCTTGCGCCCCTCCCAAAACCGCTCATAGGAAGTATTGGTGCGAAACACCAGCAGCAGCCCCAGCACCAGACTGGGCACCACGTTACCTAAAATCGGCCAGGAGAGGGCCATACCGGCCTCATACAGCAGCGCCACCACCACCGAAAAGACCGTACATAGCCCCACCCTGGGCAGCACCGCTCGAATGACGGACCCCCGCACGGACAGTAGGGTTTTAAACCAGGGACGACGATCTTCTGCCATGGTGGGCCGAGGGATAAGAAATAGCCAGACTAGCGAATATCATAGCCAAACAGATTGGGGTCGGCTTCCCCCATGTCCAGGTCGCCGAGACCGTACTCCGCCCAGCGACGCTCCACCATGGCGGCCACATCGGGGTCGGACTTGAGCTCGTCGCCCCACTGGTGATCGGTTTCAGGGGGGATTTTAGTGGTGGCATCAATCCCCATACGGCCCCCCAGACCCAATTTTTCATTGGCAAAGTCCAACGAGTCAAAGGGGTTGTCGGGCAGGATAAACACATCGCGGCTGGGGTCCACCTTGGAGGTGAGCGCCCAGATCACCTGGCGCGGATCCCGCACGTTGATGTCATGGTCGACCACAATCACAAACTTGGTATAGGTAAACTGGGGCAGGGCGGTCCAAAAGGCCATGGCCGCACGGCGGGCCTGACCGGGATAGGCCTTTTTGATGGAGATAATTGCCGCCTTGTAGCTGAGGGCCTCCATCGGTAAAAAGAAGTCCACAATTTCAGACACCTGCTGCCGCAAAATTGGCGTATAGATGCGGTTTAGGGCGATGGCAATCATCGCCTCTTCCTTGGGCGGTCGACCGCTAAAGGTGGTCAGGTAAATCGGATCCTGGCGGTGGGTGACGCAGTGAAAACGCACCAGCGGAGCCTGATCGTTCATGGGGCCGTAGTAGCCCATGTGGTCGCCAAAGGGACCGTCGGTGGCGATTTCACCGGGGGTGATGGTGCCTTCTAGCACAAATTCTGAGGCGGCGGGCACTTCAAGATCCAGGGTTTTGCACTTAGCTAAATGCACGCCGCTACCGCCGTAGAGACCGGCAAACAGCCACTCGGACAGGTCGACGGGGATGGGGGTGGCCGCCGCCATAATGATCAGCGGATGTACGCCGATTGCGATCGCAATTTCCAGATTTTTGCCATTTTCAGCCGCCTTGCGCAGGTGGCGAGCCCCGCCCCGCACCGACAGCCACTGGACCGTCATGGTGTTTTTACCCTGTAGCTGCAGCCGGTACACCCCCACGTTGGGAATGCCCGTTTCGCAGTCTTTTGTAATCACCAGCCCCAGGGTGACGATCTTGCCCCCATCCTGGGGGTAGGGCTGGATCATGGGAATCTGGGTAAGATCCACCTCGTCGCCCTTCAGCACCACCTGGTGACAGGGGGGCAAAAAGTCCCGCATGGGTTTGGCCTTGACCACATCAAACAGGACCTTGCCAAACTCCACGGCCTGGGAAATCTTTTTAGGCGGTTTGGGCTGCTGCAGCATACCCAGCTTTTTACCCAGGGTTTCTAGCTCCTGGGGGTGCTCCATCCCCATGGACCAGCAGGTGCGCTCAACGGTGCCCAGCAGATTGACCGCTACGGGGTGGGGGGACCCTTTGATATTTTCAAACAGCAGCGCCGGACCGCCGCACTGGAGCATGCGGTTAGAAATTTCTGCAATTTCTAGCTCAGGGTCGACCAGGGCTTTAATGCGACGTAGCTGGCCGCGTTTTTCCACTAGGTTAATAAATTCGCGCAGATCTCTCGCCATGGGGATAGGTGTAGGGGATGTCGGTGCTCGGGGACCCTAGGGTCCTAAGCCAGAGGTACCTTACAAAATGTAGCGCCATTATGAAGGGAAATGGGGCTTACTCCGCCCCTAGCACCGTCACCTGATAGCGCCCATAGTCGCGGGCCAGGGGTTTGATCACGCGAAAAGGACGAGTTTCCCCCGGTAGCAGCGGCGCATCATCGCCAATGGCGGCGATGTCTTCGCTTTGAATTAGCTGAGCGTCAGGATCGTAAAAATCCGCCCTAAGGGTGAGCAGAGTGATCGGGTCAGGGCCGGTATTCACCAGCACCCATTCGCTATTAAACGTAGTTTGGCTGGCCGGGTCCCCCCGCTGTTCGCTGCGGCTCACCAGGTCAAAGCTAATGGCATCGGGCGGCTCCTGCCCCCAGC
>JBCCAQ010000025.1:0-31798 GCA_039814735.1 Cyanobacteria bacterium P01_A01_bin.15
GCTTCAGAAAGGTTTCTTATTTTCACGCACATCCCTTACTTTATCTGTACAAACCGGTCGGCTGCCATGTGGCGGAGCCGCTGAATATCCTCTCTGCGAGAAATAGATAATGGTACGGTGGCTTTGATGGACTGGATCAGCTGTCCGGTATCGAGGGCGCTCTTTTCGTAAATAGATTGATACAGACTCGACACAATCACCTGCTGAATTTCTGCACCGCTAAAGCCTGCGGTGGCCTGGACTAGCTCAGGCATGTTGAAGCTAGCGGGGTCTTGGTGATGGCGATTGAGGTGGATGCCCAAAATGGTAGCGCGGTCCTGGTGATCGGGCAGGTCAACAAAAAAGATCTCGTCAAAACGTCCCTTACGCAGTAATTCAGGCGGAAGTTGGGAAATATCATTGGCGGTGGCCACGACAAATACCTCCTGGGACTTTTCCTGGAGCCAGGTCAAAAACGAGCCAAACAAACGACGGCTGAGGCCACCGTCAGTATCTGCACTTTGACTCCCGCCCATGGTCTTTTCAATCTCGTCGATCCATAAAACAGCCGGAGCCATTTTTTCGGCTAGGGAAACGGCCTGACGAAAGTTTTTTTCTGAGCCGCCCACGTATTTGTCATAGAGTCGGCCAGCATCGAGTTTGAGCAGCGGCATCTGCCATTCTCGGGCAATGGTTTTAGCAGCCAGTGATTTGCCGCAGCCTTGGATGCCTACGATTAAAATTCCCTTGGGCGGTGTTAGATTGAGGGCCTGGGCTTGGGCACTAAACCCAATGCGGGCACGGGCTAACCAGCGCTTTAGGCTGCCAAATCCACCCAGCTCAGCGGTGTTTTTCTCGACTGGAATATAATCGAGCAGCCCGCTTTCACGGATGATCTGCATTTTTCGCTCTAGTACCCTTTCAATATCTTTAGCGCTCAGGTGACCGTCTTCTAGGGCGGCGTAGGCGATGACTTTTTTGGTTTGGTTGAGGGTCATTCCCTGGGTTGTGTTTACCAGCGTGCGCATTTCGTCTGGGTTGAGCCTGACTTTAATGCGTCCCCGTAGCGCCTGCACGGCTTCTAAAATTGCCTTGTGTAGCTCATCTAGATCGGGCAGGGGCATGTCAAAATAGACGGCTTCGTGGGCAATCTCTCGTGGTAGGGACACCCGGTCTCCAGAGATGAGGAGAGTGGACTGGTTATGGGCAAACTGCTGGGCCACTTCGCGAAAGAGGCGAGTGATGATGGCATCGTCAAAGTGGGTGGCAAAGTCTTTAAACCAATAGACGGCGCGGTGACCAACAGCCTGAATATGACGTAGGGCATCGAGCGGATCGGCTGTGTCGGTATTGATCGCCACGCGGCTCGCCCCCGGTGGTGCATATTCGTTTTGCCAATGGTTGTACCGGTTACCCTCTAGACGGACGAGCCCTTGGGCAATACTCCATTCATAGACGGGCAGCTGTAGATCGAGGGTAGCTTTGTTGATCAGCTGCTGTACCCGCTCTTCTTCAACGGTTTCCACCACAATGGTGGGATGGAACGACATGACCAGGGTCTGAAGATGACGAACGCTGGCAGCAAAGGGCATGGGTGATGATCACAGGAGACAGCTGGGTTCAGGATGCCCACATAGGAGAGAAAAGGGAAAGCGGCACTCCGGGGCTGAGGGCCACTTACTTAGAGTCATCAGCCCCGGGAGAGATAGCGGAAGGGGAGTCGGATGTTTTGAGAAGAGACTCGGCCGCGTCGGGTATGCCGACCAGGGTGGCCTGTCGGGGAGTAAAGCTAGCAATCTTCCATCGGTCAAGAATATCTTTGACCAGGAGTTCTTGCATCCAGATTTTGGCAACGACTGCCAGGGGCAGGGCCAGTACCAGACCGAGAAAGCCAAATATGGTGGCAAAAAAAATCTGGGCAATCAGGGTAAATGCCGGAGGTAGGGAGATTTGACGGGCCATGACCGTCGGTGTCAGCCAGTAGCTTTCAATCTGTTGGATGATGACATACCAAATAATCACTGGAATAATTTTCCAAGGTTCGGGGGAAAGTAGGGCAACCATAGCTGGAAAAATCACGCTCAGACTCGGTCCGACGTTGGGGATAAAGTTAAGAACGCCGGCCAGCAGCGCATGGGCTAAGACCAGCTTGATACCTAACAGCCACAGTCCAATAAAGCTGAGAGAGAATACAAATACTGAATTGAGGAGAATGCCTCCCATCCAGTTGCAAAGGGAGACTTCGCAGTCTTGTAAAATACCGTCTGCCCGCCGTCGGTAAAAGGCGGGTAGCAGACGCAGCATAGCGCTGCGGTAGACACCGGGATTCCCTAAAAACATTAGGGACAAAATCAGTACCAGGAGTACCTGGAGCAATACCCGCAGTGAGGAATTAAAAAATGAAAAGAAGTTGTTAAAAACATCAAAGAAGTTGTTAAAAACATCGAGTATGGCTGATTCGGGCGAGGTGGCCCAGTCTAAAAACTCATTGAGTTCAGGAAACCGTAGCTGTCCCGGCAGGCGAGGTTCGAGCTGGTCTAGGAGTTCAGGCAGGGTGCGAACACCGCTAACAATGAGTCTGATTAATTCACTAAACTGCTCGACAAACGGGGGGACCACCCCTAGAAAGAAGAGGGTAATGACTAGCGAGCTGACGGTTAATACGGTCGGGATAGCAAATCGTCGGGGTAATCCGATTTGCTGCAGACGGCGGACGAGGTTGTTGAGTGCGATCGCAACCACCACTGCCATAAACACCAGCAATAAAATGGCGCGAATCTTCCAAACAATATAGAAAGTCGCTAAGATGCTGATCAGGCCAATCCATTCACCAAGCTTCACAAAGTACTCCTGACTGTCACCGTGGGTTCTACTGGCCGATGGGGAATCTACTACGTATTTACACCAGCCAGCCAGAATCCGCCTATTCTAGCCAACCCTACCGACAAAAAGCTTTTTTTAGAAAGAAAGACGTTGCTTTGACCCTCCCAGTTCCCCAGTGGCAGTTTCCCAGCGATACAGTAATTTCCAGCGATTGGGTAGATACTGTCCAAAAGATTGCCCACCTATCCTCCACCCAGCCACCAAAACGGGCAGCCGCACTGCTATGGCAGCGAGGCATTTGTACCCCTGAGCAGCTAACGGCGTTTATCAATCCCGAGGCTTACACACCAACACCACCCAGCGCGTTTGGTTTGGAAATGACCCGGGCTGTTGAGCGTATTCTCCAGGCCCAAGAGCACCGGGAAACAGTGGCCATTTGGGGGGATTTTGATGCCGATGGTATTACCTCCACCGCCGTGCTGTGGGATGGTTTGCGCCAGTTTTTTCCGACCGAGCAGCTCAGCTACTTTATTCCTAACCGACTGACTGACTCCCACGGTCTTTCTGGTCACGGCCTAGATGCCCTAGCGGCGGCGGGCACTAGTCTGGTAATCACCTGTGATAACGGCAGCACAAACCTGGTAGAAATTGACCATGCCCGCACGCTGGGGATGGATATCATCATTACCGATCACCACACCTTGCCCGCTGAGCGCCCGCCGGTCGCTGCTATCATCAACCCCCGTTATTTTGAGTCTGACCATCCCCTGGCCCACCTGTCCGGTGTCGCCGTGGCCTTTAAGCTGATTGAAGCCCTCTACGAACGACTCACCCCCACCCGCCCCCTCAGCGAACTGAGCGATTTAGTCGCCATTGGTTTAATTGCAGATTTGGTACAGCTGAGGGGCGACTGTCGCTACTTGGCCCAAATGGGTATCCGCCAGCTCCAGACCCATCTAAAAACCAACACCCCAGTTCGACCCGGGGTAGCCCAGCTGCTACAGCTGTGTCGTCGTACGGGCGATCGCCCCACCGATGTCTCCTATGGCATTGGGCCTCGCATCAACGCCGTCAGCCGTATCCATGGCGATGCCCAGTTTTGTGTTGAGCTGCTCACCAGCGACGATCCGGACCACTGCCATAGGCTGGCCCAGCAGACTGAATGGGCCAATACCCGCCGCAAGGCCCTACAAAAAGACGTCTACACCCAGGTCATTCGGCAGCTGAGCACGGTGGATATGGCCACGGCCCAGGTGATTGTCTTGGCCGATGCCCAGTGGCCGACAGGGGTACTGGGCATCGTAGCTGGGCAGATCGCCCAAGACTATGGCAAACCTGCCATTTTGCTCACCATCGATGGCGATGTGGCCAGGGGCTCAGCGCGCTCGGTCAATCGCATTGATCTCTATCAGCTGGTGTTGGATCAGGCCCATTTGCTTACCAACTTTGGCGGTCACCCCTTTGCAGCGGGGATGACCCTACCGGTCGAAAATATTGGGCTGTTTACCGATGCCCTCAACCGGCAGCTGCGACAGATAGGCACACCGTCTGGCCCGACGATTGATGTGGATCTAGAGGTCAGCGTCTGTGAGCTGGGCAAGGAGCTATTTCAGCAGCTCAGCTTACTAGAACCCTACGGTATGGGCAATCCGGTGCCTCGGCTGTTGATTCGCAATGCTTGGTTTGAGCAGACCTGGCACCAAAAAATAAAAGATCCGGTATCAAAACGCAAACTTAGATTTATCAAAACCCACTTTTTTATCAAGGACAATACGTCAGCCCCAGGCTTTCCAGGACTGTGGTGGGATCACTACAAGGATGACCTGCCGACGGGCCGCTGCGATGCGTTGGTGGAGCTAGACTTCAACACTTATTCTCTTCAGAAAAAGCCCCAGTATGGGGGCTACGAAGTACGGCTGATCGATGTGCGTCCGGCCGCAGCCCTCATCCAGGCAATGGCCAAGTCTAAACAGCAGGTGATCGACCGCCGGGCCCAGCCGCCAGCATCGGATGCCCTAACGGACGCCCTGGTGATTGACCAGTGTCCCAGAACCTGGCAAGACCTGCGTCCCTGGTTTCACCAGGCTACCCAACAGCAAACGCCCCTGGTATTGGCCTATGACAATCCTAAGACCCAGGCTCCAGTTGAAACCTGGAAACAGCTAGCGGGGATTGCGAAATACCTGGCCCGCACGGCAAACAGCACCACCGGGGCAGCCCTAATGGAAAAGCTAGACCTCGGGGAGACATCGCTACAGCTTGGGCTTCGGGCCTTAGGCAGCTTGGGATTTCAATCTGACAGTACAGAGTCTGATGCCATCATGCTCACATACAGTGCTGACCTAGCCGCCCCAGCCGAAAAACAGCAGACCGCCCTAGAGGCTTTTTTAGTCAGTCTGCAAGAAGAACAGTTTCAGCGCAGCTACTTTTGTGATATGCCGGTCAGCGTGGCCCAGGCGATGATGGCAGACTAGGGTTGCTGCGGCCTAAATTAGCCAGGAGAACCCTGTTTAGGGTTTGTTACGAGCAGTGTTTTCTCACCATTGTTTGACATCAGGTACCAGCTGACGGTGTCTTCAGTTTGTTCTTTGGCAAGGTAGAGATCAAACGGACCAGATTCTGTTTTTTTACGACTGGTTAGCTGCATCACGGCCTGATAGGTTCCTTGAACGTGAAAAATACCTGGGGTCTGCTCTTCACGCTGGGTAACATCTACCTGGCGCAGCGTAAAGTTTGGTAGCTGGGGTACTTTTGGTGCCAGATGTGCAATCAGAGTTTGCTGAATTTGGGCTATGTTTAGGGCCAGTCCCCTTTCCACGATTGCCTGGGGCGGTGTTGTACTCAAACGGCTACAGGCTTGTAAAAGTAGAACCAGACTCACCCACCAGATCCAGCGTATACGCCCCATAGCCACCCAAAAAACTAGCAATCGTTAGTTATAGGGTAGCCTACCTCAGACATTCACCGGATGGCTGCTCACAGCCAGTTACCGACCAACACATAAGCAGACCAGTAGCTAGGATGGCGGTAGTCAGGGTCTTTTAGAAAATCTAGCTGGGCTGCCTGTAGGGCCTTGGCTTTGGTCGTGTTGGGCTGCTGTAAGGCCTGGTAAAATAGGCGGCTAAAGTCTGCTCCCGAAGCGTCATCAAGATGCCACAGGGAGGCCAAGGTGCTGCGGGTACCTGACTGCAACGCCATACCTGCTAGACCCAACGCGGCTCGACTGTCTCCGGTGGCTGTTTCGCAGGCGCTGAGAATCAACAGCTCGATGGGGTCAGACCGGTCTAGGTCTCCGGCTTTGAGCAATGCGCTCAGCTGATTGACTGGGATAGCCCGATCCCAGGCCAGAATAAACGTGTCCTCTGCTATGGAGCTAAACTGACCGTGGGTCGCTAGATGGACGATTGGTCGGTTGGACTCTGCCACTGCCTGGGTCAGGCTGTGGGTTGTAAAGTCTTGATTGAGTAATAGATCGCTATCAATCAGGCTATCGACGGTTTTGAGCTCAGCTTCAACATTCAGGAGGGCACTAAAGCCATGTCGTGCCTCGGTTAGCCCTGCTAGCAAAGCGGTTACTTTTGTCTCTTGAAGCGGCTGTGGTCCCAGCAGCTGTAAGCCGGGGGAGAGGGTTACGGCATAGTGCTCAATCAGGTACTGCTCACCGTCATAAAGAGCCGCCATGGGTGTGTTGCGCAGGGCACCATCCAGTACAAAGACCAGCGTCTGGACATTAGCCTGCTCAAGAGGAGATGCTATGGGTTCAATTAACCAGGTGTACAGCTCTTTTCCTAGTTTTTTTCCGATGGGGCTTGTGTGGGGCTTTTCTAGCTGAAATCGCCAGTCGACCAGGGTTTGCTCCAGTTTTGTTTGGGTCACAGGGACGGTGTATTGCTGGAGAGCCTGCTCTGGCAGGCTGATGATAAGCTCTAGCCGATCTGCCAAAATAATTGGGTAAATAACCGCTGTATCCGGCTGCAGGTCTTCTAGGGGTACCTGCTGCTCTTTGAAACAGGCGGTCCTAAAAAAGTTATCGAGTTCTGCCACCTGCAGAGATTCGATCACGGTTCTAGCTTTTTGTAACCGGTTTGTCTGATTTTGAGGCGGCGGCTGAGCCGTAGACGCGTACTTATTTTGGGTAGCGTTCTCAGGCTGTAGCAGCAGACTGACATAGTCTCGATAGATGGGCTCTACACTGTCGCGAAACGAAAACTGCAGATCCTGGTTGATACTGACCAGGTCCTGTTTGATGAGTTGCAAGTTGGTAAAGGCATCCTGGTAAGCCTGCAGCGCTAGCTCCGTTTGCTGCTGCTGTTTGAGTAGTCGACCTAGCTGCCACTGCCACTGGTAGGTAATGTCGGTGGCGTTAATGGACTGGGCGATCGCAATGGCCTCTTGGGTTAAGGTTTGGGCCTCGGACCACTGCTGCAAAATTTCGTAGACATGCCCCAGGTAGCCCCGCCCGTAGGCTTCTGCGTGGCTGTCGTGCAGGGCCACACTGATTTGAATCGCCTGGGCGAGCATCTGGGCTGCGGTTTGTAGGGCATGGGGGGACTCCAGTTTGAGACAGCTTTGGGCGGCATTGATATAGGCATATATCTGCCCTCGGCCCGCTTGCATGGCGGCAATGTCATCGGCTAGGGAGGTCAGCTGGTCTAGTGGGAAGCTGTTGGCAGCGGTTTGGGTTTTTAGCCCGTTGAGGCGGGCCTTGACGCGGACATCGGCACTGGTGGCGACCATAGCGGCCTGCTGATAGAGTGCGATCGCACCTGGCCCATCATCCTGGGCCTGCAGGGTATTCCCCAGCTCCAGCAAAATTGGAGCCTGCTCCTGCTCCTCGGCCAAAGCGAGGGCCGTTTTTAGATGGGTTTGAGAGGTTTCTAACTCACCAATCAAACGATAGGTTTGCCCCAGTTTTTGGTATCCGCGTATCTGCAGCGATCGGTCTTGCTGTGGTAAGTACTGTTCTACAGTGCCCAGGGTTCTACGGGCCTGCTGGTAGTACCCCAGCGCCTGTTGAGCCTGTACCTGGTTTAGCAGGTTGTTCAGGTGGCGCGTCCCATTGTCATCAATACGGGCGTATAGTCTCCCAGCATATTGCCAGGTTTCGAGCGCCGATTGGATCTGACCCTGGGCAAACTGCAGGCTGCCCAGGGTATTGTGCACTTGAGCCGTGACCTGTTGCTCTAGGGCTGATGCGGGCAGGGCCGGGAGCAGGTCCAAACTTTGGGTGATGCTCTTTTGAGCCGGGTCCCAGTGACTGAGCTTTAAGTAGGCGGCGGTTAGGTAGCTAAGGGCCAAAGCCCTGCTCAGCTGGGGCGATTGCGATGCCGTCGCGGCAGACTCTGGGCGCAGGGCCGTCGCTGCCTGGGACCAGGCTATGACCGCATCATTAAAACGTTGCTCAGCGTAGGCCTGTCGTCCCATATCCATCAGGACGTCTATGGAACTGTCTAGGGCCTCAGCAGCTGTCGGGGGCCGTTGTCCTGGGGTAGAGATATATTCTGGCTGAAACCCCAGGGCCGGGACACTGACTACGATGATGCCAATGGCCACACAAATACAAAACCTAATGTACCGGAGTAATCGACAGGTCATTTACTCTGCATTAAAGTTCATCAGCAAAACCTGTCATTCATGGGATTCAGGCTGTCGCGCTAGTCACTTATCCTACAGCAGCAACCGCTGAACTTTTTATGATTGAACTTTAAATAGCCTGAACCTGTTGCAACCGTTACACGATGCGCCCAGGTGCATCGCTGATCCTATTCAAAACTGCAGCCGCCCGTTGGCGTAAAGTGGCCAGATGTTTCACCACCGTGCGCCACTAAGGTGACTGTGCCATCGTCATCGCTTGTCCAGCCTTGGGCTTCAACCATAGGGGCATCGGGGCGGACCATCTGGCGGACGGGTTCACTAGCGGGAGCCAGGTCTAATGGCGCTAAATCCTGCCAAACACTCTCCGCGCTGAGGGAATCGGCTGGGTTAGTGGGCAATCCACCGTGGCCGGTACGAATAAAGCTGCCGGTCTGTGCGCCCCTTGCCTGACAGCCTTCGGCCAACGTCGACGTAACGATATCTGTCGGGAGTTCTATATCGGATTGCAAGGTCTCAGGGTTTAGTTCATCAATGGTGACGATGCCGCTGCTGCCAAATCGGGAACTGGCTGTAATATCGCTCAGGGGGGTGTCGAGGACCCCAGGACGAAAGGCAATACCCAGAAGATTCCGGGCCGCGATATCAACGTTACCGCCATCGCCTTCAAAGGCATTGGCGCGAATGTCGCTATTTTCAGTCGGTACGGCAACGATAAATCCGTTGGGTATATTGAGGGTAATATCTCCCCCGTTTCCACCGGCTCCAGCCGTACCCGCTTCTGTGGAAATCAGACTGCCGTTTCTGAGCAATAGGACTTCATCGAGATCAAAAACTAGATTTCCACCGTCGTTGCTGCCCGCATTGGCCCGGATATTGCCGCTGTCTAGAGCGAGTACATCCGATGCCAGATTGATATTGCCCCCCGCCCCTGAGACCGTTGCAGCGGTTAGGACTCCCTGGCTATCTAAACGAACAGTATCAGCCGTAATTGTGAGATTTCCAGCGATGCCTTCACCAAGACTGGCCACAGAGATTTCGGCCATTTCTTGGACTGTTAGCGTTGTAGTATCAATTGAAACAACGCCTCCAGCCCCGGTTACGCTGGCGGGATCAACAGCTCGCCCCAGTCTGCTAGTTTTGTTCTCGATACCTGAACTCGCAAAGATACCGCTAGTAAACTGATCGCTGTCTTCGCCAGTGCCTGAGATAGTAATAACATCGGATTCAATTTCAATGGCTCCCCCCTGCCCACTGCCAAAGGTGGTGCTGGTGATCCGTCCCCCATCGCGGACGGTTAAAACCGGTGTTGTAAGTCGCATGGTACCAGCCGGTTCATCGGAAAATGTCTGTGAGCCGATACCACTAAAGAAAAAACCTTCAATATTTTGACCGCCGACAATGTCAATGGAGTCAGTCGCCGTAATCAGTATGCTGCCGCTGGCACCGCCAAATGGGATAATCCCCTTAAAGGCGAAGCTTCCCGAGTCGGCAAAGACGGCGGATCCGTCTTGAACCACCAGACGACCTGTTTCGATCTGAATATTTCCGGCATCCCCCAGACCGCCGATGGTGACAGTTGTGATAGATGTGGGTATGGGAATCTCTTCAAAAAACCCTCGTAGAATCAGCGAATCTGTCGCGGTGATGATGACATTCCCAGAATCCTGATCGGTCTGGGTGGCGGCTGCGATCGCAGCCCCATCTTCTATGGTCAGATTTGTCGTATTTACGGTGACATTCCCAGCCGCCCCTGCGGGGATACCGACCGTCGATTGTCCGGTGGCGGTCCCTTCAAGATCAATCAGAGGAATACCGGGAATTATGCTGTTGCTGGAAATGCCCGAGCCCCGCAGTCTGATACTGTCTGTTGCTACTATCTCAATATTGCCACTGTCGCCAGCTCCCAAGGTTTCTGCTGACACAGAAATCCCCTCGTTGATCAAAAGATTTTGAGTAGACAGAGAAATATTGCCGGCCTGACCTGTCCCCGTTGTAACGGTAAAAAGACCGCCGTTTTGTCGATCAGAAATCTGTCGTAGCCCGGCCAAGCTGAGTATTTGCAAAATCTTGTAGTCAAAGATATCGGTGCCTATTAGGGTAATCTCCTGGTCGGCTACAATATCTATATGGCTTCCGTTTCCGCTTCCCGATATCGCCGCTCCAATAAAGGAGCCATCCTGTAATCTGAAGCGTTCGGCAACAACCCTTATTTGTTGACCATCTACCCCGCCCAAGGTGTCAGAAACAAGGGCCGACTGCCCTGCCAGCGTAACGTCATCGCCATAGAGTTCAATGGTGCCGCCGCCTGGTCCACTCACATCCAGCCCAGTCTGCCCTGAGAGGAGAATAGTACCGGCGGCACTAACCCCATCAAATCCGATGTCAAATCCCTGCTCGATTGGGGTCAGGCTCAGCTCGCTAGCCGGGCTAACGCCTCCTAGTTCAAGGCGTCCCCCCTCGGCCGTTAGCTGTACCCCCGTCAGTGAGACATTTCCCCCAATCAGGGCTAGGGTCTGACCTGGGTTAACCGAGAAATCTAGGGGAGTATTACCGCCCTGGCCCATCGCTTGAATGTTGCCTGGGTTAGCTCCCATCAGTAAGCCTGTGGGGGTACTGATGGTTAATAGGGGCGGGACATTAGGCGATGTCGTGTCATAGGTAAACCCATTGTCAAAGCTAATGCCCTGTCCCGTCGTCGCGATAAACGAACCGCCAATATCTAAACGGGCATCGGGGCCAAGGACAATACCGGCTGGATTGATTAGAAACAGATTGGCACCGTCATTGGCTTGGATAATGCCGTCTAGATTGGAAATATTTGCCCCAGTGACTCGACCAATAATATTTTCAATCTGATTGACATGATCAAATGCGGCCCTGTCGCCGGCCATGATTGAAAACTGGTCAAAGCTATGGAAGAGGTTAGTGCCCCTGGTGGCCCCACCCGTAATGGTATAGGTTGAGCCACCGTTTCCTGGGGCTAGGTTGACAACCGTGCTTTCTGCGCCCAGGCTTGGGTCCTCGGTAACCTGTGCTGTTGCCCGCCCACCGATGGCGAGGCTAGCGAGTAAAGCTGTGACTGATAGGTACCCAAAATTCATAGGCTAGGCAGCTGGTCGGAACTATGATTTTATCCGAAGGATGCCAGCACAGGGCATTTATGACCGGTTATTTTGTCCCCTAAATCAGCAATGCCCCAGGTGTTTGGTGGGTGTTATCGATGGCTTTCGAAGTCACGGCTGATTTGTTTAAACAAATCTTTTAATGCCTCTCTGGCCTCTTCTTTTGCACTATCCCGGCGGACGGTATTGACATAGTTATTAATAAATTTGTCGATCCGAGGTCCATAGTCCTGCTCAAAGGAATAGTCGTTTGCCGGGGCCGGAGCCATCTCTTCTAACCAGGTAGAATGCAGGGTCATGCCAAGGTTGAGATTGGGATGGCTGAGCTTGTATTGGGGACCAGCTGCCAGCCGCTTGGCATCAAAAATCCAGATTTCACTATTGTCTGACCAGTCTGGCTCTGGGCTATCACTGCTGTGGGAATAGAGATGATCGGTGTGCACCATGGTACAGAGCAAATATCCTTCATCACCCTGGTCAGGCCGGCTCTGCGGTCTAGGCACAAACTGTAGAGAGAATATCATCAACCCCGGATCGGCTTCATAGGTTTGCATAACCCGTAGGGGAGCTGTCTGGTCGTCCCTGCTGATCTTGACGTGGGTCACAATCATGGGAATGCCCTCAGCAACCTGCTGTTTGAGTTCCTTCAGCGAAATCTTACGTTTGCGCGGTCCTCGTTTGCCATACCCTTTATACAGATCGTAGATAAATTCCGTCAGCAGCTCGGGCCACCCCCCGCCTTGGACTACATAGATATCAGTCATCTGGGGAGTATCATGTCGATAGGCATAGAGCCCCAGGTACAGAGGGTCTTTTCTATACTTCTGGTAAATTTCCTTTGTGAGATACTTGCTATCTTTCTGAATTTTGTCAAACGTAAGCTCAGCTTTTTGACAAAAATTGGGGTCTGACTCATCTAGCTTGGGATTTATCTTAATGAGGGCTAGGGAATTACTATCCATACCCAAGGGGAGCATCCCTGAAAGGTCGTCAATATCAGGATTTCTAAGCAGCTGGGGGCGATCGTACCGATCTATAAATTCGCCTGGATCCAATGCATCGGTCATGGGAGCAACAATCGCAATCTCTCCGTTCTGGGTTTCTTGATAGTCAGTGAGAAAATGGGCAAACGCTCCTGGAACTTCGATCCTTTGAGCGATGATCTCTTGTTTTTCCAACGCTTCGGGCGTATCTAGCTGGCTGCGGCTAACAATGTAGGTGGTGGTGTTTTCATTTTGCTGGGCTGAAAGTCTGAGCTTGAGCCGTTTGATAAATCTATCGATCAGCCAGTTTCGCACGGCTCTGTATGGCGCAGTGACGGTCTGTCGTGCCCGTCTAACGGAGGTCACAAATGAATTGGGTTTAGCGGTGTTGGATAGTTCCGGCTCGACCTCCGCTTCAGGGTCAAAGCGCTGGGTATAGGAGGTGGTCAGTCGAACTTCTAAAGGCGGCTCTTCTATGTCTTCTGGTTTTTCTAGCTCCTGTTCAATCAGCTCTAGGGCCGCTCCAACCGGTTTTTTGAGGGTGACTGAGGCCAGCGGCATTTCCTGAAACTGTTTGTCGATGGCAACTGATAGCGGCTCAATCACCTCCCGTGGGCGGATGACAGCCATTTTGAGCAGCCTGCGTAAGATCTTGAAAGTTCCCTCTAGCGCCTGCATCCTGCGATGACGTTCAGCCCCCAGGGACTTTAACAGAGTGAGAATAGCGCTAAAAAGGTTGACTACAATCAGAAAAACAGTCTCTATTTGCTCTGTTTTCATGGCTGTATCCACTAAGATCACGTAGTTCTCAGTGATGCCCAGCATGTGGGTCGACTGGAGGATCTGAGTCGACTGCTCGCGGTTTTCTGACTTATTGTAGTGCTTTACCTCCCAGCGGTTTAAGGTTTCTGTTCCATCTGGGGAGACGCTCCAGCGCAGCAAAAATACTTTGCCCTTATCACCCGGATTGCGATCGCTAGCCGGTCGAAAAAGCAGACCTCTTGTTGTTTTGATGCTGCTAATCATAAACAGCTCTCCCTTTTCCTTGCCGTCCTCTGACGAAAAAGCAGCCGTAGGGTGAGCCGAACTAACCAGAAACTCAAACACCCCAGGAATGGCATCAATGGTTGGCCAAACCGATTTGATATCCGGGGCAGGCGGATTCAAATTGCCAATGGGCGCGACGATTTTTAGGGTTCTAGGATCAATCTCGTAGGGGCGGTTGACATCGTTGGTCACCAGTAGGCGAGGCGGGCGTTTGCTATCGACTTTGACAGGTACAAATGCCGTATTGATTTGATTACAGAGCCCTAGAACTGAAAACCGTGCGATCCCCACGTCTACAAAGCGCAGGTCTTCATAGGCGTGACTGTTGTGGGTGATTTTGTCAGCAAAAAAGGCGGGGGTTTTAATTAACTGGGCCGTTAGCCAAGCCTTACCTGTCTCGGGTGAGCGTTCCGGCGGCTGATGAAAATCAAGTCGGTAAGCGATACCATCCCCATTAAATAAGGCTGTTCCACCGCCGGCTCCGGGCATGACTGTTGCGGCCGGTACAGCGCCGTTGGGTCGCTCTTTGGGGGGCGGTGAATCGGGTGTACCGGCAAAGGCAATAATAAACACATGCCCGCGTAGATCTTCAGGAAGCTTGGCCGGTTGCCCCTGGGCATCTCTGACGGTCAGCTCAACGTTGGATAGCTCCTCCCGACTAATTGACATAAATGCGCGGGGGAAGCGGAATTTTTGATTAGTCATTGCTATCTTTTTGAGAGTGGGGATACAAACTGAACCGTAATCAAGCTGGCTTATTGTGTTTTTGAGTGCGTCTGCATGAGCTATTGTGCCGTGTCTGTTTTGGTTCAAAAGTCGCTGGGACTAATGATGGGGGTAGATGGAGAAATGTCGCTTAGTCCCGCCTGGGCAAACAGGCTTTCTAAGGCACTGCGATAGTCCACATTGTCGGGCTCAGTGCTATGCAACTCAGTCATTAGCGACAGTGCTTCATGCCAAATGCCTTCAGCTGCATAGGTCTTAGCCAAGTCATACAAAGCTTGGGGAGCAAGCTCCGTATCGGTAGATAAGATCGCAGTATCGACGGTACGTTTGATGGTCCCTGATACTGACACCGAGGCTGACGGGCGAGCCGCATCGCAATAAATAGAAAACGTCCAAGCGTAGCTCATTTCTGGCTCCAACCCTCCCATGTCAGATGAAATGGGTATGAGTAAAATGCCAGGTGATGTATTGATTGAAAACACTTTACGAAAAACATAGCTATCATCCTGGGCCTGGATAACAAGTTCTAGCGATGTGTCGCTGTCTAGCGCATTTGGCAGATAGAAGAAGAAATCGGGTGTAGCACTGGTAGTTTTACTCCAAACGGCTCCATCTATTTCAGGAATCAATGCAGTGAGCCCCTGATGGTTAATGCAGCTACCACGGGTTGCGCCACCGCGCTGTCGCCCTGTGGGGGCACCCTGATCGGGCGGTGTAGGCAAAAAATCAACCTGGGCCCGACCTGGGGATATTATGTTTAGCAAGGTTGTTGTGGTCAACCCCAAGAGGTACCCAATACGCTTTAGATTAATCGAGTAGATAAGGCGTTTCATGGTTAAAATCCTCTGAAACAACACGATAACAGACTGATCGATTAAGTCTGTTCCTGGGCTGACGCTGATAGTGTAGCGGCACCGCCCAACCCGACTAGGACTGGCACTATGGGTAGCCAACCACCCACACCCAGGGTTACCCATGCCCCAATTATGAGTCCCGCACTGGTGAACAAACCGATAAGGAGCAGCTGAGATGATTTCCATTGCCAGCTGAGCCAGCTTCCCAGGACGGCTGCTAGTACAATACTGCTGGTTTCAACCCATTGGGGCCACACCCAAATCAGAGGCCGATCGTCTAGGACGGCGCTAATGATTTGACTCACCATCTGGGCCTGCAGAAACACACCGGGGGTTTTGTTTTGGGCCTGGACTCCATAGGGGGTGGCCCAAAAGTCTCCGCTGGTGGCCGTCACACCGATAATAACGATGCGATCGCGAATGCTGTCGGGATTGACCTGGCCATCTAACAGCTGCTGTAGGGATACCTTGGGCGCAATTTGATCCGGGCTCGACAGGGCCCGGTAGTTAAGCAAAACTTGCCCCCCCTGATGGTCCATGCGCTGTAGACCGCCCGTGCGTTTGTGCAACCGTGGAAAAACCGTCTCCCCCAGCCGGAAGCTACCGTTGGGGGTAAAGTCTGGTTGAATATTGTCGCTATTTAGATAGTGAATCGCTAGCAGGGTTGCAAACCCATAGGGGCTAATACAGGGGGAGGCCGGCTCGGGGGTGAGTGTCAGTAGCTGTCGCCGTAGGGCCCCGTCGGTATCTTCCATAAAATCGCTAAAACCCACTTGAAATTCGCCTAGCTCGGGAGCGGGGCCGATGCCGACGCTATCAATTTCTGAGTCGAGGCTTTTGCAAATACCCACGATGTTGGGCTGGGCAAGGGCGGCGGCTAAGCCGGGGGTAGTCGCCGCAAAGTCGCGGTACACATCTAGACCAATGACCCTGGGCCCGTAGTTGGCCAGGGCTGTTAGGGTGTCTTCTAGCGTGACATCCGAGATTGAGCCTCGTCGTTCTAAAGAGGTTTGGGCCTGTATGTCTGCTTCATCAACGGTGACAACAACCAGGCGTGAGTCAGGGATTTCCATCGGCCGCAGCTTGAGCAAAGTGTCGTAGGCCCAAACTTCTACCCCTTGCAGTAAACCGAACCAGCGTAGCCCTAATACGACCGCGCTGAGGGCCAGGGTTTTTAACACCTGCCGCTTTAAATCTGGCCGGGGAGAACGGCGGCGGAAAGCCACAGGCGGTGCCAACGGACATTCTGCTGGCTTGTTTGGAGCATTGGTGAGCGAGCGCCAGGTGGGGGGTTCTTCTGCCGGGTTTTGTACAATCACAGGTAGCCAGGTGGCACAGGCACCCAATTCAGTGGCTCCGTGGAGCTTCTCACGGGCTTCCCTGACGGAGCGATACAGACACTGACCGCTGGCAAGGGTGGTGAGAAATGCTTTGAGAAACCGATGTGCGATCGCATCGGGCACCGGTTCTCGCATCACAATAGTTTGAGGCAGGTTTAAATCGGCTAGCTTCCAAGCCAAACCCAAACCATCACAGGAGTTCAAAATGGCTAGCTGCAGACCGTTGGCAATGGCACGGCCCAGGGCATATCTAAGCTGCTCAATGGTCAGAGACTCGTTGGGGTTCACTTGGAGATAGCCCTTCCCCTGGCTGCTGCTATGGCCAGCAAAAAACAAGATATCCCAGCTAGACTCCCACAGATGATGCTGTAACTCCTTGAGGCCGGGCTGGGCTAGAAAGGTAATCTCAGCCGCAGGCAGCTGTTCTAAAATCTGAGAGTCGGTTTTTACATCAATATCGTCGTCGTTTCCCAACACCGCTAAGATTCTGACGGTTCCGGTCGGGGTGGCCGCTATCCGCTTAGGGGCACGGCTATAATTAGCCAGGCTCAGGGAAAGCTCCGCGTTGGGATAGTTTGCAAATAGCCGCCACAGCTGCCAGGGAAATTGAAGCACCGCATTGTCATGGGCTGTGAGCATCACCCGTACCGTATGCTGGGGCAGCAGATGGGTGCGAATGTGATGCTCAATAGTGCTGGCAAATGTAGCCGCCATCAGCCACTGGTTGAGCTCTGTTTGCAAGACCTCCCCAAGGGTTTCAAACTCGTGGTTCGAAACATTGGTCGGTACATCAGTGTCAAATTCAAAATCAAAGGCACGCCGCCGCCAGTTAGCCTCAGACCCGTAGAGGGCCATGTACAGCTGCTGCCAGCGCTGGTAGTGAACCGCCAGATGGGGGGCCGCAGGCAGGCTACCGACAAACTGAAATGGCCGTCGGTTATTATCCCAGAGCTGGGCTGTCACACTCGGAAAGCCTGTTTGCCAATTGCCCTGGCCCAAATTCAATAAGACGTGCTGTCCCATGGTGATATGGCCTCAGCTAATAAAGTCTTCCTGACAGATACTGTCGGCTAGCTGGATGTGTACCCTCAGTCGCTGACCAGCTGAACAGCGAAATGGAGGGATTTGGATATAGTTATCGCGGGCTCCTGCTTGGACAGTTTTAAGCAGCTCCCCGGTTTCTGAAAGCTCTAGGGCCAAGGTTACATTGCTGGGCAATAGAGCGTCACCAGAAGGATAGAGCTGAATCCGAATGTTGCGACGCCGGTTGGCTTCAATGTCTACGCTAAACATCAGCAGCAGCTCGTCTGGGGAGGTATTTAGACAGATTTTTTTACCGCAGGTGAGGACAGCAGTGCTGTTGGCCGCTGAGCGAAACTTTAGAGCCTGGGTTTGGGGCAGCAAGGTTTCTAGGGGATGCCAGCCATTTTCAAAGATATGGTTGAGCCAGTCTTCCACATTGATGGGGGTGGCGCTCTGCCTCAGCTGGTAGATTTGCTGTCGCCAGCTCTGGTTGCTAATCAGGGCTCCCCATTGGCTAAAGGGAAGCGCTAGCCTGGGTTCGGGAACACGGGTCAGGCTTTGAATGAGGCTTTTGGCCTGGGCCTCGGATAGGCTAGGGAGTGTATCGATGGCGGGACAAACCGAATGGCCGATATGCTGAGATACCCAAAAGGCGGAGAAGTCCTGCACTAGATCTAGATCCTTTAGGCAATAGGTGCGGTTGGCCTCATCGTAGGTACCCAAGGATTTTAGCTGGGTATAGGTGGTGTAACCCCAAAGGACAAGCCGTTGCCCATCCATATCCACATGGGCCGCCACATAGTAATCAGCAGACCAGTCTGGCAAATCAACCCATTCTTGGGGAACGCTCAGCTCGGCTGCATCAATGGTTTCGGCTAGCAAAATCACGATGCGGTTGGTTCCCAGGTGCAGCGCTAAACCATCGACGGCATGCCAAATATCAAACGAAGCCGCATGGGGCCAAGGCCAGACGGGACGCTCAAATTCTTCTTGGAACCAGGGCATCAGCGCCCTCAGCGCCAGCTGATGCAAATAAAGTCGCCAGCGGGTAGCTGGGTCTAATACAGATGCACTACGCTGCCACTGGGCCGGGTCACTCGGCATTTCTAGAACAGGTTGCACAGGGTTGTCAAACAATACACTCATTCCGATACCTCCGGCGGTTCTGGCGAATAGTGGCGTTGCAACCACTCATGAATCACCTCGCTGACATTGGCTAATACGGCAGACTCCGTAGAAATATGCAGAGTCTCCTGACTCCAATTAACAACGCTGAGCAGCAACTGCTGACGAATCCGACTGAGTTTTCGAGAAACCTGATACTGTCTGAGGTGCAGCTGGCTGGCAATGTCTTTTTGGGTGAGGGCCTGATGATAGTAAAGGTTGAGCAGCGTCTGACTGGCTACATCTAGGTTGGCGATCTCCTCTTTTAATACCACTCCGATTTGCCGCAGACGCTGTTGCTGCTGGGTATAGGCTTCGGCGGCCAACAGCTGCGCCATGGGGGTACTGTCCGTGGGGAGGGCGTCTATCTGTTCTTCGACCGAGTCTTCGTACTGCAGCTGATTGAGGGAGGTCACCGCTGGTGTTAGGTAGGCCCTGGCGGCAGCGGCTAGCTGCATTAAGGTAACGGTTACCTGGGTGGTGGGTTCTAGGGCAGGTGGCTCTGGGGCAAGCTGCTGACGGAGATGGTTATAGCGTTTGGCGATGTCTTCTAGCTGGGTTTTATCTGGGGCGGGCAGTGCCCGCACCGGTCTGCCTGGTTCCGGTATGCAGATTGCCCTAAAGCATTGCCACATCAGCACGAGTGCCCCTATTTGGGACGGTATAAACCCGGCTGCCAGCAGCGCCTGATTTAACTGGGTTTGGCTCAGTCGGCGCAGCAGCCCCCAGTCGCTGCTGATGTAAATGTCCTGCTGCTGTCTGAGCTGGTCTCGAATACAATTGCCAAAGGCAGTACGGGCGTAGGCTTTTAGGCTACTGCCGTAGTCGGGATTGTAACCATAGAGAATTCGATCTGTATTTGCGATCGCAATTTGAAACCCATCGGCCAGCGAACATTGCACCATGGCAAAACGACGGGTTACTCTGTTGGCGGCCCAATAGCAGGGTTCCTGCAGATAGGCCCACAGGTGGACAGCGGCCCGAGGATGCTGCTGGAGTAGTCGATACCAATGCAGCGCCCAAAACGCTTCGGCACGGTTGGCGTCATCGGCGTCAAGGAGCTGCTGCCGCATACTTTCCGCCAATCGAGGGTCGGGTGTCCATCCGTCAAATCGATCCCCCGCAAGCTGAATAAATGTGGAGAAAATAGCCAAAATGTCAGTCCGGGGGCGCATTATCTAACCACAAAAATTACATGGCGCTATATTGATAAGTCTAATTAAGATTAGACCCTAACTCTACTCTGGTAGAACGGCTCACCTAACTATTATCTAATGCACATAGTAGGGCATGTGATCCGAGTCGAATAATCTG
Organism: Cyanobacteria bacterium P01_A01_bin.15; assembly: GCA_039814735.1. Lineage (GTDB taxonomy): Bacteria > Cyanobacteriota > Cyanobacteriia > Phormidesmidales > Phormidesmidaceae > Leptothoe. Next base: position 19,971 of record JBCCAQ010000025.1, read on the forward strand.
AGTCGAACTATCGATGGCGTCGCCAGGGACCCGTCAACATCACGGTTAACCCAGCTCTAAAGGCACGCTCAGACACTGTGGGTAGCCCCATGGTGAGTCTTGAGCCCCAACCGGATGCGGCGGCTAGCGGCCTAGGGTCGTCTGCCGTAGTGTCGGTAGCGCCAATAGTCCTGCAGAATCCTGTCATGGTCAAAGCAGAGCTGTTGGGGAAGCTCCCACGGGTTAAAGACCCTAAAGGCTTTGGCATCGTCGCCTGCGGTCGGTTCCCCCGCTGCTGTCGCTAAAAACACGATGCTGAGGGTGTGCTTACGCCGATCTCGATCCGGGTCTGAGTAGACATGAAACTGCTCTATTAATTTAATGTCAAGCCCCAGCTCTTCATGGGCTTCACGGACAGCGGCTGTCTCTACGGATTCGCCATAGTCTACAAACCCGCCCGGAATGGCCCACCCCAGGGGTGGATTTAACCGCTCGATCAAAATAATCGGACGGTGGGGCCGGTCAATTAGCTCAATGATGATATCGACGGTGGGGGCAGGATTCCGGTAAGTCATCGGCGGCCAATAGGTGTTTGTGACGGGGCGGTATTGCATTGAATAACCATGCTAGAGTCTATTGGCTTGGATTAGTCAACACACTTTTAAAGCCTACGTTTTTAGCCAAATCTCACCCCAAATTTCCCTATGTCATTTACCAGAGCTAGCGGTATTTTGCTGCACCCTACGTCGCTGCCCGGCCGCTACGGTATTGGTGATTTGGGTCAGTCGGCCTACGGATTTGTGGATTTCCTAGCCGAAACCAAACAGCAGCTCTGGCAGATTCTACCCCTAGGACCCACCGGCCATGGTAACTCTCCCTACATGTGCTATTCAGCCATGGCGGGTAATCCGCTGCTGATCAGTCTGGATGCCCTGGTTGATCAGGGGCTCTTGAACCATGGGGACCTGGTGGACATCCCCGACTTTTCCAGGGAGCGGGTCAATTATGAGCAGGTGGTTCCCTACAAGCTGTCGTTATTAAAGCGGGCTGCCCAAACGTTCCAGCTGACGGAGTCAAAAGAGTTTCAAGAATTTTGTCAGGCCCATTCATTCTGGCTAGAGGACTACTGTCTGTTTATGGCGCTCAAGGAAGCCAACAACGGGCTGAGCTGGAGTCAGTGGGATGGGTCGGTGGCAAGACGAGAGCCAGAGGCCCTGGCTAGCTGGCGCTATAAGCTGGCAGACGAGATTTTTTTGCAAAAATTTCTGCAGTTTGAATTCTGTCGTCAGTGGTTTGCCCTCAAGGCCTATGCCAACGAGCGCCACATCCAGATTATTGGCGATATGCCCATCTACGTCGCCCACGATAGTGCTGATGTGTGGGCTTTTCCCGAGAACTTTATGATCGATCCAGAAACGCTCCAGCCGTCGGAGATGGCCGGGGTGCCGCCGGATTATTTTAGTGAAACCGGTCAGCTGTGGGGTAACCCCACTTACAACTGGAAGGTTTTAGAAGAAACCCAGTTTGACTGGTGGCTCAAGCGGATTAAAACATCCCTAGACTATGTAGATCAAATTCGGATCGATCATTTTCGAGGGTTTGAATCCTACTGGGCTGTGCCTGAAGGACAGAACACGGCAATGCATGGCACCTGGATCGAAGCACCGGGGGTCCCCTTGTTTGAGCGGGTGGAGGCGGTGTTAGGCAAGCTGCCTTTTTTGGCAGAGGACCTGGGGATTATTACCCCCGAGGTGGAGGCACTACGGGACCGGTTTGACTTTCCAGGGATGAAGATTCTACAGTTTGCCTTTGGCTCAGATCACCGCAATCCATATTTGCCGTTTAACTGCGATCGCAACTTTGTCATCTACACGGGCACCCACGATAACGACACCACCGTGGGCTGGTACACCAACGCCAACGACTACGAAAAACAGCGCCTGGCCACCTTTGTGGGTGGGCTGGTGCCAGAATCGGTCAACTGGGCCATGATTCGGCTAGCGCTATCGTCCGTTGCCAACCTGGCCATTATTCCCCTGCAGGACCTGCTCGGGCTGGGCAGCGAGGCCCGAATGAATACGCCTGGAAAAGCTGAAAGCAATTGGGAGTGGCGGTTTGATCACTCCATGCTCACCCCCACCGTACGTCAGCAGTTTGTCACCCTCACAGAACTCTATGGACGGGCTACTCACCAGTGGCCCTAGACGTCCGGTTGGCTCGAATCGTCCCCAGACCTCATCCAAAATTCAAAAAGATAAAATTTTGACTCAGGCCAGGGCTCTGATGCGGCTCCGCCACCGGAGAAACCATGGCAGCTAATGGCGGCCCGTGGGTGCATAGGGACACTTCTATGCACCCACGGGCAGTAGTTAAAATTACTGAAAATGATCGGTTGAAACAGGGTTCCTGGTTGCAATATCCCTGATAGAATCCAACCATAGCGGTAAGCAAGGCAACATAATATGGCCATGGTTTCTAGCGGGCTAGCCCCCTCTCATTCCTCCTTGCGTGTAGGTTTAGGGCGTGTACTAGTCGTTGAAGATGAAGAGCTAATCAGAGAGACAGTAGCGCTGGCCCTAGCTGAAGAAGGATTTGAAATTGTCGTGGCCGCCGATGGGCCAACGGCGTTAGAAAAGTTACTGGGGTCAGCCGACGGCAGCAAGGACGCCATTCCAGACATTAGCCTGGTAATCCTAGACCTGATGTTACCGGGGATGAACGGTCTAGATCTCTGTCGGTTGGTAAGGCACCGGGGTCTAGATGTGCCCATTTTGATCCTGAGTGCCAAGGGAACAGAAATGGACCGGGTAGTGGGTCTAGAAGTTGGGGCCGATGACTATTTGTCCAAACCCTTTGGTATGCGTGAACTGATTGCGCGCTGTCGGGCGCTGCTGCGACGCTACCAGTCAAAGGCCACATCAGAAGACAGCTCCGCCCTCCGGTTTGAGGGTATCACCATGCGTCCCAACGAGTGTCGGGCTTTCCTCAACGATGCCGAATTGAACCTGTCCCCAAAAGAATTCAAAATCCTAGAGCTATTTATGGGACGTCCCCACCGGGTGTGGTCCCGCGATCAGATTATTGATCGCGTCTGGGGATACGACTTTATGGGGGACAACAAAACCGTGGATGTTCATATCCGCTGGCTGCGCGAAAAACTTGAAGAGGACCCTAGCAAGCCCAAGTATGTAAAAACCGTCCGTGGGTTTGGGTATCGGCTGGGGTAGGCACCTTCTGTTGAGGGTTTTATCAGGGGGGATGGGAGCGACCCATTGTCTCCACAGTGATGGATAACGCGCATCAGCCAGTTGTAGCGGCCCGCAGCCATGCCCTCCATGGCATGGTAGTGTCGCCCCATACGGTTGCATCCGAAGCCGGTCGAGAAATTCTGCGGCAGGGGGGCACCGCCGTCGATGCCGCCATTGCCGTCAGTGCGGCCCTGTCGGTCACCTATCCCCACATGAACGGTCTCGGCGGGGACGGCCTGTGGCTTTTCTACGATGCAGCCACACGTCAGGTTTATGGGCTGAATGGAGCAGGTCGCTCTGCTGTCCGTCTGCAGTATCCCGAGCATAATCAGGAGCTGCCCCAGCGGGGAGCCGCTGCCGCTACCACCGTTCCAGGGGCAGTGGATGCCTGGTGGCAGGCCCACCAGCGCTTGGGTAAGCTGCCCTGGGCGGCGCTGCTGGAACCGGCTATCGGGCTGGCCCAGGATGGCTACGAGCTGTCCCCCTCCCAGTCCCGCTGGACCCAGCGAGACTGGGAGCTGTTGACCCACGACCTGGGAGCCGCTGCCGTTTTTTCCCTGGCGGCCCAACCGACCGGCCAGCCCATTAAAAACCCGGCCCTAGCTGAGGTGCTGCAGGCGGTGGCCCAGGGGGGTACGGATGAATTTTACCGAGGGGCGATCGCTCGGGCCATTGTGGATTATATTGCGCCCCTGGGCAGCCCCCTCAGTCTGGAGGATTTTGCCACCCATCAATCCAGCTGGGTGGACCCCATTGTCACCACCTATCGGGGCCACCGGGTCTATCAGCTGCCACCCAGTACCCAGGGGCTGTCCGTACTGCAGATTTTAAATCTGCTCGAACCCTACAATATTGCCGGTTTAGACCAGGTGGACTATTACCATCTGATGGTGGAGGCCACCAAGCTGGCATTTCGCGATCGCAACCGCTGGATTGGCGACCCTGGGTTCTCCGATATTCCCGTTGAGCGGCTGATTTCTAAGCCCTATGCCGACGGTTTGCGATCGCAAAATTCGCCATCCTTGGCCCGGTCAGAGCCACTGAGCGCCACCGGGGGAGACACCATTTACGCCGCTGTGGTAGACCGGCAGGGCAATGCGGTTTCGCTGCTCCAGAGCCTTTACTTTGACTATGGCTGCGGGGTGGTGCCCCCAAGTCTGGGGTTTGCCCTCAACAATCGCGGCAGCTTATTTTCCCTGGACCCTAGCCACCCCAACGGGCTGGCCCCGGGCAAACGCCCGCTGCATACCCTGATCCCAGCCATGGCCCTGCGCCACGGCCAGCCCCGACTTGTCTTTGGCACCATGGGGGGCGAAGGACAGCCCCAAACCCAGGTGGCCCTGCTCACCCGTGTGCTCGATCTGGGGCTAGATATTCAAACCGCTGTGAATTTACCCCGCTGGCGGTGGGGACGCACCTGGGGTCAGCCCACCGCCAGGCTAGCCCTAGAAGGGCGTATTGAGCCCGCCATCTGCGACGCTCTCCGGCAGCGGGGCCATCAGTTACAAATTGAGGCTGACTGGTCTGAAGCCATGGGCCATGCCCACATGATTCAGATTTTAGATGACCGATTCTTAGGAGCCTGCGACCCCAGGAGCGACGGTGTGGCAGTTGGAGTCTAGTCAAATATTACAAAAATCCTTGATTGATGTTTGTTAAAGTAGTCGCGCACGTCGCCCCACGCCCCCATGACCTCGCCCAATTCAGATAGACCCCCTGAGGGTCGTCGATTTTGGAAAATAACAGCCATTACCCTAGGGATAGGGACTCTACTCGTCGGTACAACGGTTGCCGTGGGGGCCTGGCTGTTTATCAACAGAGGACTGACGCCCCTATTGGAACGGCAGCTGTCTGACCTTTTAGAGCGGGAGCTGGAGCTGGGTGACCTGGAAGGGCTGTCCTGGAACGGTCTGCGGGTGGGACCTTCCACATTGAGCCCCACCCCCACCGATCCCACCACGGCGACGGCGGCTGCCGTGGAGGTGGGATTTAACCCCCTGCAGGTGTTATTTAACCGCGAGCTGGAAATCGACCTGCGGCTGATTGGGGCAGAGGGATATCTAGAGCAGCATCCGGATGAGGGCTGGCTGGGTGTCGATGTGCCGACATTTGAGTCGGCTGAGGATCCGCTGATCACGGTGCGGATGGATGATATTGAAATAGTCGACAGTCAGATTACCCTGGTGCCGCTGCCAGCCGATGGGGCCGAGCCCACCCTGCTCGTGTTTGAGGGGTTAGATGGCTCGGTGGCGATCGAACCCATTGAGGTAAACGGTCGGAACGCCCAGCAAATAGAATTTGATGCGATCGCAATTGCCCCCGACGGCGGCGATCTAACGATCACCGGGGCGATCGTACCCAAGGTGGCCGCCAACGCTAGCGACGATCGGCCCCTGCAGCAAGAGATCAAACTGGGGGTGGGCGCTGAAGGGGTGGCCGCCCCAGCGGCAACAGCCTTTCTTTTACCCACGCTGGGCCAGCAAAATTTGCCAATTGCGGCAACGGCAGGGCGAGTCAGCGGCCAGTGGACCGTGACATTTTTACCCCAGCAGCCGGTCACGGTGGACGGCACGGGCAGCGTTGACAACGGGCAGCTACAGCTAACGTCCTTAGCCGACACCGGTCCCTGGGGCACCACCATTGATGCCATTGATGCCACCGCTCGGTTTAAGGGCACCACCATTACCCTCGACCGGGCCGAGGGCAGCTACGAAACCCTAAACGCCACCGCCACCGGCACCGTCGACTGGACCGGTGACTATGACCTGACGGCCCGAGTAGCGGAGACGGACCTCGCACAGCTGCTAGCCCAGTCTGAGGTGGAGCTACCCATTGTTCTAGAAGGAGCGCTAACCAGCGATGTGGCCATTACAGGGCCGATGCTGCAGCCCAAACTGGATGCCACCGTGGATGCGGTGGGGCCGGTGACCGTGGACCGGGTTGTGCTCAATGACCTCACGGCGGATGTGGTGTTGCAAAGCGATCGCATTCAAGACCTATTCAATACAATTACCGTTACCCAGATCAGCGCCACGCCAGATCTAGGGGGCCAGGTAAGGGGCAGCGGCCTGTTGACCCTGGCTGACCAGCCGGAGTTTGATTTTGAGGTGACGGCCACCGATGTCTCGGGGGATGCGATCGCATCCCTTTACGATGTTGAACAGCTGCCCGTTAGCCTCGGGCAGGTAGACGCGACGGCCACATTGACCGGACCCGTAGCCGCCTTAGAAACCCAGATCGACCTGCAGGCTCCCAACCTGGCCTACAATAACCAGCTCTATCCAGCGACGGCCACAGCGATCTTTGCAGATGGTGGTCTGATCATTCCCCAAGCGCGGGTGCAGGTGGGTACGGGCACCGTCACCGGTCAGGGTCGCGTTGGCGATGATAGCTGGCAGGCCGATGTCGTTGCCAACAACGTCGATCTACAGACCTTGGGCGCTGCCTTCAACCGGGACCTGCCCGGCAGCCTCAACGCTAACGTTGCCCTAGCGGGACCGCTTCAGGGGGTTTCCCCAGACAATATTCTGGCCATGGGGGACTACAGTCTGCAGCTTGCGGATGGATCCGTACGGGGTGATGCTGAATTAATCAACGGTAGCTGGCAAACCAACGCCACCCTCAGTGCCCTGGGGCTGAGCCAGTTTGCCCCCCAGCTAAGCGGCACCACCAGCGGCACCGTCAGCCTAGCGGGTCGCACCGATGCGCTGACCCTAGCAAACCTGCGGGGGCAGGGCGATTTAAATTTTTCAGCGGGGCTAGCCGGACTGTCGCCCCAGCTAGCGGGGTTTGACACCCCCCTCAGCAGCCGTTTTGCCTGGACCGGTCAGGACTTGCTGATTGAGCAGGTTAGCAGTGCCCAGCTCCAGGCCCGAGGGGTGATTTCACCCCAGCTGTCGGGTAATCAGTTCCAGGGTATCCGTGGATTTAGCGTCGAGATCGACGCCGATCGCTATCCCCTGGCGCTGCTGCCCTCCCCTGTACCCCTGGATGGATTTGCTTCGTTTGATGGTCGTGTGGTGGGCACCCCCAGCACGCCCCAGCTGAATGGCACCCTTCTCCTAGAGGAGTTTGGCGTCAATCAAGTTGCCTTTGATCCCGTGCTGTTGGGGCCTGTTAGCTATCAGCCCCAAACCGGACTAATGGTCGATTTAGATGGACAGGCCGGACCCATGGTCGACGGTCAAACCGACGGCATTGCCATTAATTTTCAAACCCCGCGCAGCTTCGACTTTGATGTGAACTGGCAGGGAGCCCGAGCCGCTGGCCGCACCGAGGGAGACCTGCTAAGGGCCACCCTGGAGGATTTGCCGCTGCAGGCGCTGGGGCTCCCTGTGGTAAATCGGCTGGGGGGAGGCCTGCAGGGCACCCTATCCTCCCAGGGGGAATGGGTGGTGGATCTCAATCGTCAAACCCTGGTGGGAGAGGTGTTAGTTGAGCGGCCAGGGCTGGGGTATCTCAATGCTCAACGGCTAACGGGCCAGGTGGCCTATCGCGATCGACGATTTTTTGTAGAGCAGGGGGAGCTAATTTTTGATGCTTGCTCACAGCAGCTGGCCAGTGATACCCGGCCACTGCCAGGCTATTGCATCGCCGGGAACACCCAACCCAGTGTCTATCGCTTTAATGGCGATGTGCAGCTAGATACCCTGGCCTACAATGCCAATGTTGTTGTGGAAAATGGCGATGTCAGGGAGGTGCTTGCGGCCCTGACCATCACGGATCTTGAGGACCTGATCCAGACGTTTCAGGCCCCGGTATGGTTAGAAAATCCACCATCCGGTGAAGCGGTACCACGGGTTCTAGCAACCGAGGCCGCTGGCCGCTCCCAGGCCACGTTACTGGCTCAGATTCGGCGACTAGCGGAAATCCAATCGCTTCAGGAGCAAGCCGCGTTGGCCGAGGCTGAGAGCCCACTGCCGCCCCTGGCTGATTTCAACGGGCGGTTTGATGCCACCGTCAGCCTCAGCGGCACCCCACAGCAGATTCCCCAGGTGATGTTTGATGTTGAGGGCCAGGCATGGTCATGGGGTCGGGACTTTGTGGCCGATCGAGTCATTGCCCAGGGGCAGCTGGCCAATGGCAATCTGGTGCTGCAGCCCGTGCGTTTAGAGACGGCGCTGCCAGCCGATGCTGAGGGCAATCCACAGCAGGCTTTTGTCAACCTGGCGGGCAATCTGTCCCTGGTGGATTCAGACGGTTCTAGTCTCCAGCTGGTTGCCAATCAGCTGCCAGTGGCAGCGGTGCGCGACATTTTTAATCTGCCCCTGGGTTTAGAGGGACGCTTAAATGGCCTGGCTAACTTTAGCGGCGGTCTGGGTGACCCGACGGTGAGGGGAGACATTACCTTAGCTAATGGGAGCATCAATGAGCAGCCGATTGAAGAGGCCGGGGGCCTGTTTTTATATGAAGATGCTCGCCTTTTGCTCCAAGGTGAGCTGGTGCAGGTCGATAACCCTGAGCCGCTACTGGTCATTGGCGATATTCCCTACGCCTTTGACTTTATGACGGTACAGCCCGCCGACGATCGCATTTCCCTAACGGTGGATGTGGCGGACGAAGGATTGGCCTTGCTAAATGTCTTAAATAACCAGGTGATTTGGGAGTCGGGTAAGGGCAGAGTCTTTTTGGATATTGGCGGTCGTTTAAGTAATCCCACCATCAGCGGTGTGATGAATGTTCGAGAAGCGGTGTTGCGATCGCCACTTCTCCCCGATCCCCTAACCGACTTCAACGGACGGGTCGTTTTTGAAAACAATCAAATTGTTGTTCAGGAGCTGCAAGGAAAATATGGCAACGGTCGGCTGCAAGCAGCGGGTAGCCTACCCTTGGGCCTGCCATCCCTGATCAGCGCTGCTGAACTAGCGGCCCTGGGGGCTGAGACTCCTGACAGCGATGAACCCAATACACCGGGGACTGCTGATGGCGAGACTGCTGATGGCGACACTGCCCCAGCCACCCTACCCATCCATCCCACTGGGGCGCTGACGGTTACCCTAGACGATGTCGATCTCGAGCTGCGGGGTATCTATCGAGGCGGTGTTAAAGGTCAAGTGGTGGTCGGTGGCAGTCTGCTGTTAGGCGGTCCCCAGCTAGGGGGTGTGGTAGAACTGGCCGACGGCAGCCTATTTTTAGGCGAAGGTAATACAGAGGATACGCCAGCCACCGAAACCGACGATGTTTCACTATTTATTCCACGATTTGAAAACCTCAAAATTACCCTGGCTGACAATCTGCGAATTCAACAAGGTAATTTCCTTGATGTCGTCGCTGAAGGTGATCTGCGCATCACAGGTCCGCTGCAGCCGTTTCGAGCCATTGAACCAGAGGGAACTATTCGGCTGCGCTCGGGTCGCATCGACATTGTAACGACTACATTTCGCCTGACGGGTCGCGATAATATTGCCCGGTTTGTCCCAGAGCGAGGCATCGCCGATCCGTTTCTCGACGTGCGGCTGCGGACATCGATTGCAGAATCTCAGCAAAGTGGCAGCGTCGTCGAAGCCAGCGCCTTTGCATCATCTGAGGTTGCTGATACCTCAATCGATCCCTTTCAAGGGACAACAGGCATAGAAACCATTCGTATACGAGCCAACTACCAGGGTACCGCCAGTAACCTGCTAGAAAGCTTGTTTGTCTCAGATATTAGCGATACGGTGATCGAACTTTCCAGTTCGCCACCGCGTTCTAGACGAGAAATTATTAGTTTGCTGAGCGGCAGCTATGTGGCCGCCCTACAGTCGGGCCAGGGCGTGATCAATTTCTTTGGCGGGGCCTTGCTAAACCGTCTGCAGGACTTTATTAGCAGCACCTTAAACCTGAGCGAATTTCGTCTGTTTCCAGTCACGGGGGCGTCACGATTTTCCAATGAAGACAATACCGGCTCTTCTCTAGATGTGGCCGCTGAAGTCGGTTTTGATGTGACCAACAACGTTACCCTGTCCCTGGTGAAAATTTTGACCGACAGCACACCGACAGAATTTAACCTACGCTATCGACTGACCGACGAATTCACAATTCGGGGCACAACCAACTTTGACGATCGCAATCGAGTTTTTCTAGAATTTGAAACAAGGTTCTAGCAGGTGTTCCCTCGTCCCTAGCTAAATTTATTAAATTGCTAGTTAACCCCACGGGTCGTGTATCTATACTGATAACTAACCTAAATAAATGAAGTAAGTCAGAGGCATCTGCCCAAAGAGTCCACTTATTCCGAGGGACTGCTGGCTCTTACTGAGCGCGCCAAGCATCTGACCGTTTTTTAAGTCTTATCCATCGGCCACTTCCTATGAATCAGCTCATGTTTCGGCTCACTCGTCCTGCCCTTGTCGCTCTGCTCGCCCTGTTGGGCTGTGGTTGGACAGCCCGTGCCGTAGACGCCCAGGCCCTGCTGCCCTACACCCTACCCCTCGATGAAGAACGGCTGACCGCAACCGGACTCACGCTGGCTCAAGAAGCCGCCCAGCTGGCTCAGTTTCAACAATATGACGAAGCCCTTGCCCGTATTCAACTGGCCGCCCAACTTGCCCCCCGCGATCCGCAAATCCTGACGCTGATGGGTAGCCTGCACCTGCAGGTTGGCGATAGTGAGGCCGCAGTAGCCGCGTTAGAAAGTGCCAAAGCTCTCAGTGGTGATGACGCTATTATTTGGTTTACCCTGGGCTCGGCCTACTTTAGTGAAGCTAACTATTCCCAGGCGGCAAACGCCCTGGAGAACGGATTAGCGCTAGAACCGGAAAATCCGGGAGCCCACTTTGACCTGGGCAATGCCTATTACAAACTCAACCGCTACCAAGAAGCCATTGAAGAATACGAAACCGCCATTAGCTTTGATGAGCTTTTCTGGCCCGCCATTAACAATATTGGTCTGGTCCTATATGAAATGGGGGAGCTAGAGCCCGCCATTGAGCAGTGGGAACGCTCCTTAAGCGTGTCTGAGGAAGAACCAGAACCCACCCTGGCCATTGCCGTTGCTCGCTACGCTGCCAATGTCAATCGTCCGGCGGCCATCGAGTTGGCGACGGCTGCGCTGGAGCGCGACAGCCGCTATGCCGATTTGGAATTTTTGGCAGAAAATCTTTGGGGCAACCGTCTGCTGAGTGCCACTGAAGCCATGTTTGGTACACCTGGGCTACAAGAAGTGCTCTCTGGGCTTTAGGCGCGGGTCCCTATCTGCAAATTCCAATGCTGAACAGTCCATTCCTTTGGATAGCTTGCTATCCAAAGGAATGGACTGTTTAATGGCGTAGATAGTACATTTAGATTACTATGGGCCTATGGAGATGATTAACCCTGTTTTAGGTTGAGGTAGGGCGTTGGTGCTGTACCGTTTGAACCAAAGCGTTGGGGTTAATCACCAATCATGGCCTTAACGTCATCAACAAACTTTTGATGGTCCACTATGGGCTTTGAGATATAGCCATCAGCACCACTTTGCTGGAGAAAGTTTTCCCTGTCGCCATCCATGGCATGGGCCGTTACCAAAATGATCGGTAGCTCGGCCGTAGCGTTGTTTGCTTTTAGCATTTGAGTAATGCGAATGCCGTCTACCGGTTTCCCCTGGTAAACACTGTGGGACAGAGAAACATCCATAAGAATCAC
>JBCCAQ010000055.1:0-21032 GCA_039814735.1 Cyanobacteria bacterium P01_A01_bin.15
GCGGTTCAATTACCTTTGTGGATGTGGACGGAGATGAGGATCTTGATATTTTCATCAGAGGTACAAAGTCATTTGATCCACCAGTTGCCTTACTTTACCTAAATGATGGTGATGGAAACTTTACTGAATCTATTAATAATGACTTTGAAACCAGCATTCATAATGGCTCGGTTGCTTTCGCAGACATAGATGATGATCAGGATCAAGATCTTCTTCTGGCTGGTAGGAAAAGCTCTGGTTCTAATTTCACAAAGCTATATTTAAATAATGGATCTGGAGTATATTCAGAAATATTAAATACTACATTTCCAGAAATACAAGATGGATCTATTGGATTTGCAGATATAGATAATGATCAGGATCAAGATATTTTTATAACCGGGAATGGTGAAGGGTTTGCAACGTCTACATTTTTCCTTAATGATGGAAAAGGTAATTATCTAGCTAAAGAAATGGCTACGATAGAACCTATTATGCTAGGTTCACATGCTTTCGGTGATATCGACAATGACAATGACCTTGATTTAGTAACCTCAGGTTTAGGGCTTTCAAAAGGACCTAACACTAGAACACTACACCACCCTGCACCACCGGATAGTCTCGCTGCAAAATTCCCTCATAAATCCATTTGCCAATCCCAGGCCAGGAGAAAATTGTCTCGGTGAGAATAGCCCCGCCCAGCAGGGTACCAAATTCTAATCCAACAATGGTCACCACCGGCAGCATGGCGTTTTTGAGGGCATGTTTGCCAATTACAAACAGCTCCAACAGGCCCTTGGCTCGAGCGGTGCGAATATAGTCTTGGGAGAGTACCTCCAGCATGGCGCTGCGGGTAATCCGAGCCAAAATTGCCAAAGGGATGGTACTGAGGGTAACAGCGGGCAGCACCAGATGGGCCAAAATATCCTTTAGGGCGGCAAAGTTTCCCTGCACTAGGGCATCAAAGATAAAAAAGCCGGTAATGGGCTCAAACTCATAGCCCGCATCAATGCCAATGCGACCGCTGGGGGGTAGCCACTGTAGGTTGACAGCAAAGAGATACACCAGCAACAGCCCTAACCAGTACACCGGCATCGACACCCCTAGCAAAGAACCACTCATGGTGAGATTGTCGATCCAGCTGTTTTTGCGAACAGCGGCAATTACCCCAGCCGGGATACCCACCACCAGCGCAATCAGCATGGCGGTGGCAGACAGCTCAAAGGTGGCGGGCCACCGCAGCTGGATCTCGCTCCAAATGGGGATACCGGTAAAAATACTCTCCCCCAGGTCAAATGAGATGAGACTGCCCACAAAAGACAGATACTGGAGCGGCAGCGGCTCGTTTAACCCCATGCGTTCTCGCAGGACAGCGACCTGATCGGGGGTAGCCCGGTCGCCCAGCAGCGTCAGGGCCGGATCGCCGGGGATCAGGTGTAAAAAGGCAAAGACTAGAAGAGAAATACCCAGCAGTACGGGAACTAGCTGAAGCAAACGTTTGAGGATATATCTACCCACGGGACACCTTTTGGAATAAAGAATACGGTTCCCCTTGCATGGCAGTTGTTTTCCCTTGACAAGGCTACCGTGTATACACAAGTACTGAAAACTAGCGTTCGCAATTGCCTCACCCCCTCTAACTCCCCCTTGGCAAGGGGGGATTGAGGGGGGTAATACAGGATTTTAAGCCCCTTTCAGGGATGTGTTAACACCCTAGCCTTGACAAGGGGAACCATCAGGGAGGGGTTTAGATAACTAACGCAAGCGGTCGAAAAACCCCTCCGCCTGCGGCACCTCCCCTGCATAAAAGGAGGAATTTAAAGGGCTAAACCGACAACAAAAAACAGCTAGGATTTTTCTACCTCAGGGAAGGGTTCATTGCCCAGGGGACTGGGGCTCCAACCGCCTAGCCCAGCGCGCTGGGCCAGCAGCGGCTGGGAGTGAACAATGGGAATCCGCAACGCCTTTTCAAACAGCATGGCATCTACATCTTGGTAAAGCTTTTCTCGCTCGGCAACCTCGGTGGAGGAACGGGCCTTGCTGAGCAGCTCAAACATTTCGGGATCTTCATAGTTGCCGATGTCTTGGGTGGCTCCGGGACCAAAGTGAGAATAGAGAAAGTTGTCGGGGTCGCCATAGTCACCGGTCCAGCCCAGCATAAAGGATTGAAACCCTGGCGGGGTGTTGCGGTCTTCTAAATAGGCGGCCCAGTCTTTGGTTTGCAGATTGACCGTAATGCCAATCTGACTCAGCTCCGCAGAAAACGCCTCGGCAATGGGTTTGGGGTTGGGAAAATAGGGACGGCTAACGGGCATGTACCACAGATCCATGCTAAAGCCATCGGGATAGCCTGCCGCTGCGATCGCAGCCTTAGCCGCATCAGGATCGTAGCCGTAGTCCTCCACCGCATCGCTGGTATACGCCTCCATGGAGGGCGGCACAAAGTGGCCGTCGGTCACCCCCAGATCACCCCAAAACGCTTCCACAATGGCGGGTTTATTGATGGCCTGGGCAATGGCCTGACGCACCTCTGGGTTGGCTAGGGGTTCGTAGCTGGGGTTAAGCGCCAAAAAGCCAACGTTAAAGGACGGTCGAAACACCGCTTCTACATTGTCATCCGACTCGATCTCCGCGAGCTGGTCAGGGGTGAGGTCAACGGTAAAGTCAAGCGCCCCCGCCCGCAGCTGGGCCAGGCGAGCCGCCGGGTCTTCCACAAAGCTAAACACCAGCTCATCCACCTTGGGCAGGCCCTCCTGCCAGTAGCTGTCAAATTTAGACAGGGTGATGCGATCGCCGCTGAGCCATTCTTCAAACACAAAGGGACCGGTACCCACGACCAGACCGGAGGGGGTGCCATAGTCGGCTCCAGATTCTTGAATCGCCGTCGGACTGGCGATACCAAAATAGGCGGATGCGATCGCAGCTGGAAACGCGGCAAAGGGCTCCGCTAGCTCAAACTCCACCGTCAGATCATCCACCGCCCGCACATCAGCCAAAATAGACGCTTCATCACCCTTAAAGCCACCAAACAGGTAGGTCCAAATTTCATACAGCTTACCCTCGTCACGGAAGCCATACTCAAAGTCAGGATCCCACCAGCGATTGACGTTAAACACCACCGCCTCAGCGTTAAAATCAGTGCCGTCGTGGAAGGTCACCCCCTCACGCAAATTAAATGTCCAGGTCAAACCGTCTTCGGTAGGAGTCCACTCGGTGGCCAGCTCAGGCACCAGGTCAGTCGAACCCGGCTCATTGCCAATCAAATAGTTGTAAATCTGCAGCTGAACATAGAGCGAATTGCCGTCGGTGACATCGCCGGAGGACAGATTGTCAGGCTGCCCACCTGAGCCAAAAACGAGGGTCCCGGTATCCGCTGGAGCAGCAGTTCCGGCCGGAGCATCGCTTTCCGTATTTGGGGAGCCACCGCAGTTAACTAAAACGACCGTTAGGGTGAGGGCAAAAATAGCTGACAAAATTCTTCGAAAGCGTCGCCGGAAAAAGCTGCCTTGACGGACCATATGGACTCCTATTAGCAAAAGAGGATCTGAAAAAGAGTTTAGGAACAGTGTGTAAAAAACCTAAACGTTTACGCGCGCAGATGCCTAAATTACCTGAATATGCGCAAGTAGAATGAGTAGTTTTATACACATAACAACATGTCAACGTTTTATTGTCTCAACATAAAAAAGTGGTATTGCTGGAATCCCAGCTAAAAAAGATACATCTATGGTGGTTCATGCAAAACAGAACGGCTGAAACGGATGTGTCATAACTAGCTACACGCCAAATCAGTAACCGTATGTCTCTCCCTATCCTTGATGTTCGCAATCTCTCAGTCACCTTTCCCACCAAGTCGGGACCGGTGCGCGCGGTGAAAGCTGTCTCATTTTCCCTGGCCGCTGGAGAGACACTGGGTTTAGTGGGAGAATCCGGGTCGGGTAAATCGGTCACATCGCTGGCCCTGATTGGGCTGCTCACGCCAGAGACAGAGCTTTCCGGTGAAATCTGGTTTCGTGACCCCACCCAGCCAGACGCGCCGCCAGTAGATTTACTCCAGCTATCGCGCGAAGCCCGCCGCCAGTATCGCGGCAGACTGATTTCAATGATTTTTCAAGAGCCCCTGACCTCTTTAAATCCGGTGTATACCTGTGGAGACCAGCTGATTGAGGCGCTAAAGCTGCACCAGGAGCTGGATAAAAAAGCGGCCAAAGCCAGAGCGCTCGAGTTGTTTGACGAGGTTCAGCTGCCCGAACCTGGCCAGATTTTAGGACGCTACCCCCACCAGCTATCGGGGGGCCAGCAGCAGCGGGTGATGATTGCGATCGCCCTGGCTGGCAACCCGGCTATCCTGATTGCCGACGAGCCCACCACGGCCCTAGATGTCACCATCCAGTCCACCATTTTAGACCTGCTGCGCGACCTGCAGACCTCGCGGGGTACTGCCATCGTGTTTATCACCCACGACATGGGAGTTGTCGCCGAGATTGCCGACCGGGTGGCGGTCATGTACAAGGGCAATTTGGTGGAAGTGGCCCCGGTGTACGATCTGTTTGCCGCACCGCAGCATCCCTACACCCAGGGCCTATTAAACTGTCGCCCCAGACCGCACCAGCAGCTGCGCCGATTGCCCACCGTAGGCGACTTTATGGATATCCAGGACGGACCAGCGGGTGAGCAAATTGTTGCCAAAGTTAGCACAGAGACCGAAAAGGCCAGCCTGATGGCCGAAGTTAGCCCCCATGAAATCCAGCAGCACCGCCAGGAACTGCTAGAGCAAGCACCGCTGCTCCGGGTGCAAAACCTGACCAAAGCCTTTCCGGTTCGCAAAGGATTCTTTGGGGCCAAAACAGAGTTTCGCGCCGTCGATGCCGTTAGCTTTGACGTGTTTCCGGGTGAAACCCTGGGTCTAGTAGGCGAGTCAGGCTGCGGCAAGACCACCCTCAGTCGCTGTTTGCTCAGGCTAATTGAGCCCACATCGGGGTCGGTTGTTTTTAACAACCAGCCCGTTTTAGACCTCAATACCGAAGATATGCGCCGTCTGCGCCGCGAAATGCAGATTGTATTTCAAAATCCCTACGGCTCCCTGGATGCCCGCCAAACCATCGGCTCCGCCATTCTCGAACCGATGCGGATCCACGGTCTGGGCGGCACCGCCGCCGAGCGCCAGACGCGAGCGGCCAGTCTGCTAGAGCGGGTGGGGTTAGACGCCAGCGCCCTGCGACGGATGCCCCATGAGTTTTCCGGCGGTCAGCGTCAGCGGATCTGCATTGCCCGCACCCTCGCCTGCGAACCTAAGTTTATTATCTGTGATGAATCAGTCTCAGCCCTAGATGTCTCAGTGCAGGCCCAGGTGCTCAACCTGCTTAAAGATTTACAAAAAGACTTTAACCTCACCTACATTTTTATTTCCCACGACCTGAGCGTGGTGAAATTTGTTAGCGATCGCATCATGGTAATGAACCAGGGCCACATCGAAGAAATTGGCCTAGCCGAAGACATCTACAATTCACCCCAAAAGCCCTACACCCAACAGCTAATTGCCGCCATTCCCGATGCCCAGCTTGACGATATTCGCCAACGACAGCAGACGGCTATCGCCAGCTGAGGAAAAACGCGAGATAACCACTCTTTTACGATGTGGAGCGAATGCGGAGCAGCGTAACCCGCCGCCGATCGCAGTGCAACCACCCTTAGCAATCATCCCACGACCTCTTGTGCGAGGGGCGTGGGGACGTTGAGGTCCCCACAAAAAGGGGGTTTCAGGGGGGCAAGCCCTGAGCAACCCACCCCGCCCATCACCAAAGCCCCCTACCCAAAAGAAGGAAAATCCCCTTCCAACCAAAATAACCACCAGCACCAACTTATCTTTTACGAAAAGCCTTTTTTAACTCCAATGCCCAAAAACTGATAGTACCTAGTAAAAGCGCGATCGCAATCTCTTGCCCACTTAGCGCCACCGTTGAGAAAAAGCCCTGAAACACCGGCACATAAACAACCAGCAGCTGCAGACTAAAGGTCAGCACCACGGCCCCCAACAGCTTCGTATTTGAAAATAAACCCAGCTTGAACAGGGATTCCGACGACGACCGCACCGCCTCTGACAGGGCAATACGAGAAAACGCCAGGGTCGTAAATACCATTGTTTGCCAGGCCGGGTTGTTGTCACTCCAGTAGCCGTAGGCAACCAGCAGCAGCACCGTCCCCAACAACAGACCAACCCAAAAAATATCCGCCCCCACACCTCGCCCAAACACATTTTCATTGGGTTGGTGAGGAGGCCGCTCCATCACCTGCTGCTCCCCCGGTTCAAAGCTCAGGGCAAGGGCCAATAGCCCATCTGCAATCAGGTTTATCCACAAAATTTGGATCGGCACCAGCGGAATAGGCATCCCTAAAAAAGGAGCCAAAAATAACAGCCACAGCTGGCCGACATTCCCAGCCAGGGTGTATTTGATAAACTTGCGAATATTTTCATAGATGACTCGCCCTTCCCGCACCGCCGCCACAATCGATGCAAAGTTGTCATCCTGCAGCACAATGTCTGCGGCTTCCTTAGCGACGTCAGTACCCGTAATTCCCATGGCAACGCCAATATCTGCCTGTTTTAGCGCAGGGGCATCATTTACCCCGTCTCCGGTCATGGCAACAATGTGGCCACCCCGCTGCAGAGATTGAACAATTCTAAGTTTGTCTTCAGGGGATACCCGCGCATAGACGGCGGTTTTGGTCACAGCGGTTTCAAGGCTGGTGACCGGCATTTTGCCCAGGGCCTGCCCCGTGAGCAGTTCGCCACCGGCAATGCCTAAGTCTTGGGCAATGTGCTGGGCGGTTAGGGGATGGTCGCCGGTAATCATCACCACCTGAATGCCAGCGGTTTGGCACAGCCCAATGGCCGTCTTGGCCTCCGGGCGAGCCGGATCGATTAGCCCCATCATGCCAAGAAACACCAGCCGCTGCTCTAGCTCGTCTGGAACCGTGGCCACAGGACGAAAGGCCAGCCCCAGTACCCGCAACCCCTGATCGGCCAGCCGGTCGTGGGCCG
Organism: Cyanobacteria bacterium P01_A01_bin.15; assembly: GCA_039814735.1. Classification (GTDB taxonomy): domain Bacteria; phylum Cyanobacteriota; class Cyanobacteriia; order Phormidesmidales; family Phormidesmidaceae; genus Leptothoe. The sequence continues at coordinate 7,022 of JBCCAQ010000055.1, forward strand.
TATCGATGCGCTGTCGCAGCGCCTCAGTCAGGGGCTGGGCTGAGCCATCAAACCAGACGCGATCGCTAATTTCCAGCAGGCTGTGGAGTGCCCCCTTACTAAAGACAACAGCGGTCGTATCCCCCGGGACAACCTGCTGCCACAGCGGCTGGTGTGGCCCCGGCAGCGGCTGAGTGCAGCGGTGACAGGTGGTCATACGCTTCCGGTTGGAGTCAAAGGGCACCTCGGCCAGGCGGGGCCACAGCTGGTCTAGCTTGGATTTGGGCAGCCCCAGCTTGGCAGCGGCGGTCACCAGGGCCGTTTCCGTAGGGTCACCGATGGCCGTTTGACCGTCTAAGGAAGCGTCATTACACAGGGCTCCGCTCAACAGCAGCGCATTGAAAGCCGCACTCCCACTGGCCGTATCCTTCGATAGCTCTACCTGCTGGTCGAACATATCCAATACGGTAACCGTCATACGGTTTTCCGTCAGGGTGCCGGTCTTATCAGAACAGATAACAGTCACCGAGCCCAGGGTTTCCACCGCTGGCAAGTGACGGATCAAGGCGTTACGTTTGAGCATGCGCTCCGCCCCTAGGGCCAGGGCAATGGTAACAACCGCCGGGAGCCCCTCGGGAACCGCCGCCACCGCCACGCTGACGGCGGTCAGCAGCATCTGTCGGAGGGATTCTCCCTTGGCTAAACCAATACCCGCAATCACCAGGGCAATGGCCACGGCCCCCACCCCCAGCGTTTTTCCCAGCTGGCTCAGCCGCTTTTGCAGCGGCGTTGCTTCAGTTTCGACCGACTGCAGCATGCGGGCAATGTGGCCAATCTCAGTGGCCATGCCGGTTTCAGTTACCACAAAGGTGCCGCGACCGCGGGCGACGGTCGTGCTGTGGTAGACCATATTGCAACGGTCGCCCAGCACCTGTTCGTCGGTAAAAACGGCGGCAGCCCGCTTATCAACAGGGGCAGACTCGCCGGTCAGCGCCGCTTCTTGGACCTGCAGATTGGCTGTTTCAACCAGTCGGCCATCGGCGGGCACCAGATTACCCGCTTCCAACAGCACCAGATCGCCCCGCACCAGAGATTCCATGGAGCATTCCTGCACCTGGGCGTCGCGCCGTACCCGCACCGTTGGCACGGCCAGCTTTTTCAGGGCTGCCATGGCCTGCTCAGCCTTACGCTCTTGACGGACCCCGAGCACCGCATTAAAAATTACAATGGCAAGAATTGCGATCGCATCTCGCAAGTCCCCCACAATCGCCGAGATAATTGACGCCACAATCAGCATCACCACCAGCGGCGCGCTCAGCTGCTCCCACAGCACCTGCCAAAAAGATTTACCCGCCGTTGTCATCAGCTCGTTCGAGCCGTCTCGCAACAGCCGCTGTTGGGCCGTCTTGGCTGTTAACCCATTGTTTGGGTGGCTGTTGACCTGCCGCACCACCGCATCGGCTTCAAGTTGATACCAGTGACTCACAGCTGTTGACCATTGCATGATTGCTCCATCTGCCAGGGTACTAGTGTAGCGCTCCCAACAGATAGGGGGTTCTGGCTCGGAATAAGAAATAAAAAGCTCCAGCGGCATGGATGTGCGCGCTGAAGCCTTGATTTATGCTTACTTGAAAACAGATAGCGGCCCCGGCCTTAGCTAATCTTGAAAAAGCAAAATTGACTGGTCCGGCTCAATCACCACAACGCTCTGGGCGGTCACATTACCAACAATGACACCCGCTGCCGCACCGCCTAAAATCTCTAGAAAGTCAACATCCCCCAGCACCTCACCAATAATGAGACCGCCCGTTGCTCCGATGGCCGCATCTTCAATGATGTCGCCCGTACCGGTTTGGCGCGGATCTTTTTGGTCAGTGAGGGTTTCAGATACCGCATCCAGATCAAAAATACGGTCCCCTACTTCCGCAGAGTTAGCCACATAGCGCAACCCTCCGTCTACGGGCTCAAACTGCCCTCGGATAATACTGCCCTCCGGCAAAAAGCGATCGTCTACGGTAGTTCGGTTCTCCAATACCAGATTGTAATCATGGGTTTGATCTGGATCTAAATACAGGGTGTCATCGCTGCGAATCACCGTGTCTAAAGATTGATCTGCCTGGGCCACGAGAACAGATGAAGCTGTATCAGTGTCTATAGTTTGGGCCAACACTGGACTGGCAATGAGAGAAAAAATTGTGCTCGCAATGGCAACAGTTTTCATGATGGATCCCCTTATTAACTATTTTGAGAGACAAACTAATGCACGGACAGTTTTGATTAAACCAGTCTCAAGCAACAACCAGTCTGTAGCTATGCCAGTTGACATGTTGGCATAGCTACAGACTGGTCAACCAGTTGCCTACTTGCTCCAACAAAACAGGATTATAAGCGGCTAGCACCCCACCCAAAAAACCAAACATGTGCCCTTCCCACGACAGGGCCGTTTCCTCTGAGTCAGGCAGCATAGTCCAAACCTGATCGCCATAGAGCAACATCACAACAAATGCTAACCCCAGGGTCATCAGGGTCACTTCTAGATAGCCGCGGGCAATCAAATAGCCTAAATACCCAAAAATCAGACCGCTAGCACCGAGGTGAATCGTTGGCCGTCCTATCAGCCAGGTACCCAAACCGCTAACCAACAGAATCACCACGCTCAAGGGATAAAAACTACCTGTCCCCTGGAGCAACACCAGCCAACCCAAAATGGCAAAGGGCAGCGTGTTGGCAATCAAATGACTGGCATTGCGGTGGAGAAACGGTGAAAACACAATGCCAAACAGACCAAACGGGTTGCGAGGACGGATACCCAGCAGTCGATTGAGACCACCCCCCAAGTAGGCAAAATTAACAATACCCACCGTCCAGGCAATTAAAATACAGTCGCGCAGGATCTTAGCCTGGGTTTGCCAGTCAATGGGGACAAACATCGAAATGATGACCGTGCCCAATATCATGTAGATAAGGACAAGCTGCTGCCTAATCCCTGTCATTACAGAAAACCTAATACTACAAATTTTTATTTGAAAGTAGAGGCACTCCGTAGCGATATCCTAACCGATACCCATACAGGCACGCAGAGCGATGGCTGTACTCAATTTTACTTAGATTTATCCAAAGGGCCCATAAAATTTTGAGGCTCCAATAAAATGCCGTGTCGGGATTAAAGACCAAGCAGCCGATTTTACAGACATTTGCAAGGGTGCTGGCTGAGGTGACCGTCAGCTCTTAGGATGGAATAGCTAGGATTGACAACACCGATCAGTCCAATAATCACATTTGGAAATAGGATGAACGTAAAATCGTTGATGGTGGGCCTTGGCACAGTAGCCTTAGTCCTACTTGGCATAGTCAGCTTTGCAACACCTAGCTGGGCCTATATACAAGATGACGTGGACATGTTGCTAGAGCTAGGCGACTGTCCTGTCTGCATCCTCACTGAGGCCAATCTATCAGGGCAAAATTTTTCCCAGAGCAATCTCAAAATTGCAGAACTCACGGATGCAGATTTGAGTCACAGCAATTTGCAGGAGGCTAACCTGATGCTAGCTGAGCTCAGGGAGGCCGATCTGAGTGAAACCAACCTCTCAGGGGCGATGATGAACGGCGCTCGGCTGCAGCAAGCCAACTTGAGCAATGCCAATCTCACCGGGGCCATACTCACCCAGGCCAACATCGACGGGGCCAATCTGCAGGGGGCAAACCTACAGGACGTAGAACTGACAGCGGCGATCATCGGTAAGGCTGACTGGCGCGGGGCCAACCTCAAGGGGGCCAATCTGCGAGGGGCCACCTGGTCCGAAGCGATTGTCTGTGATACGGTACTCCCCGATGGCACCGTGGGCGATCGCAACTGTTAATTGCTTTATTGCACCCACCCTCACATCTGCCAATCCATGAGCCCAATTACCCTGAATATCATCGCCATCTCAGTTTTTTCGGTGACGATGCTAATTTTGTTAGGTCCGCTACTGTCAATTTCGCCGGAAGGGCTGGCGACGGTGACGGCCGCTTTGCTCGGGTTGGTCAGCCTTGACCAGCTAGGCTGGCAGGGGCGCGGCGGGACGCTGCTGGTGGATTGGCTATCCCAGCGATCGCCGGAATATTGCGATCGCATCGTCCGCCACGAGGCGGGCCACTTTTTGGCCGCCTATCTGCTGGGTATTCCCATCGACAACTACACCCTGACCGCCTGGGAAACCCTGAAAATTGGAGTGGGGGGCAGCGGCGGCGTCATCTTTAAAACCGATGACATTGATCAAGCGGTGGAAGTCGGTAAAATCAGCCAGCAGCAAATCGACCGCTACTGCACCGTTTGGATGGCAGGTATCGCCGCCGAAGAACTTACCTACGGTAGCGCCCAGGGAGGTCGCGACGACCGGCTCAAGCTCAACCTGCTGTGGCAGCAAATAAACCGTCCCCTGGCGGAGGTACCCCTCAAACAGCGCTGGTCAATGCTACAGGCCAAAACCCTAATCGAAAAGCAGCCCGACGCCTACGGTGCCCTGATTGATGCCATGGCAGAGCGCCGTCCGGTCGAGGAATGCTGCGAGCTGATCGAGCAGCACCTGCAGTCGGCGGGGGTGTGATCCCTGGTTCTGCAGAATACCCCCCTTAATTTATGAATACCTAACAAAACCGTTGCCGTTTCATCAAACTTGATGCAACATCGGTCAGAATGGTAAGACCTGACGTGGCTAGTTTTTTCTTGAAGTCTGCGCTCTAAAACATCAAAGTAGCCTTTGATGTAATGGTCCTTAAGCTATGGGACCTCCAGCAGCCAAACCCTTACGGCTCAAAGCGCTTTCCTATTCCCAGTCAATAATTAGCCCATCCGCCAACCTAAGTCCGCCAAGCGCGCCTGCAAAAAATGTCTACGTCAAAGCCTGGGTTAGAAAAATCAGTCACCACCGGCGCTGGCATTCGCCAGGCTTTTCTTGAATTTTATAAAGACAAAGGCCACGCGATTTTACCCAGTGCGTCGCTGGTGCCTGAGGACCCAACGGTTTTGCTGACCATTGCTGGCATGCTGCCCTTTAAGCCAATTTTTCTAGGTCAGCGCAAAGCACCGGTGCCCCGCGCCACCACCTCCCAGAAATGTATTCGCACCAACGACATTGAGAATGTGGGTCGGACCGCGCGCCACCACACGTTCTTTGAAATGCTGGGCAATTTTAGCTTTGGTGACTACTTTAAAGAGCAGGCCGTGGCCTGGGCCTGGGAGCTATCGACAACGGTGTTTAAGCTAGACCCCAAAAACCTGATAGTCAGCGTTTTTCGTGAAGATGACGACGCCTTTGCCATCTGGCGTGACCAGGTGGGGGTGCCCAAAAAGCGCATCATCCGCATGGATGAAGAAGACAATTTCTGGACCTCTGGACCCACCGGTCCCTGTGGCCCCTGCTCTGAAATCTACTACGACTTCCACCCAGAGCGGGGCGACGACAATATTGATCTAGAGGATGACACCCGGTTTATTGAGTTTTACAACCTGGTGTTTATGCAATACAACCGGGATGCCGATGGCAACCTGACACCGCTCCAGGCCCAAAACATCGACACCGGCATGGGGCTAGAGCGCATGGCCCAAATTTTGCAGGCTAAACCCAACAACTACGAAACAGATTTAATTTTTCCCATTATTAAAACGGCGGCCGAGATTGCCGGTGTGGACTATTTTGCCATTGACGAGGGCGCAAAAGTCTCACTCAAGGTCATTGGCGACCATGTGCGGTCCGTGGCCCACATGATTTCCGACGGTATTACCGCCTCCAATGTGGGTCGAGGCTACATTTTGCGACGGCTGATCCGCCGGGTGGTGCGCCACGGTCGGCTGTTGGGTATCGAAGGGGCCTTTATTAATCAGGTGGCGGAAAGCGCCATTACCCTTTGCGAGTCGGCCTATCCCGATCTGCGGCAGCGAGAAAGCGTCATTAAGGCCGAACTAGAACGGGAAGAATCCCAGTTTCTTAAGACCCTGGAGCGGGGCGAAAAGCTGCTGGCGGAGATTCTAGAGCGCCAACCCAAACAGATTTCTGGGGATGAGGCCTTTAAGCTGTACGACACCTTTGGATTCCCCCTGGAGCTCACCCAGGAGATTGCAGAAGAAAACGGTCTAACGGTGGATGTGGCCGGGTTTGAAACCGCCATGAGCGTCCAACGGGAGCAGTCTAAGAGCGCCCATGAAACCATTGACCTGTTGGCCCAGGGCGGTCTTGGGCAGCTGGGTCTCGACTCCACTAGCTTCCTGGGCTACATCGATGTCACCAGCGAGAGCATGGTGAAGGCGATTTTGGTCAATGGCGAAACCGTTGATACCGCTGAAGCCGGTACTGATGTGCAGCTGGTGCTAGACCAAACCCCTTTCTACGCCGAGTCCGGTGGTCAAATTGGCGACCGGGGTTTTCTCTCTGGCGATACCCTGGTGGTGCGGATTGACGATGTGCAAAAGGACAATAACCTGTTTGTTCATGTGGGTCGGGTGGAGCGCGGCACCCTCACCGTTGGCGCTAGCGTCAGCGCCCAGCTCGATCGGGCCTGTCGCCGTCGTGCCCAGGCCAACCACAGTGCCACCCACCTGCTCCAGGCGGCCCTCAAAAAACTGGTGGATGACAGCATTTCCCAGGCGGGGTCGCTGGTGAGCTTTGACCGGCTGCGGTTTGACTTTAACTGTCCTCGGGCGCTAAGCCCGGCGGAGGTGCAGCAGGTGGAAGCCCAGGTAAATACCTGGATTGCGGAAGCCCACGGGGCCGATGTGGCGGTGATGTCCATTGAGGATGCTAAGGCCAAGGGTGCGATCGCAATGTTTGGCGAAAAATATGGCGATGAGGTCCGGGTAATCGACTTCCCTGGAGTATCCATGGAGCTGTGCGGCGGCACCCATGTGGGCAACACCGCCGAAATCGGCGTCTTTAAGATTATTGGCGAGTCCGGTATTGCCGCAGGCGTCCGGCGGATTGAAGCCGTCGCCGGACCGGCGGTGCTGGAGTACTTAAACGTTCGCGACCAGATTGTCAAAGACCTCAGCGACCGATTTAAAGCAAAACCCGAGGAGCTAGTGGACCGCATCACCAATCTGCAAAGCGACCTCAAAACCACCCAGAAAAACCTGGACGCTCTCAAGTCGGAGCTGGCGCTGCTCAAGTCTGACCAGCTGCTAGGCCAGGCCGAGACCATGGGTGAGTTTCAGGTAATCGTCGCCAATATGGCAGCGGTGGATGCTGACTCGCTAAAAACAGCCGCTGAGCGGCTGCTGCAAAAGCTCGGCGATGGTGCGGTGGTGCTGGGGTCGATTCCGGCTGAGGGCAAGGTGAGTCTGGTGGCGGCATTTAGCCAGCCTGTGATCGGCAAAGGGCTGAAGGCCGGACAGTTTATCGGCGGCATTGCCAAGCTGACCGGCGGCGGCGGCGGCGGTCGGCCCAACTTTGCCCAGGCAGGCGGTCGCGACGCGTCAAAGCTGCCAGAGGCCTTAGAAGCAGCAAAGGAGCAGCTACGGTCGGTCTTGGGTTAAGTTGGGATGCCTCGCATCGCCTCCCGCATTTTCAAAAGTAGGGTGGGCAACGCCCTTGCTACTGAAGAGGATACTGACCTCACAACAAGCTAGACACCGTCACAACAACCACACATTTTTCCTGCTGTTGAGTAGCCAAAGACTCCAGATCCTCTAGTGAGATAATGTAGCTGTCAGCTATTGATTCTGTGGCAAAGCAGGCAATAAACCCGACCGTATTATCGGTTATCTTTCCACCCAGACCAATGGCAATATCTCTCGCTGCGGACGTTTATAAACAACGGCGATAACTTGCTAGTAGCCCAAGATTTGGCAGGCAAGTTTAAGGTGATAACCGTATTTCTAGGGTTTAATTATGGCGGTGCTGCGCAGCCAAAATTTTTCCAAACCACCTGTCTGGGTGTAACTAGCGAGAAACGCCCTGATTATGCAGCGACATGGGAGCAGGCAATGCTGCGTCATCAAGGTGTGGTCCAATGCGGTGAACTATTAACAAAGTTTGAGGCGGAGCAGACAGCAGGTATTGATCGGTCTTGGGAGTTTATTGATTGTCATGTGATACCGGGGGAGCTGCAGTTTATTCTCAAATCGGAGGCTGAAGCGTTGAGGGTCATGCCTGAAGATAAAAAATATTGGAAGCGTCGAGGACGCATGATAGTATTTTGCTTCGATGTGGCTTAAAAGCATGCCGATACTTGATTCCCCTTACCGGGCCATGCCCACCTCCCCCGATGCAGCTACCCCCTGATGAAGAGTCTCGTTTAACCATCAACATTGTGCCAATGATCGATGTGGTGTTTGCGGTGCTGGCATTTTTTATCCTGTCGACGCTGTATCTGACACGGGCGGAGGGGTTTCCGGTTAACTTACCCACAGCGACGACGGCGGTCAGTCAGGATGAGGCGGCACTGACGCTGACGATTACGGCCGATGGAAGCTTGTTTCTAGGGGACCAGCCGGTCACCCTAGAGGCACTGCCGGCAGATGTGCGGGCGGTACTTATACCCGGCCAGCCTGCGATGGTGACGGTGCGGGCGGATGCCGCCACCCCCCATGGACAGGTGGTGGCGGCGATGGATCGGATTCGGGATTTGGATGGGGTGCGGTTGGGAATTGCGACCCAGCAACCCTAGGGCTGCCCTGAGTCAATAGCGACGGATCGCTCAGCAAGGGCAACAGCAGGCTGCTGGGCATGGTGGCCCGGTCGTTTAGCCTGTTTGACCGTATTGCTCCGCCTATCAACCAGTAACACTACTGCAATTTGGACGAGGCTTGCGATCGCAAGCCCCCCACAGCCCTCAGCAAAAGATATAGCCGCCCGGGACCAGGGGCCATCCTATCAAGGGAGTCTAGCAGTGGCAAAAGCTGATATTTCATAGCGTCACCTACCGTGGGAACAAGCAAACTTGCCTCATCCCCATACTAAAAATCGCCCAACCTTCTTTCACCGAGGCTATTGGCAACATCAAACAGCGCTTTTGATAAAGCAAATTGCAGAAATAGACGCGGCACCCGTCTTGTCGTTTTTTATCGTTGGCGAGGTAGACGCGAACTAACAAGTCAGCGCTGCGCGATCGCACCCTTGCAGAAACCTACAGCCCAGTTGGCGGTAACCGCCCATCTCCTTGTCGTGAAGCCTACGTAGATTTGCTGAGATATCACCCTACAATTCAACTACAGATAGCAAAGCAGCCCAGAGCTGCGCTCTACCGTACCCACTCGAGGCGAGATATTCTCCATGGATCAGTTTCTGTCAGATCCTCTTTTTTTAGAGCAATGGCATCTTCAGAACAACGTCCTCGGCCTGCTGGATCTCAATGTTGTTGATGTTTGGGACGATTATACAGGTGCTGGCGTTGACGTTGCTATCATCGATGACGGCGTTCAAAGGGAGCATCCCGACCTAGTTGCAAACTATTCAACCCCTAAAGATTGGGATTTTACCGGTGGCGACACCAATGCTGACGGCTTTAACATTGACGACAACCACGGCACCGCTGTCGCTGGCATCATTGGTGCAACCGCAGGGAACGATATCGGCGGCGTTGGTGTTGCCCATGGCGCGACTATCTTTGGCTTTCGCGCCATCTTCTTTGAAGAGCTTAGCGATGCCATCAACAACGCATCGGGTCTCTCCAGCGTAGATGGGCTGGACCACTCAGCTGATATTGTCAACATGAGTATTGGCAATAGTCCGGATGTCTTTTTTGACCAGCGTCTGGATCTCAGCAGTCTCAACGAGGCGATTGATAATGCCGCTATTTTTGGCAGGGACGGCCTGGGTACTATTTTGGTCAAATCGGCGGGGAACGATCGCATCTTCAACCAAGATAGCAACGTCTCATCCTGGAATGCTAACCCGCGAACAATCTCCGTTGCTGCCGTTGATCAAGACGGGTTTGTCTCTGACTACAGCACCCATGGCGCGTCTGTTTTGGTGACAGCGTTTGGCACCCCCGGTGAAGTAGTCACAACAGATCGGGTTGGGGGGGTTGGGTATACCCCTTTTGATTTTACAAGCACGTTTAGTGGCACATCTGCCTCGGCACCCATGGTGTCTGGTGTGGTAGCACTGATGCTAGAAGCCAATCCCAACCTCGGCTGGCGCGATGTGCAAGAAATTCTTGTCTATTCAGCTCGGCATGTAGGTACTGATGTGGGCCAGGGTGCCACTCGCTTTGAAGAGTACGCCTGGGACTTTAACGGAGCCACCAACTGGAACGGCGGCGGTCTCCACTTCTCCAATGACTATGGCTTTGGCTTAGTCGATGCCACAGCGGCTGTGCGTTTAGCTGAGACATGGTCTACGGTTCCCCAAACGAGCGAGAATACAGTGACCGTCTCAACCGACCTATTGGAGGCATCCCTTACGGTAGAAGAGCTGGGCACAACCTTGAGTCGGTCTGTCGACACGGCCCTCAAAGTTGAGCATGTTGAAGTAGACATTCGCTTTACTCGATGGGACGATCTCGGCGACCTGTCAGTACGCCTAATTTCCCCCGATGGCACCGTCAGCGTCTTGCTCGACAACAGCGGTGAAAATACTAATTCAGCCGCTGGTGGTCTAGGTACCAGCCACTGGCAGTTTTACTCCAACGCTTTCTGGGGTGAAAACACCGCTGGCACCTGGGAAATCGAGCTATTTGATATCGATAGCAGCATCACTTCTCCCGTCACCGTTGATGATATCAACATCACCTTTCACGGTCAGACCGCTTCCCTAGATGACACGTTTATCTTCACCGAAGAGTATTCTGACTATGCTGGGCAGTTTGGCCACAGTACCTTTATAGATGGTGATAGTGGTGTGGATACCCTCAATGCTGCCGCCGTTGAGACCAGTACGTTTGTCCATTTGCAAACCGGAATGGCCATGATTGACGGGGTGATGACCACAGTTGCCAACGTTGAAAATATGGTCACAGGTGATGGTAATGATTTTCTGATCGGCGACAATTTTGACAACAGCCTTGTCGGGATGAGAGGCCAAGATAACCTGCACGGTCTTGGCGGCAACGACCGCCTGGTGGGGGGTACTGGCAACGACGAGCTAGATGGTGGTCTGGGGAATGACTACCTAAATGGCAGCAGCTATCGGGGCCAGGGGAATGGCGAGCGCGATAGCTTGCTTAGCGGCAGCCGTGAGGATCAAGATGTGTTTGTCCTAGGTGAGGGAGATCGCGTTTTCTATAACAACCTTGGCAATACTGACTACGCACTTATTAGAGACTTTGACCTGGCTGATCCTCTAGACAACCTGGCTGACACAATCCAGCTGGTGGGCAGTGCCCTGTCTTACTCCATTAGCACTGTAACCATTGATGGCACCCTAGGAGCCGGTATTCAATTTGCCAATGACCTGATTGGTTTAGTTGAAGGGGTCAATGCCGCTAGCCTTAACCTAAACGATTCCACTCAATTTGTTTATGTGTGATTGGGGGAGCCGTTGCTGCAGTCCGGTTAGACCCGCCTGACGACTAGCTTGGCCGGTTTAGTCGATGGCTATTGCTAGCAGGTTTTGTAGAGTGATGCCATCCCCGAAATGGAGTTTGATAGCATACAGCTAGATAGCTTAAGCGGCCTGCTCCACAAGAGCCTGTTTGTGCTACTAAACTTTGTTGATGATATTGCCCTATGTGCCCTAACCCGCCTGGGGGTTCACTGGCTGTGGCTACACTGGTTAAGTACGGCTTTAGTAATCGTCACGATCGTGTATTGGAGTATTCGCCTGTGGCGTTACTGCGATCGCAGATTAGGAAAGTATCAGCGATAAACAAGGCTTTCCCCAGGGAGATGAGATTATAGAGCCGTCATGGGTCTTTTAAAAATGACGCCTGTGACCCATGGCTTTTGGGCGTTGGCGATCCTCGGGATGACTTTATCTGTCAAGTGTTGGCATACTGCACATCTCAACAGCTCGGTTTATCCTCCAAATCAGCACCGGCAGTTTTTTAGTTTACAGCCGTCTGCCTATGGGAAAGAGATACTGGAAGGGTTTATCTCCGATAAGATGCCACCTGCTGTTTTAGGATGGGTGGCGTGGTGTAAAACCATTAGGCTAGTAGTTATTAGGATAGCTGTAAACAGTCTTTTCATCTTATCCTCTTGAGGTATTCAAAAGACAGCTGAAGCCGTTGTATCGACATTAGGCGTTGTGACAAAAGCGGTTGTCTCCCACAAGTTTCAGCTGTAGGAGGTCTACTTTTGCAATAGACCGTCATCCAAGGGTTTTATCCGGTCTCATTAGCTCAACGGTAAAGGCGATGACCCGATAGTTCATCGGGTAAACGAGCTGACTCAGTTTCCCTAATCAGAAATGCCAGGTTGCAGAAATCTACACGCGCGATCGCACCCTGGGCTGATGGATGATGATTGACCATGGCCAGACTGTGGTGATACAGCAAAACCGCACCGTCCCAGGGGACAATGCGGTTTATCAATCAAAAAAGTCGGCTAGGGCAACAGATTGTTGGGTCTACCAGTATTTAATTGATTGTTGACATCTGCTGAAGGCTTAGCAGTCGTGAGCTAATAGTTGGAAAGATAGGTCTCCAAAACGTTAAACTGCTCAGGATTAAGGCGATAGTACATCCAACGTCCCTGCTGGCGAGCGGTCACAAGACCGGCCTGTTTTAAAGTTTTGAGATGAAAAGAGAGTTTAGACTGGGCAATACTAAGCCGCTCACACATATCGCCAACACAAAACTCTCCTTCTCGTAAAAGCTCTAACACTTGAATACGAATCGGTTCTGACAGGGCATGAAACCCTGAAAATACGTGGTCCTTATTCGCTAAACTTTGCATATGATAAATGGATAAACACTAAACCCCATATCCAAAGAGCAGGTAAACTGATAAAACCTGTTGAATCTGGATTTCTTAAAAAATAACTAAGATCAAATTGATCAGCCATCCGAACAAATACGCGAGATTTGTTTATATCAACTGCTCCCTAACCAATGCGATAGCAGCTAAAGCGGTCAGCGAGGCTGTTGTTGCACGTAATATCCCGGAGCCAAGAGAAGTTTCTTGATATCCATGGGCGATCGCAACCGAGATTTCCCCAGGAGTCCAGCCCCCTTCCGGACCAATCACCACCCGAATTGATTGCTGAGGAGAATCGCTCAAAAGTGCCTGTACACTCGTTAATAGCCCAGGTGCATTGACCCTAGCAACACAGAGATAGTTCCCAGCCGGTACCGGCTCCCCACTGATCCAATCCATAAACGGCATGGGAGGCGCTATACCAGGCACATACCCCCGCTCACACTGTTCCGATGCCTCCTGGGCAATACGCTGCCAGCGCATCAGCTTTTTAGGGCTTGGCTTGAGGATAGTTCGCTCACTAAGCAGGGGCTGCACATGGGTTACCCCAAGCTCGGTAGCTTGACGCACCACATCATCAAAGCCCGTTTTGGGCAGTGCCGCCGCCAGTTCCAGCGGTGCTGGCCGCATCGGTGGAACCAGGGCAGAGAGAATCCGAGCCTGGCCTGGGACTTCTGTCAGCTGGCTCTGCCATCGCTGCCCTTGCCCATCTTGCACAACAAAGAGGGCACCTGGTTTTAAGCGCAGCACCCGCAGCAGGTAATGAACCTGCTCATCCGACCCCAACCTCGCTGACCTCTACACGTACATTTTCGCCGAAGACTAATCCCTCCTTCGACTCCGCTCAAAGGTTCGAGCGCAGGCTTGTCGCTCGAACTCAGGCAACTCGCCTAGCGCCAATCGACACGTCCTGGTGGCTGAGCGTAGCCGAAGCCAAACCCAGCTAATCCACTTCAATCTCTCAACAATGGCACAAACCTTCTTATTCGACGCCCTTCGCGAAGCTATCGACGAAGAAATGTCCCGAGACCAAACCGTCATGGTTATGGGTGAAGACGTCGGTCAGTACGGCGGCTCCTATAAAGTCACCAAAGACCTATATGACAAGTACGGCGAACTCCGTGTTCTCGATACGCCCATTGCCGAAAACAGCTTTACCGGCATGGGCATTGGCGCAGCCATGACAGGCTTGCGCCC
>JBCCAQ010000200.1:0-10355 GCA_039814735.1 Cyanobacteria bacterium P01_A01_bin.15
ATTGAAAATCCATTTGAAACCTCGAAAGATCAGGTGGGCGGTGCCACGGAAGGATCTCGTCTTTATAAGACTGGTGATTTGGGTCGCTACCTGCCCGATGGCAATTTAGAATTTCTCGGTCGAGAAGATTTTCAGGTTAAAGTCAACGGCTACCGTATTGAGCTAGGGGAAATTGAAACTGCTCTGCAACGCTACCCAGCCATTGAGACAGCGGTGGTCAATGCAGTGGGGACTCCCCCTGAGCTAGTGGCCTATGTAGTACCAAAGATTGGTAGCACCAGTACCTTAAATCAGCCGCTGGCGAAGTTAGAGTTTAAGCAACAGCAGCTGGGGATTCGTGGGATTGCCCCCGAAGAAGAAACCATTGATCTACCCCCATCAAAGCAGCAAACAACAGAAGATTTCATACACCGACAGAGCCACCGTCAGTTTCTCGAAAATCCGATTGCCTTAGAGACGTTTAGTGAATTTTTGTCGGGCTTACGGGCTCAGTCTTTCCCCACAGCTCCTCTGCCTAAATATCGCTACGCCTCTGCCGGTAGTCTCTATCCTATCCAAGCTTACCTGCATATCAAAGCAGAAAAAGTCACCAATCTATCCGCCGGTTGGTACTACTACCACCCCATAGACCATCGCCTAGTGAAGCTAGCTGTCGATCAATCATCGGTGTCGCTCACCGCAGCCCTGTATGGTCCCCACCACCAGCTCCACAATGACAGTGGTTTTAGCCTATTTCTAATCGCCCAAATGCAGGTCATTGAGCCAATTTACGGTGACAAAGCCCGAGATTTTTGCCTGATCGAAACCGGCTATATGGGGCAGTTATTGATGGAGACAGCGGCTGATTTTGACCTGGGTTTATGTCCTGTGGGTGGGTTTAACAGCGAAGTATTACAACAGATTCTCAGTCTCAGTGAGCACCATCATCCTCTCCATGGTCTAGTGGGCGGAGCCATTGATCCAGCATGGTCTCAGCAATGGATGGCCGTTAGCAGCTCACCTGGCAATGTCTCTATCACCGACACCCTGAGAAAGCACCTGAGCGCCACATTACCCAGCTATATGGTGCCCACCCGCTATCAGCTATTAGAGGCCATTCCACTCACCGCCAATGGCAAAGTAGACAGGCGCGCCTTACCGATGCCAATGCTGGGCTCCACCGCAGACTATGTTGCACCCACCACCCCCGTCGAGACCACCATTGTCGAACTTTGGCAAACGCTTTTAGAGACTGAGAAAATTGGCCTCAACGACAACTTTTTTGAAGCGGGCGGTAATTCTCTCACGGCAATGCAGCTACTATCACAGCTGCAGCAAGCCTTTTCTACAGAGCTGACCATTGCCCAACTATTTAATGCCCTAACACCGGCTCTCCAAGCCCAAATGGTATTAGAGGCTCAGGAGTCTTCTTCCACTTCTCCTCAACAGGACGTGATTCAGCCTGTCTCTAGGGAAACCCAGACACCCAACGTTGACGACCTATCGGACACTGACGTTGATGATTTATTAGCGCAGCTGTTAAACCATCAGGAGGTATCCCAATGAGTTCTATCAATTCTCCTGATCTCACCCATCTATCTCCTGAACAAAAGCGTCAGCTACTAGCAAAGCTGCTCGCTAAGAAACAAAACGGTAGTCAACAGACGCGCACGGCTCAAAAATTCCCGCTGTCCTTTGCCCAGCAGCGTCTCTGGTTTATTGATCAGCTCCAGCCAGGGCAAACAGTTTACTCAATTTCGGCCGCTCTACGGCTCCAGGGTTCCCTCCAGGTAAATCTGCTCCAGCGCTGTCTAAATGAGATTGTGGTCCGTCATGAAATTCTTCGCACTCAGTTTATTGCTGAAGCTGGTGAACCTTTCCAGTTAATGCAACCCCAACAGTCTGTGCCGCTACCCATCATTGACTTAGATGATGGAGAAATTGAGCAACACATTACCCCCTACCTACAGGCATTAGTAGCAATGCCCTTTGACCTGGCAACGGGGCCACTGCTGCGCTGTCAGCTACTTCACCTCAGCCAGACTGACCATGTTTTGGCCCTCAGCATTCACCACATTGTGGCCGACTACTGGTCTTTGCGGGTGCTAATGAAAGAGATTGCCCTGCTATATCAGGCATTTTCACAAGCACAACCTTCGCCGCTACCCGCCTTACCGATCCAGTATGCGGACTATGCCGTATGGCAACAGGATCAGCAAACGCAGCAATTAGATACACAGCTGGATTACTGGCTCACACAGCTGGCCAGCCCACCTACGCTGTTGCAGCTACCAACGGATCATCCTCGTCCTGCAGTCCAGACATTTCAAGGTGCCCGGTGCAGCTTTGACCTATCCCAACCGCTGTCAGCAGGCTTATCCAGACTGGCCCAACAGCACCAAGCAACGCTATTTATGACGCTACTAGCGGCCTTTGAGGTGCTGCTATATCGATATTCGGGACAAGCCGATATTTTAGTTGGGTCAACGGTGACCAATCGCGATCGCAACGAAATCCAAAATCTCATTGGCCTCTTCGTCAACAACCTAGTCTTCCGCACCCAGATAAATCCTGATCTCACCTTCCAGCAGTTATTAGCCCAGGTAAAACAGACGGCTCTAGACGCCTATGCCCATCAAGACGTTAGTTTTGAGCAAGTTGTCGATGCCCTAAAAATAGACCGTCAGCTTAGCCACAATGTCCTATTCCAGGTGATGTTTATCCTCCATAACACACCAAAGGCAGCGGTTACGCTACCGGAGCTCACGGTCACCGCGTTAGAACTCACCAACCAAGCCTCTCGGTTTGACCTCAGTCTAGATATGTACGAAACCAAGACTGGTCTCACGGGCGTCTTTGAGTACAATACGGATCTGTTTGCAGCCGCGACCATCGACCGGTTAGTCACACACTTTGAGACATTGCTCACAGCCATTGTCACCCAGCCGGACACAGCCATTGGTCTGTTACCCCTATTACCTCAGGCAGAACTAGATACCCTAAACGCCTGGAATCAAACAGACGCAGTAATTCCAGCGGTGTGTGCCCACCAGCTGATTGAAGCACAGGTTGAGCGGGTGCCGGATGCGATCGCACTTACCACCGATCACATCCTCGCCGATAATGTCTTTTCACAGCTTGCGGTTCCAGAAAAAACCTGGACCTACCAGCAGCTCAACCAGCGGGCAAACCAGGTAGCCCATTTTCTCAAGGCCCAGGGTGTTGACAAAGGCAGCCGCATCGCCCTCGCCTTCAATCGTTCTGCCGACCTAGTGATTGCCATCATAGCAGTGCTCAAGCTAGGCGGTACCTACATTCCCCTCGATCCCACCCATCCCACTGAACGTTTACGGCACGTACTTCAGGATGCTGATGTAGCCCTGGTACTCACCGCAGATGGAGCCTTCCACGATTTATCTGGCAAATTTAAGCTGATCGATCTGAAAATACAGACAGATCTCATTAATCAACAGTCTCATAAAAATCTCTCAGTACCCATCACACCAGATGACCTCGCCTATATCATCTATACCAGTGGCAGCACCGGCAAACCCAAAGGTGTTCCCATTTGCCATCGCAGCCTGGTCAATCTGCTGCTCTCCATGGCCAAAGCGCCTGGCATTACCGCAGACGACGCCCTGTTAGCCGTAACCACCGTCGCCTTTGACATCGCCACCCTAGAGCTGTTGTTACCCTTAACCGTGGGGGCCAGACTAGCCGTTGCCAGCCCCGACACCATCAATGATGCCAGTCGATTGATGGCTCAAATTGTCAGTGATGGAATTACCATCATGCAGGCCACCCCTGCCACCTGGCGGTTACTGTTAGAATTGGGCTGGGAAGGCGAAGAGACTCTGAAAATTCTCTGCGGTGGAGAAGCTCTAGACCCTGCACTCGCCCAGGAGCTGCTGCCCTGCTGTCGCGAACTGTGGAACATGTATGGCCCCACTGAAACCACCATCTGGTCAGGGGCTTTACGCATTGATGCAGACGATCTCAAAAGCAACATTGTCCCGGTGGGTGGCCCCATCGACAACACCCAGTTTTATATTTTAGATACCCAACAACAGCCTGTTCCCATTGGCGTTCCTGGTGAACTTCACATTGGCGGCGCGGGTCTTAGCCCTGGGTATTGGCACCGTTCTGAGCTGACAAAGGAGAAGTTTATTCATACGCCAGCAGAAAAGGTGGGCAGTGCCCACCCTACGTCCTTCAACCATTCCCCCCTCTACAAAACTGGAGACCTGGCTCGCTACCGTCCCAACGGCACCCTCGAGTACCTGGGTCGTTTAGATCATCAAATTAAGCTACGGGGCTTTCGCATTGAGCTAGGCGATATTGAAACAGCCCTCACCCAGCATCCTGAGATTGACCAATCGCTAGTAGTACTTTGGCAAACTGCATCAGACGAACCGCAGCTGGTGGCCTACTGCAACGTGTGGCCAGAGGCGGCAATTGCAGAACCCCAAGCTATTCGGCACTATCTGAGCGAACATCTGCCCGCCTATATGGTGCCCTCAACCTATGTGTTACTGGATGAGTTCCCCCTTACCCCCAATGGCAAAATAGACCGCAAGGCCTTGCCTGATCCGATCGTTGAACAGGTATCAACATCCGCCATCCCACCCCAAACTCCAACACAAAAGCAGTTAGCAGAGATTTGGGCAGAGGTTCTAAACTGTTCTGTTATCAGTGCCACTGACAACTTTTTTGAATTGGGTGGCCACTCACTACTAGCGGCCCGGATCATCGCTCGAATTCAGCCAGCATTTGGGGTGAGCATTTCCCTCAGAGCCTTGTTTGAGCATCCCAGCCTGTCGGATTTTGCTAGGGTCATTGACCAAACTCTCGCAGACCAAACATTCAACGCCATTCAGCCCATACCCAGGGATCAGCCCCTGCCCTTATCCTATGCACAGCAGCGGCAGTGGGTGCTGGCTCAGCTAGAGCCCGAGAGCGCTTTTTACAATATCCCAGCAGCAGTTCGGTTAGAGTGTGACTTTTCTTTAGAGTTATTAGAAAGAAGTCTAGAAATCTTGTATCAGCGTCATGAAGGTCTGCGTACTGGGTTTAAGTCAGTCGATGGGGTCGCTAAGTTAGTTATTCTCGCTCAGGTTAGACCGACAGTTGCCTGGATAGATCTCTCAGAAGGTCCCTCAGAGACTATCGAAAAAAGTATTCAAGCCTGTCTCCAAGCTGAGGCGACGAAGCCCTTTGACCTAGAGGCCACACCGCTGATGCGAGTGCAAGTCATTCAACTGGGGACCCAGGATCACGTGGTTTCCCTTGTGCTTCACCATATCGTGGCCGATGCTGGATCGGTGGGGATATTGATCAGAGAACTGGTGTATGTCTACGGTCAGCTGCAGGCAAAGCAGCCAGTAGAGCTAACTCCCTTGAGTGTGCAATACGTAGACTATGCCGCTTGGCAACGAAGTCTAGATACTGCACAACAGCTGATTTACTGGCAGCAACAGCTTGCGGACACACCGCCACTGCTGACACTGCCCACAGACTACCCCCGTCCAGCAACACAACAGTTTGAGGGGAGGACTCATCAGTTCACCCTCACAATGGCCCAAGCGACAGCCCTAAAACAGCTGGGCCAGCAGCACGGTGCGACGCTATTTATGACTATTTTAGCGGCATTTAAGGTGTTGCTCCATCGCTATAGCGGTGCCAGCGATCTGGTCGTGGGCACCCCCGTGGCCCAGTGTCCCCAAGCGGAGCTAGAAAATGTCTTTGGTATGTTTGTCAATACGCTGGTATTGCGTAGCGACTTCTCTCAAACCCTCTCTTTCACAGAGCTACTACAACGGGTGAGAGATACCGCCCTGGAAGCCTATACCAACCAGGACATTCCCTTTGAGCAGGTAATTGACACCCTGAATATTCCCCGCAATTGGAGCCATGCTCCTCTCTTCCAGGCAATGTTTGTATGGCAAGCGGCAACACCAGAGCAGCTAGCAATCCATGACACAGCACTAACCTGGTCCCCCATAACGCTCAGCAGCAGTACCACCAAGGTGGATCTCACTCTGATGATGGCGGAGAAAGACGGGAGCCTCAGCGGCAAATTTGAGTATCGCCAGGATTTATTCAAACCTGGCACTATTCAGGCCATGGCTGAAGCCTTCTGCACACTGCTAGACGCCATTATTCAAACTCCGGAGGAAACAGTTTCAGGCTTACCACTCCTCCACCCTCGTCAACAGGAGCAGTTAATCCGTTGGAACAGCACTCAACGTAGCTACCCCAACGATCGCTGCCTCCACCATCTGTTTGAACAACAGGTGCAGCGCACCCCTGGGGCAACGGCTTTAGTGGCCATCGATCAAAGCCTGACCTATCAAGAGCTCAATAGTCGCGCTGACCAACTGGCCAAGTACTTACAATCCCTGGGTATAGAGCCTGAAGATCGCGTGGGTGTTTGCTTAGATCGTTCCGCCAGTTTAGTGATGTCTCTTCTGGCAATTCTCAAGGCAGGAGGGGCCTATGTGCCGCTCGATCCGGCCTATCCAGCGGAGCGACTGGCCTACATCTCAGCAGATGCTCAGCTTTCCGTCATTCTGACCCACGCAAAGTATCAAAGACTCACGGAAGCATCAAACAATGCTTTGGAAGTTATTCTCTTAGATTCCTTCTGGGAAAACAACTTTCAGTCCCCAAAACCGATAGCCGCTACTGTTCAGCCCAATCACCTAGCTTACATTATCTACACCAGCGGCAGCACGGGTAAACCGAAAGGTGTGGCTATTGAACATCGTAGCCCAGTGACGCTCGTTAATTGGGCACAGGAGACATTCTCAATAGAGCAGCTGTCAGGTGTGCTGGCTGCCACTTCAGTTTGTTTTGATCTTTCAGTTTTTGAGATTTTTGTTCCCCTCAGCAGTGGTGGCACCGTCATCTTAGCGGACAATGTTTTACAGGTGCCCGATTTGCCTGCGGCCAATGAGATTACGCTGATTAACACGGTGCCAACGGCCATTGCTGAACTTCTCAGAGTGAATGGAATTCCCCAAAGTGTTTCCACTATTAATTTAGCGGGCGAACCGATACCACCTGTTTTAGTACAACAGCTCTATGCGCTGAATTCAGTGCATCAGGTCTTTAACCTTTACGGTCCTTCAGAAGACACCACCTACTCAACCTATACGCTGCTTTCTCCTGGTGAGGCTATTGTTCCCATTGGTCGGCCCATTGCCAATACCCAGGTGCATGTTTTAGATGAGCATCATCAGCCGGTTCCGGTTGGCATGACCGGGGAACTGTATCTGGCTGGAGATGGCGTAGCACGGGGGTATTGGCAGCGGCCAGAATTAACTAAAGAGAGGTTTATTGCCAACGTGGTTAAGGCGGGTAGTGCCCACCCTACGCGATCGCCTGTTTCATCGATTTTCTATAGAACGGGTGATCGCGTCCGCCATCGCAGCGATGGACAATTAGAATTTTTGGGTCGCATTGACTCCCAGGTTAAGGTGCGCGGGTTTCGAATTGAGCTAGGTGAAGTTGAGGCGGTGCTGTTACAGCATCCAAACGTAACCCAGGCGGCAGCTAGTACCTGGGTGGATAGCCAAGAGAATCGGCGGTTGGTGGCGTATGTGGTGCTAGAGAGCGTGCCGGACGATACGGAGTGGGGAACAGCGCTAGGGTCTGATGTAGGTGAGGGGTTGCGATCGCATCTCCACGCCTCCCTCCCTGACTACATGGTCCCGGCCTTTTTTATTCCTTTAGCATCCCTACCGTTACTACCCAACGGTAAACTCAACCGCAAGGTGCTACCTGCCCCCATACTGCCACAAACTCAGGCTGACGCCATAGCTCAGACTAATACAGAACAACAGCTGGTTGCCATTTGGCAAGAGCTATTGCAGCGGTCAGTGGGTCTGCATGACAATTTCTTTGAGCTGGGCGGAGACTCTATCCTAGCGATTCAAGCTATTGCCAGGGCACAACAGGCAGGTCTGCACTTCTCTCCTAGAGACCTATTTCAATATTCCACCATTGCCCAGCTAGCCACCGTCGCCCAACACCAAGCATCTAGTCAAGTTCCACAGATACCCGTCGTTGGAGAGGTCCCCCTCTCCCCGATCCAACACTGGTTTTTTGAGCGGTCTTTGGCTCACCTCCACCATTGGAATCAGTCGGTCCTGCTAGGCGTACAGCAGGAACTACAGCCCCAGCTACTGACCCGAGCGTTGCAACAGCTCATGCAGTACCACGACAGTCTCAGGGCCACATTCCACAAAACAACATCAGGCTGGGAACAACAGTATGGTCCTCTCTCTGATACGGTACCCATTGCTATTATCCGTAAAGCTGTCGAGAATGTTGCTAAAGAAATTACCACGACTGCCAACGCAGTTCAAGTCAGCTTTGATCTCGCCACCGGGCCTCTCTGGCGAGTAGTGTATTTCGAGTTAACAACACCGACCGGTATAGAGCGACGGCTACTGATCGTTTGTCATCATCTCCTAGTCGATGGCATCTCCTGGCGCATTCTCTTAGAAGATTTACAGCTACTCTACACCCAGCTTCGCCAGACGGGTACAGCCCAATTACCCCTTAAAACACACTCTTGTCAGAGCTGGATTGAGCAAATAGAAGCCACTGATAGATCCTCAGAACTCCCCTACTGGCAAACGATTACACAAGCCTCCTTAGCGCCCTTACCCCAGGATTTTTCCGACGGTAGCAACACCATGGCTCTGGCAGAGACCGTATCGGTACACTTGCCCCAAACCGATACCCAACGTCTGCTGCAGGAAGTATCTGCCGCCTACAGTGTCCACATCAATGACCTGCTGCTAACGGCCCTGGGGCTCACCCTCAAACCATGGACTGGCGGCACCCTACGCATTGCCATGGAAGGCCACGGTCGCCCTGATGACATGAATCTCACGCGCACCGTAGGCTGGCTAACTACTCTATATCCGGTGCTATTGCTATTGCCCGATGGCGATGATTTAGGAACCGCCATCAAAACCATTAAAGAAACTCTTCGCGCAGTGCCGGATCAGGGTGTGGGCTATGGTGTTCTGCGTTATCTCCAGACGAGGAATTCTAATCTCAACACAGATACTCCCATCCGCTTTAACTATTTAGGACAGACCGATCAGCTCTTTGCAGGAAATTCTTTGTTAGCACCGGCTTCAGAACCTACTGGGGCATCCCGAGATCCCCACGACAGTCGCGATGTGCTGATTGAGATTAATGCAGTAGTCAGCCGCGACCAGCTGCACCTGCACTGGACCTACAGCCGAGGGATCCATCGCCAAGAGACTATCGAGGCATTAGCCACAGGTTATCTGACACAGCTCAATGCCTTGATTGACTATTGCTTAGCATCGGAGACAGACCACGGCTATAGCCCAGCGGATTTTCCTCAAATGGAGCTGGGGCAGGGTGAGCTGGATGATCTGTTAGACAGTTTGAATCTAGGTGGGGGGAAAATCTAATGAGCACTCTTCAAAAAACAGCAAAACGTAATGCCGTTGAGGATATCTACCCTCTGTCACCCATGCAGCAGGGGTTATTATTCCACACGCTCCTGGCTCCCGCCGCAGGAGCCTATGTACCCCAGATAGTGCTATCTTTTAGCGGTCACTTAGATGGTCAGCTGCTGCAACGGGCATGGGAAACTGTGCTCGCTCGCCACAGTGTTCTCCGCACCAGTTTTTATTGGGAACAGAGGGACCAGCCCTTCCAAGTAGTTCAACGGCAGGTCTCTCTACCCTGGGTAGAACAAGATTGGTGCAATTTATCGACGGCTGAACAATCGGCAAAGCTTTCGGCCCTCTTAGAGTGCAACCGCAATCAGCCCTTTAACCTAAATCAGCCCCCTCTGATGAGGCTTAACTGGATATCGCTGGGAACAGGAGAATCTGGGGAAGAGCGCTATCAATTGATCTGGTGTTATCACCACCTAATTTTAGATGGCTGGTCTACCAGTCAGGTGCTAAAGGACGTTTTTCAACAGTATTTTGTCCTGGCCAGCACCCTGCCAAGGCTAGCGGTGACCACACCCCAGCCCTATGGTCGCTACATCGCCTGGTTGCGTCAGCAAGATAGGACCGCTGACCAAGATTTTTGGAAAACCTACCTGCAAGGTTGGCAGGGCCCAACTCCACTGCCCATTCTCCAGGTCGAACGGCCCCATCAAACCACTCTCGAACAGCAGGAGTTTGCCCTACCGAGGGACACCACTCAACACCTGCGTGAGTTTATCCAACAGCATCAGCTCACCTTCAATACCCTGATTCAAGGAGCACTAGGCTTACTGCTCAGTCGCTATGGCAACACCCACGATATCGTGTTTGGGGCCACCTGTGCTGGACGACCAGCAAATCTTGCAGATTCACTCTCAATGGTAGGAC
>JBCCAQ010000231.1:0-8708 GCA_039814735.1 Cyanobacteria bacterium P01_A01_bin.15
AATAGTGCCTGAATAATTTTCTTCTGGTTGACTACCACCAAGCCGAAGCTTGATAGGTCCTGCCCAAATGTAAAAACCAGGTATCAGAGCATCTAAGCTGTAAGCAATGGATTGTAGTCCATCAGACTTTGGCCTAGGCATAGGTTGCTTACCTTTTTGGGAAGTCATCAGCAGACTATTGTGAACCTCAACTCAATCTAGTCCATATAATATACCTTCAGCAATCTTAGGGCGGGCACCTCCCTCTAAAAACTGTGGCCATTTCTCCAGACCGCTTCTAGCCCACCCACACCATTTCCAAAAGACGTATTAACCACAACCTTTACATCACGGGCATCCTGGTATAGCACCCACAAACATTTCCCCAAAGCCCAACTACCATCGCCTATGCATTCCCGGTAGCCTGGAGAGATTTAGCCTTTGGCGGGCAGTGCCCGCCCTACTTATCTTATCTTTCAGGGCTGTCTAAAAAGAAATCTACCTCGTCATAAAGGTCAGCTAAGGAGATTTTAAAGGGGACTTTTTCTAACAACAACTGCTGATCGTTGGCGTCATATTCTCGAAAAGACCAGCGTTTCTCAGCTGTTTTCACGTAGTGTTCAATCTGCTGCTTGTATTGATTCACCGACACATACTCTTGAAACGTATCAATGCTTCTGTATGCGCTAAATTTATCGCCGTGGTCGTAATCTTGCGTAGACTTGGATAATACTTCAATGATTGTTGTTGGGTTCTCAATCGTATCTGTTCGACCATCGTGATAAGCCGGTTCCCCTTGCACGATCATCAAACCTGGATACGTGTAGCGCCGTACCGCCGGTATCCATAATTTGACATCACCTGCAAACTGCCGATAGCCCTTACCCTTCAGGCTAAATTTCAGAAACGCAATTAGGTTAATAATAATTTGATTGTGATTGGTCGAGCCGCCTGTCATCGGAATCAGTTTGCCATCGTGGTATTCACTCTTGAACGTGGCTGAAGTTTCCAGCTCAAGGTACTTTTCAGGTGAATATAGAGTTACAGCTGACATAGGCTACGGGGCTTCAACCTAGCTTTAATCATCAGTCTAATCTACATCTCTCAGAAAGCAGGTACAGAGTGGTAAATCTTGACCTGCGGCAGCTGGTCCGGTCACCATGTAAGGGAAAGGCTCGACAGCAAGTCTTGAGCTTGGGGATGCGTCCGGAGTTCTCCCCTGTAAGGTATGCCCTCAACCCCCAAGGTTGGAGTTGAGGGCATGGATGACCAGTAGCTTCCTTCCTGGTAATGTCCGCATTCTTGAGCGGGTCCTAAAGCAAATCAGGTTTAAAGCTTTGCCGCAATTTTCTCTTGAGCTAGGAACTTTTCAAGTTCACTCAGCTTATCCGCATCAACTTTGGTCTGCATTGGACAGAACTTGGGTCCACACATGGAACAAAACTCAGCTGTTTTATAAATATCAGCAGGCAGGGTTTCGTCGTGATACTCGCGGGCTCGCTCAGGGTCTAAGGATAGCTCAAACTGTTTGTTCCAGTCAAAGTTGTAGCGAGCGTGGGAGAGTTCGTCATCGCGATCGCGAGCCCCCGGACGATGGCGAGCAATGTCAGCCGCGTGGGCTGCAATCTTGTAAGCGATTAGGCCACTGCGAACGTCTTCCGCGTTGGGCAGGCCCAGGTGCTCTTTGGGGGTGACATAGCAGAGCATGGAGGTGCCATACCAACCGGCCATGGCGGCTCCGATGGCTGAGGTAATGTGGTCATATCCGGGGGCAATATCTGTGACCAGCGGCCCCAGCACATAGAAGGGCGCTTCTGAGCATTCTTCCATTTGTTTGCGCACATTAAACTCAATCTGATCCATGGGCACATGGCCCGGACCTTCTACCATTACCTGCACATCGTGCTCCCAGGCACGACGGGTGAGCTGGCCTAGTGTTTTTAGTTCAGATAGCTGAGCCTCATCCGACGCATCGTGAAGACAGCCAGGGCGCAAAGAATCACCCAGGCTAAACGAAACATCGTACTTTTTGAAAATCTCGATAATGTCGTCAAACCGGCTGTAAAGAGGGTTTTGCCTGTGGTGATGGAGCATCCACTGGGCAATAATGCCGCCACCGCGAGACACAATACCGGTAATGCGATTTTTTACCAGGGGCAGGTGTTCGATCAGCAGTCCGGCATGGATGGTCATATAGTCCACACCCTGTTGGGCGTGTTTTTCAATAATGTGGAGAAAGTCGTCCTCAGAGAGGTTTTCGATGCTGCCGTGGACGCTTTCTAATGCCTGGTAAATAGGTACCGTCCCAATGGGGACAGGAGATTTGTTAATAATTGCGGTGCGGATTTTATCCAGATTGCCTCCACCTGTGGAAAGATCCATCACTGTATCAGCACCGTATTTGACCGCCAGGAGCATCTTATCTAACTCCTCGCTGATGTCAGAAGAGTTGGGTGAGGCTCCAATGTTGGCATTGACCTTACATTTACTGGCAATGCCAATGGCCATGGGCTCTAGGTTAGGATGGTTGATGTTGGCTGGGATAATCATTCGACCCCGCGCCACTTCATCTTTGATCAAGTCAGCGGACAGATTCTCTCGCTTGGCGACATAGGCCATTTCTTCGGTAATTATGCCCTGACGTGCATAGTGCATCTGGCTGACGTTGGCCTGGCCTCGGCGTGATGCAATCCAGTTGGTTCTCATGGTTCAAAAATACAGTGGGTAGGGTTAAAAATAGGTGACGATTAACCGATGTGGACAATGTGGGGAGAGGCTCACATCAGTTTGAACTCAATACGCTTTAGCCGGTCGTAGTTGAACACTTGCACCTGGCCTCGCTGTTTTACGACAGCTGTCCATATCAGGGTGATGACCGTTGAGACAATCAGTGCCGCGACAAAGCTGTGCAGGAGATCCGCACTGCCGGGTACAGCCGGAAACAGCGGTGCAAAGTCTGGCTTTTGAAAAAACAGTAAACCGGCCACCATGCCCACCAGGGAGCTAACAAACGCATTTATCCCGGTTATATGACGGCTGTAGAGACCATACAGCATCGGGAACAGTGCGGCGGCACAAATTAAGTCAGCGACAAAAAACAGGTAGAGAACGCTGTAGCCTTGGGAGGCAATTGCGATCGCAGGCACCCCCACCAAAATGGTTAAAATTCGTGATACCGTCAGCACCTTACTGGCTGACGGGTCAGGCAATAGGCGTATTAAATCCAGCGTGAACACGCTGGAAAGCCCGCTTAGCATGGTGTCGAGACTGCTCATCACCAAAGCTAGAGCCAGGACGATAACGCTCACCAATATCCAGCCAGGCATGGCCAGCTGACCTAATAAGCCAAAGAGGGCCGTCTCACCAATAATATCGGGTTGAACCTCAGCCAGGGGCACAGCCAAGACTCCCAACAAACCGGCAATGAAAATCAGTGGCAAAATCACCACCGCTGACCCTAAAAAGGCTCGACGCACCGTTTGGCTGTCGCGACAGGCATAGACCCGCTGCCAGTTGCCCTGGTTGAAGACCTCCGCCGCTACAATTGCAATGAGTAACGTGGCACCAAAGCGGATACCGCCCCCATTGTTAAGGGATAGCAGCTCTGGCTGCTGGGCGGCCACGGCGCTAAAGGCATCCATGCCACCCAGGGCCGTAATCACAACAGCGGCACACAGCAACAATAGAGGAACAATCACCACAAACTGAATAACATCGGTTAAGATTGTTGCCCCCAATCCGCCAACAGTTGTGTAAATAAACACCGCTGTAATGACGACAAGGGCCGTTACCCCCAGGGGGACATCCGCCACTAGCCGCAGGGCCTTGGCGATCGCTGTTAGCTCCGCCGTCAGATAGATAAACATGTAAAACACAATCACCGCTTCCACGAGCCAGTACATTGGCCCACCAAAGCGATATTTGACATATTCATTGAGAGAATGCCCCTGGGGCATGAGATAACGCAGCCTTGGCCCCACTACAAAAAACAGCGCCACGGCCCCCGCCGACCCCAGACAGTAGCCCAAAATAGCGGACACCCCACCAAACACAGACCCCGCCTCCTGGGGGCTAAACAAAATCCAGGCTCCCAGGGCCGATGCCGTCACTGTTGCTAGGGCCGACCATCCCCCCACCTGGTTGCGATTGACCATGTAGCGTTCTAAATCGATGCGCTGGTGCCCGGCGGACAAGACCCCAAACAGGGTAAAGGCGGCCGTCGTTACCAGGGTTACCAGCAACGCAATTGCTCCTATGGACACAGGTGCTTCCTCATCATCGTGTGGGACAAAACACTAGGAGCGATGGGTTGATTACTTCAGGTAATTAACTCACCCCGTGGCTTTCCCTACGGATGCGATTAGCACAGTCACAGGACAGTGACATCGAACCAAATCGGCTGCTTTCCTACGCTGGTATTATCCAGACTCAGGTTCCGAGGGTATAATCTCAGCCCATCATTGCGGGCACCCCTAGCGATGTAGCTGATACTATCACAGGCGGATCTGTTTGTGCGGAGAAACGTGACTATCTGTTAACAGCGCGGTGTGGTGCCTTTAACATATTGTTTTCTTGTTAAAAAACTTATTGCTTCGTTGAATCAGGCGATCGCGATTGGAGAATCAGATTGGTCAAGGTCTGGGCGACTAGCGTGTTGCCAGCGGGGCTGAGGTGAATATGGTCACGGTAGAGCGTGTCGGGTGCAGGATTGGTTTGAAACGTCTGCAGAAAATCCAGATAGGGGATGGTCTCTTGGGCAACAACCTCATCAACCCGACGGCGAGCAACAACTTCATAGTCTTTGGGGCGATCGAGGACTTCTCGCTTGAGGGGAGTCATGGCCAACAGCAGCTGGCCGCCCCCGGCCGCCACATGGTTGTTGATGGCTTGAATCGCCGCCAGATTTTTGCCGACGCGATCGCCTGATTCATTTTGCAGGTCTTTTAAGCCTGGCACTGGCGATTGTTTTTTGGAACGGTTGGCGGCTTCTAGGATGGCCAATCGGGGCTTTTTGTCAGGGTATCTCCGATCGTGACCGACCTGGATCGAACTTGGTGCGATGCCAAACAGGTCGTCAGTGTTGATCACCAGGATGACTATTTGCGCCTCAAAGGTGCCAAACCGTTGTAGGTAGGCGAGTTCGTTTCTCGGTCCCCAGGAGTTGGCTGACGCATTTAAGACTTCAACGGTCTCGCTATGCTGGGAGAGCTTGGTTTGGACTCTTGTGGATAGGGTCTCGGACTGATCGGTCCACCAGTTGCCGTTGACAACTGAGTCACCAATTAAGAGGACTCGCAGGGTGTTGAGCGGTCGAGATGGCTCAATGGTGTGGGAGCGCATTGAGTATTGATTGATGGCGATGAGGTTGCCAAAGCGCCGCACCCGCTGGTTGGGGGCAAGCAGATAACCAATGGTATCGTCAGCTACGTAGAGGGGAGGATTACCCAAACCCAATAGTAGCCTTAGGCTGAACTCTATACCTATGCTCCCCGCGAAGAGAATCAGGAAAATGAGAATAACAATTTTCACGAATAGGTTTAAGTTGGAACCTGGGTCGATCCAAATAAATCATTAAACTTGGTTTAGTTCAATCACATGGCCGTCCGGGTCATGGATAAAGATGGCGGCTCGACCAGAGGAACTCGGTTGCATCGGTATTTTGGCCTTTGTTAATCGCTGTTTAACCGGTTCTAAATCTGCGATCGCAAATGCCAGATGAGCCTGCCGCCCCCACTTTTCCTGGGGATTTGGCAGGAGATAGTCCCGTTCCGCCGTAATTAGATGCAGCTGAAAGGAGCCTAACCCATACCAGGCTCCAGAAAACGTCAGGGATCGTTCTACCTTAGTCAAACCTAAAACCGTGCCATAAAAGTGTTCCGCCGCTGCCAAATCTGAAACATTGATAGCAGCGTGCAGCAATGACTGTAACATCTTGATTAGCTCCCATGCAGCCACCCTATTGTATCGAGTTGCATCCAGACCAGAGGTCATCCAAAATAACTGTCTAGGTCGAGGTTACTTCTCAATTTATGCGGTGCTAATACTTGATAGTTGCCTACCCCTGTGGGTTTACTAATAAGGCGTGTCAGGTAGCCCAACGTATCCGTCAGACACCGGTTTATTTCTATCCCATGCGACTACGGTCTATTTTGTGTGTAATCCCGTTGCTCTATGAACGCAATTAGTCCCTCAAACCCAGATCAGCGCTTGCGAAAACCCCGTCTTTTGGTGGTTGATGACGAACCCGATAATTTGGATTTGCTTTACCGCACATTTCGCCGCGAATATCAGGTGCTGCGGGCTGAAAGCGGTACCAAAGCCCTAGATATCCTAAAAGATAACGGTGAGGTCGCCGTTATCATCTCCGATCAGCGGATGCCTGAAATGACCGGTACCGAATTTTTTAGTAAAACGGTACCTGACTTTCCGGATACGGTGCGTATTATTCTCACCGGGTTTACCGATGTTGAGGATCTGGTTCAAGCCATTAACAATGGTCAGGTCTATCGCTACATTACTAAACCCTGGGATCCCCTTAGGCTAAAGGCGGTGGTCCAGCAGGCAACCGATACCTATGTATTGCTCAAGCAGAGTAACTATGAGCTAGATGTGGCTAAGCGCCAGGCCGACCTAATGGCCAGGGTGGCCCAGCTAGCCAACCTGGATGTGACTGAAGGCGAGGCCCTCCAATTTATTGCCGATGGCTGGGGGCAAATCCTGTCGGCTAGCCTGTGTGCCATCCAGGCGATCGACACGGGCCGCAGGGGCGCAACCGTCGTTTACGGTGACTTCCAGGGACAAAGTCTGGATAGTCACCCCCTGGTGCAGGCCGCGATCGCAACCCGGACTATCCAGGCCGCCCCCGATGTCAGCCGTGATGACTTGACCAGTGACTTTTACGAAATAACGGCCACCCAATCCCATTTGGTCCTGCCTGTGGTGTTTAAGGATCGTCTTTTGGCGGTGGTTTCCCTGCAGTGGCATCAGCGCTATCGCACCTTGGATAGTGTCATTGGTAGCCTTTCTATTGCCATTAGTCAGCTGGCCCAAGCCCTGATCGCCATTCGCTACCGATAGGCGCTAGCAGCAGTATGATAAGGAGCGGACCCGCTGTCCTGGTTGCAATCACGTACACAGCGTAGCGGATCACCTCTGTCCCTAGGAAAAGATTGATGGCTCAGGCCACCCCCGATGCCAGCTATATTCGCGATTTGTTTGACCGGATTGCACCGGTCTATGATGACCTCAATCAGTCCCTAAGCCTTGGCCTCCACACTATCTGGAAGCAGATGGCCGTGGATTGGAGCGGTGCTAAAGTCGGGATGACCGGTCTCGATGTGTGCTGCGGCAGCGGCGATCTGGCCCTGCTGCTAGCGCGGCGAGTCGGTCACCAAGGTTGTGTCATCGGGGCTGACTTTGCGGTAGAACAGCTTGCGATCGCAGCCCAGCGCGCGGCCACCAGAGGCTATACGGCCCGGACCCAGTGGGTAGAAGCCGATGCCCTACAGCTGCCGTTTGAGACGGCTCGGTTTGACGTTTTGACCATGGGCTATGGTCTGCGTAACCTGATTGATATTCCCCAGGGTCTCAGGGAACTCCATCGGGTTTTAAAACCCGGTGCCAGGGCGGCTGTTTTAGACTTTCACCAGCCAAGTTCTGATCTTGTAAAACAGTTCCAACGCTGGTATCTCAATCGGATTGTGGTGCCGACCGCAGAGCGCTATGGCCTAACGACAGAATATGCCTACATTGGCCCCAGTGTAGAGCGCTTTCCCAAGGGCCGCGAGCAGGCCGCCCTTGCCCGCGCAGCAGGCTTTAGCAACGCTGTCCACTACGCCCTGGCCGGGGGCATGATGGGTGTCTTGGTGGCTGAGAAATGAGTGATTTTTCACCCCTCCTATTTGTGGTGCCACCCGTTGCGGGTGGCCTGATCGGCTATTTCACCAACGATCTGGCCATCAAAATGTTGTTTCGGCCCTACCGTCCGATTCATTTTTTGGGGCGGCGGCTGCCGTTTACCCCAGGGCTGATTCCCAGCAATCAAAGCCGTCTGGCCAAGCGCATTGCCGATACCATTATGGGGTCATTGCTGACCCCAGATGAGCTCCAGCGGCTGGCTAAGCGACTGTTGCAAACCGAACGGATGCAGGCAGCGATCCGCTGGCTATTGGATCTGGCGCTTACCCAAACCCAGACTACCAACCAGGCCAAAACAGCCCGTATTCTTGGCAATATCCTTCAAGATATGTTGGGCCAGGCCCTACCCAAAATGCTGCAGGTCTGGGCACAGGATGATGATTTTCTCTCCGACCAGATTGACCATATTTTTGACCGGGTGCTGCTAGAGTTTCGCCTGAATGATGCCCAGGCCAAGCAAATTGCGGTGTGGATCCGCCAGGGTGTTTTACCCCCGGATCGGCTGCGTCGGCTAATTATTGACTTTCTCACCGATCGCAATATTAAGGTAATCGATGAAACCCTGCGGGAAAAGACCAGCGGTACCTACTGGGTGGTGGCCAATATTTTTGGCGTGCGCAACGCCCTGACCCGGATGCGCACCTACTGTTTGGATGAGCCGACCAAATGTAACAATCGCATTACCGAACTGATTACGGCCCTCCGGATCGAAAATCGGTTTCAGGAATGGCTGCAAAACTTTTCCCTGCAGGATCTGCCGATTTCCACAGCCCAGCAGCTGCGACTCACCCTGCGTCAGACCATACGTTCCT
>JBCCAQ010000072.1:0-18316 GCA_039814735.1 Cyanobacteria bacterium P01_A01_bin.15
GCTCCGCCAGGGCTCCGGCTAGCTCCACACCGGTTGGCCCTGCCCCCACCACCAAAAACGTTAGCAGCGCCTTGCGCCGCTCTGGATCCGATTCTTTCTCAGCAGCTTCAAAGGCGAGGAAAATACGACGACGCACTTCTAAAGCGTCCTCGATAGTTTTCATCCCAGGGGCGATGTCAGACCAGTGATCGTTACCAAAGTAGTGATGGCTAGATCCTGTCGCCAAAATAAGGCTGTCATAGGGGACAGTCTCATTTCTTTTGAGGGTAACCCTACGGGCATCGGGATCGATTTCTACCACCTCACCCATCAATACCTTGACATTTTTTTGTCGGCTCAATACGGCCCGCAGAGGGGAGGAAATATCACCGGCCGATAGCCCACCGGTTGCCACCTGATACAGCAGCGGTTGGAATAAGTGAAAATTACGTTTGTCAATGAGCGTTACCCTCACTGGGGCCTTGCCCAACGACTTGGCGGCGTATAGACCGGCAAAGCCACCACCGACAATCACCACATGATGTAGAGAATTTTGCTGAGCTGTCGTCTCTAGGGCTACAGGAGCCGGACCAGAAAGGGCTGCTGTCATAACATTAAAAACTATTACATATGGTTAACAATTTTATATCTTCCGTATCTACTGTTAAACGCCCAAATCAACTTCTTTATCAAAATTTGTTCCCATGGCTCTCTTCAAGGCAGACTACCCATGGGAAAATTCATACTTTAGAGTTCCCTGCTCTGGCGCTAGGCCTATGCACACCAGTGTAATCAACGTTAGGTGGGTTGACACGTGTGCTTTTGAGGAAGTTGTCTGTCATGTCATGGGATTGACACAGTTTTCTTATCTGGGTTTTCCAGCCTTTGGAATACGTGTTATCAAATTGGCCAGATGACTTGGGTGACACGGGTTGTCCGTGGGGAAAATTGATTTTGTGGGGTTGAGAAGGGACAAGGCTATGGCATTAATCGTCCAAAAGTACGGCGGCACATCGGTGGGCAGTGTTGAGCGCATTCAAGCTGTGGCTGAACGGGTGCAGGCAACCGTTGAGGCTGGAAACTCGGTGGTGGTGGTGGTGTCAGCGATGGGTAAGACCACCGATAGCCTGGTGAAACTCGCCAGTGAAATCTCCACCCAGCCCAGCCGTCGAGAAATGGATATGCTGCTGTCGACCGGTGAGCAGGTATCCATTGCGCTGCTGACGATGGCTCTGCAGGAGCGGGGACAAGCAGCCGTGTCTATGACCGGTGCTCAAGTCGGTATTGTGACTGAGGCGCGTCACAGCCAAGCCCGCATTTTGAGAATTGAGACCAGTCGCGTTCAACGCTATCTAGAACAGGGGCGAGTTGTAGTGGTTGCCGGGTTTCAAGGTGTTAGCGACGCTCCGGATTTAGAGATTACAACCCTTGGTCGGGGTGGTTCGGATACCTCGGCTGTGGCTCTGGCGGCTTCACTCCAGGCGGATGCCTGCGAGATCTATACGGATGTGCCAGGAATTTTAACGACCGATCCTCGACTGGTGCCGTCGGCTCAGCTGATGAGCGATATTACCTGTGATGAAATGCTGGAGCTGGCCAGTCTTGGGGCCAAGGTGCTGCACCCCAGGGCGGTTGAAATTGCTCGAAACTATGGGGTCACCCTGGTGGTGCGCTCTAGCTGGACCCAAGAACCCGGTACCAGGGTGAGTTCCCCAGCTCCCCAGCCGCGTCCCCTGGAGGGACTGGAGCTAGTCCATCCTGTGGATGCCATCGAATTTGATACCAACCAGGCCAAGGTAGCCCTGCTGCAGGTGCCCGACCGCCCTGGCATTGCAGCCCAGCTGTTTGGTGCCGTTGCCCAGCAGGGGCTGAATGTTGACTTGATTATTCAGTCTATTAATGAGGGGAACTTCAACGACATTGCCTTTACGGTCGAAAAGGAGGTGCTAGAGCAGACGGCGACCCTGGCTGCAGACCTAATGCCACTGTTGGAGGGTTCCGCTGGCGGCAGTGACCTGGTAACCGATAGCCACATCGCCAAGGTCAGCATCGCTGGGGCTGGGATGATCGGCCGTCCGGGGGTGGCGGCCAAAATGTTTTCTACCCTGGCGGCAGCAGGGGTAAATATCCAGATGATTGCGACCTCGGAGGTCAAGGTTAGCTGCACCATTTCGGCGGCGGATTGCGATCGCACCATCGCCGCCCTGTGCAACGCCTTTGACATCAATCAGTCCCCGGCCCGACTATCAGAGGCATCCGTCGTCAAAGGTCCTGCTGTCAGAGGTGTGGCCCTAGACCGCAACCAGGCTCGCCTTGCCCTGCGCCATGTGCCCGACCGACCGGGTATGGCGGCCAAACTTTTCCAAATACTGGCCGATCGTGGTATCAGCGTTGACATGATTATCCAGGCCCAGCGCTGCAGTGCGCACAACGGCCTCCAAACCCGCGATATCGCTTTTACCGTCGCCCAAGCCGATGCTGATATAGCCAGGGGCGTTCTCCAGTCCCTAGCCACCGAGTTTGGCAGTAGCAAAATCGTGGTCAATACAGCCATCGCTAAGATCAGCGCCGTCGGTATCGGCATGGTTACCGAGCCCGGCACCGCTGCCAAAATGTTTCAAGCACTGGCGGAAAACAATATCAACATCGAGATGATTGCCACCTCAGAAATCAAGATTAGCTGCGTTGTAGCTGAAGACGATAGCATCGCCGCCCTTAAAGCTGTCCACACCGCTTTTGGGTTAGCCGGCAGCCAAGAGGTGAAGATCTCAGCCTAGGGATCAAAATTGCATAAAATCCGATAAGGGGGACCTAATAGACTTAGTTCCTTAGCCCCCTATCCTCCATGGCTAATATTCCGCTGGCTTCAGGGTCGGAGCAGCCTGACACCGTGGCACCTGTTTGGAGAGCCGGTTAAATAGCTCCCAAAGCATTTCATTGGCATCTACTGGGGATTGAACAGAGCGTGATAGCAAAACATCACGACACACCTGTCGAAACTCAGCGTTATCCGCTGCAACCTCGATCCCTTGCTGGTGGCACACCTCAGCAATCATCAAATAGGGTCGCAGACTAGCCCCACCCTCGGGAAATACCTGCTGAAAAAATTGGTGGACAATCTCGATTACCAGGGTTGCGGCCTCAGGTGACAGTCCCACCCGCTCTAAGATCTGACGCTGAGCCAGGCTACTTGGCTCCGGCAGGCGAATGGTGATAACCCGATCAATCAAGGCATTTGAGGAGCTGTAGGTGCCACAATAGTCCCCAGAGTCAGAGGTAAAAATCACTCGAAAATCGGGATGGACAGGAACGCATTCTGGACCCTGTTCGCCAGCTAAGATCAAAACTCTCTCTTCCAATACCGATAGCAGCCTTGTGTTTGTCTCAGGACGAGAACGGTTAAATCCGTCATACACCAGCGTTAGACCCTGATGACAGGCCAACTTGAGCCAGGAGCTATGCTGGTCGAACTCCCCACAAACTGCTAAATTGTGCCCACCTAGCACCAGCAGCATCGGCCGATCTTGGCAATCGGCTAAGTGCATAGCTAACGTGGTTTTACCAATGCCGGTTGGTCCTTCTAAATGGATGCAGTAGCCAGCCCTCAAATAGCCATGGGCTCGCTTTACAACCTGCTCAAGCGCAGCGGTTTTTACAAACTGCCGCCGCCGTACTCGACTCACTGGGGACACCAAAACACCCATCCTCTATCAGCACGGAAGCACTGTCACAACAGGTCCCGTAATTTGCCTTAGCATTCCCTGGTGATGTATACCACTTTCAACTGTCAAGTTCTAGAACACCGCCTGGTCTGCCTCCCCAGACTGTCTAACTGATGGATTCTGCCTACATTGATCGTCTTCTCAACGCCCTCAAAAATCCAGATGAAACCTTACGCAATCAGGCGATAGGAGAATTCTGGCATATGTGGTTTCACCAAAAGGGCGTCCAGGGTGCACAGCGCCTAATTGAGAGCCAAACCCTAGTCGAAGCAGGACGCGGGGCCGAAGCCAGGGAGATTCTTGATGGCCTTATTCTCGCCCAGCCCGACTTTGCCGAGGCCTGGAATCGCCGGGCGGTGCTGCACTACATGCAGGGTAGGTATCGAGACGCTATCCAAGATTGTGAAAAAACCCTTGAGCTAGTTCCGCATCATTTTGGTGCCCTCCACGGTCTTGGACTCTGCCATGCATCCGTTGGCGACTATCTTGCGGCGATTCAATGTTTTCGCTACACCTTAGATATTCAGCCGTTTGCCTTAATTAATCAGCGTCTAATTTTGGAATGTACCGCCAAGTTAAGCTGACCTTCAAACAAAAGGCAGCGCTACTTCGGCCATGAATGTTGTCCAGATTGCTAATAACTGTCTGTGTTTTATGAGACCGTGGGAAAATATAATTGACCCATAAACGCACATTTACCGGCTGCACGACGTATGCAAACCCTGACGCCCCCTTCCCCAAATGCTGGTGCAAATGATCTCATCGACACCAAAATTATCCGTCGTAAGACCCGCCCAGTCCCCGTTGGTAGCGTCACCATTGGCGGTGGGGCTCCGGTTGTTGTGCAGTCGATGATCAATGAAGATACGTTGGATATTGACGGGTCGGTGGCCGCCATTCGTCGCCTGCATGAAATTGGCTGTGAGATTGTGCGCGTAACGGTGCCCAGCATGGCCCACGCCAAGGCACTGGCCACCATCAGACAAAAGCTAACCGCCACCTATCAGCCTGTTCCCCTGGTGGCCGACGTCCATCACAACGGGATGAAAATCGCCCTAGAAGTAGCCAAACATGTTGATAATGTGCGCATTAATCCGGGTCTCTACGTATTTGAAAAACCCAGCGACAGCCGTACCGACTACACCCAGGCAGAATTCGATGCCATCGGCGACAAAATTAAAGAAACCCTAGAGCCCCTGGTTATTTCTCTACGAGATCAAAACAAATCGATGCGTATTGGTGTCAACCACGGCTCCCTGGCAGAACGCATGTTGTTTACCTATGGTGATACCCCCGAGGGCATGGTGGAATCGGCCCTGGAGTTTATTCGCATCTGCGAATCGCTAAATTTTTATAACCTAGTTATTTCATTAAAGGCATCGCGGGTGCCGGTGATGTTGGCAGCCTATCGTCTGATGGCTCGCCGCATGGACCAGCTAGGCATGAGCTATCCCCTCCACCTAGGCGTCACTGAAGCGGGTGATGGGGAGTACGGTCGGATTAAATCTACCGCTGGCATTGCCACCCTACTGGCTGACGGTATCGGTGACACCATTCGCGTTTCCTTAACCGAGGCTCCTGAAAAGGAAATTCCAGTGTGCTATAGCATTTTGCAGGCCCTGGGGTTACGCAAAACCATGGTGGAGTATGTTGCCTGCCCGTCCTGCGGGCGTACGTTATTTAACCTCGAAGATGTGCTCCATAAGGTCCGATCCGCCACCAGCCACCTGACGGGGTTAGACATTGCCGTTATGGGCTGCATTGTCAATGGACCCGGCGAAATGGCCGATGCTGACTATGGCTATGTTGGCAAAACACCGGGATATATCTCTCTCTACAGGGGACGTGAGGAAATCAAACGGGTCCCTGAAGAGAGTGGCGTAGAGGAACTGATTAAACTGATCAAAGCGGACGGCTGCTGGGTGGAGCCAGAGAGCTAGAGCACGGCCCTGTCTGACATCTCCTGTCTGACATCATAGTTTTTCCAGGAAGAACAGCGCACAGGATACCTTTACTAAGCTGCCTTATGCAAAAAGCGCAATTTGTGGCTTTGTAATTTACAAATTAGGTAGTCATTTATCAGATCCATTGGCCGATTCTCTCAAGGAATTGCTAAGCTGCATAGAATAGAAATGTGTATCTATAGCTTTTGAGTCATAAGTTGCTAAAAGCTACACGTCCATCTTGGGTATTGGCTGACTAAGCTATCCTGCTCAACTGAGTTTGTATCGTTCTATTGTTTGGATCTCTTTTTATGGCAACCAAGAAGCATGGCCTGATTTTGGGTGCAGCGGCTTTGGCTAGTATGGCCGTAGTCGTTGCAGGGACGAGTATTCACTGGTCTCAGAGTCAAGCATTCTTTAGAGAGAGCCCCAAAGAGGTGATTGATGAAGTTTGGCAGCTGATCGATCATGAGTATGTCGACGATACGTTTAATGAGCAAGATTGGCAGGCTATCCGCACCGACTATCTCAACCGGGACTACACCGACAACGGTTCTGCCTACGAAGCCATTCGGGAAATGTTGGATTCCCTTGAGGATCCCTACACCCGCTTTATGGATCCCCAAGAATTCCGCAATATGCAGATCGATACCTCCGGTGAGCTGACGGGGGTGGGTATCCAAATCTCCCAGGAGGAGGAAACTGAAGAAATCGTGGTGGTTTCTCCGATTGAAGATACGCCTGCATTTGAGGCGGGTATTCGCTCCGGAGACGTCATCGTTGGCATCGATGGTCAAGATACCGAAGGGATGGATTTGACCGATGCGGTCAACTTAATTCGGGGTCCGGTTGATTCTGAGGTGACGCTGACCGTGCGTCGTGATAGCGAGGATATTAACTTTGACCTGATTCGCGCGCGTATTGAGATTCATCCGGTTCGCTATTCCTATCAGCCCGAGCCAGAAGGCGGTGTCGGCTATATCCGTTTGACGCAGTTTAGTGCCAATGCGGCTTCGGAAATGCGTGAAGCTATCCAAGAGCTGGAGATGCGCGATGTGACGGGCTATGTGTTGGATTTGCGGTCTAACCCTGGCGGTCTTCTGTATTCCAGCATTGATATTTCCCAGATGTGGCTGAGTGATGGCACCATTGTTTCCACGGTGAACCGTGAGGGTGTGGTGGATGAAAATGTGGCTGGTGATCGAGCCCTCACTGACAAGCCGCTGGTGGTTTTGGTGGATGGTGGTTCCGCCAGCGCCAGTGAAATTTTGTCTGGAGCCCTGCAGGATAATGATCGAGCGGTCTTAGTGGGTACGACCACTTTTGGTAAGGGTTTGGTGCAATCGGTACGAGGGCTGGGGGATGGTTCAGGGATTGCGGTCACGATTGCTAAGTATCTAACACCCAGCGGTCGGGATATCAATACCTTTGGGATTGAACCCGATATTATTGTGGAACTCACCGATGAAGAACGGGAATATCTGAGCGAAGATCGCGATCGCATCGGTACCACGGACGACCCTCAGTATGCCAAAGCCATAGAGGTGCTCAACGATTTGCTGCGGGGTCAGCGTGAAGCGGCAAGTGCGGGAACAGTGGTCGTAAATTAGCTCACTTCGGCAGACATTTACCGGCTCGAATAAGACCAACCCGTTTGGCGATGGCGTCTGCCTGACTGGCAAACGGTCCCCAGGTTTTGGGGTTATCTAACCGCTGGTCCAGGTCGGTTTGACGACAGATATCGCACTGGCCGCTGGCCTGGCGGATCACGTGCCAGTTGTCTGGGCTGGGGGTATTATCACTGGTTTCGCTGATGTCTGTTGACATTGGTTTAGGTGCTTTTTGAGGACGCGGTTAGATAGATAAGCCCAGACCACCAGGTCAGCAAAACGGCAAACCAAAATAGACCTAAGGAAAGGGTTGTGTAGCTTTGGGGTAGGGGAGCGAGGAGCGTTGCGATCGCACTAATTTGCACCACCGTTTTTACCTTGCCCCATAGATTTGCCCCGGTCACCGTTGGCTGCAGCTGAGGATTTACCCGCCAGCCAGCAATTGTTAGCTCCCGTGCCAAAATCAAAAATACTCCCCAGGCCGGGAGCTGCCCTAGCTGCACGAGCACCATTAGCGGTGCTAACACCAGCAGTTTATCCACTAGCGGGTCCAAAAACTTACCCAGCTCAGTAACCTGATTGAGTCGACGGGCCAAATAACCATCCAGCCAGTCAGTACAGGCCGCCACCAGAAACACCGCCATCGCCCACCAGCGATGGCCATCTGTCGGAGCAGCCAGCAGCCAAAATACCACCGGAATTGCCACTAGTCTTGACACCGTAATCCATGTCGGTAAATTCATGGGCTTATGAGGGACAGGGTCATGGGTCTATTTTGGCTTTCTAAAGGATAATTTTGAGCGGCGGCTGTTTTACGCGACCGCTTGCTGCTGCAGACGATGCATATGCTCAAACAGCTGCCAACAATAGGACTCAGGCAAACCACAGGTCAACGCGCCCCGCAGCACCACATCCAGGTACCAGTCGCTAGGAGCCGTTTCGTGGCTCAGCTTATCAAGCACTGTATAGGTGCGCGTATCAGGGAAGCTTTTGCCCTGGCATTGCACCGTTATTGGATGGTGAACATAGCCTTCTTCACGACGATCAAGCAGAGGGCTGAGATGCCAGGGTAGGGCATAAAGAACGCCATGGACTGTTGCACCGGGCGAATCATCGCGAACAACATCCAGCACACCGCACTGACGACGGCGAGAATATCGAAAAAACCCCAGCCGATACCCATCTAAATGAGCCGGTCCAATCACATAGGGGTAGGTCTTTGCCTGTAATGAGCGCTGTAGATCGACCGGGCACATACATGAGCCATAGGCAAAATAATGGAAATAGGCAAATTCCTGATAAAGCTTGGCAGTCACAGACGTTTCTCCTGTCTTTAGGGCACATAACTATGGCTAAGGATCAAAAGAACTTAGCAGTTTCCGTGCCCAAAGCAGACAATTACAATAATTCCACACAAGACTGTAGATTTAGGGAACTGATCTGCCAACGCCTATGACCCATCTAGCCGCTTTGATCCTGCTGCTGGTTAGCCTATGGTTTTACTCTATTATCGCTGGGCTGTCCCACCTACTACCAGACCTGTCCAATGTCTCTCTATGGATTTGGCTGGGACTGGGTGCTGCTGTTTTAAGCTGGTTGATAAAGGATAGCTAGCTTTTCCGCGTAGATAACCACAACAGTGTCCGTGGACTGGGGTATACCGGTCTGTTGGTATCAATGCTGTCCCCTTTACCTAAATGATGCTGAGGATACTAAACCATGGCTAAAAACTTTGACCAAGAGCAGTTGGCACAGCTTTCAGGTGGGGACAAAGCCTTTGAACAGGAGCTGTTGCAAATGTTTTTGGCAGATACTGAAAACAGCCTCAGTCAGCTGGCGGGGGCAATTGCGACCGGGAATCAAACGGACATCCAGGAACTGGCTCACTATATCAAGGGAGCCAGTGCCAACGTGGGCGCTGTGGCGCTGTCTAGGGAGGCCGCTGGGCTGGAAAGGCTAGCTAAGAAAGGACAGTTAGCCACGGCACCCAGCAGCTTGAAACAGCTGCACACACTGCACCAAGAAATCAAACGGCTGGCTCGCTAGGCCCTTCTCAGGCTGATGTAGGGCTTTCGGTGGTTTCAGCAGCGCCGTATAGTTCCGGTAGGTCACGGGACGGCGGTAGGGTTCTCGATTCACGGGTTTCGATATAGCCCGTGTAGTAAGCGCCGGGCTCAATTTCAAGCGCGCCCGCTACCACGTCCCCTTCTAGTCGAGCCGTACTGTTGAGGGTAAGCTTACCCTCTGCAAACACCCGTGCCTTTAGTACGCCTTGGACCGAGATATTTTGGGCCCGTACTTCTTGACCCTCAACTAGGCCAGTTTTGGAAATTTCTAAATCTCCTTGGATGTCGACTATGCCATGGATAATACCGTCAACTTGCAACCGACCCTCAGCGTGAATATTGCCCTCTATCTCACACGTACGGCTGAGATAGGTAAAACTGGTCGCCGGTTTTCGCTTAAACATAAACACAATAAATGAGTACCTGTTCGGCTAGACAACAGTAAAAAATTAAAAATTCAGCTATGGGGTAGGTCCCAGATGCACGCCTAATCTGATTTTTTCTGGCTATCAAGCTATCGATAAAAATTTAGCTGATGATTCGGTTGAGTCACTATTCAAGCTGTCAATTGAATCTTAAACGGTAGGTATTTTCTTGCCTAAACTCTAGCATCAGTTTCTGCTTCAAGCAGGTGTCCTAAACTATTTATTTGTCTGTTGCTCTCTGCTAGGTCTAAAAGACAGCTGTGGGTAGATATGGACAATTCGACAAATCACCGGCTACATCTTTCTATCTAGGTGGTCAAAAAGTGAGCGTTCTCTGACTTTTTGTTCTCTGACCTTAGGTTTGAACCAGGTTCAAGCGCGGCTAGACCCTAGCCCAGAAGCCAGGTTAAACCTAACGCCGTGGCGGCTGCACCGACGGGAACCGTGAGATTATCGATGCCGTATTTTGAGACGGCTTCAAAAATAGTCGATGCGATCGCAACTCCCACCGCCGTTCCCGCGAGCGACCAGGTCACTCCCTGCAGTCCCCCCAGCACTATCAGCACCACCAGGGCGCTAGCCACCGCCATCGTCAGGCTACCCTCCCAGCTTTTCTGCTCGCCCCATACTTTATAGCTATGGTAGCCCCAGCGCTGTCCCACCAACGCCGCCAACCCATCTCCCCAACACATGATCAAAATACCAACCACCCCAAAGTAGGGATATCCCTGGGGCCAGCACCACCCCATCAACACCCCAATGCTAACCGCATAAAAAAAGGTGCCCCAGCTGCGCCGTCCCACGCTATTGATCCCCGGCAAAATTGGTAGCCGATAGGACACCAAAGCCACGCCCGCAAACATCACCGCCGCCGCCACCCCCATCCAGGCCGGGAGCATTAACCACCAGGCCAGCAAGATGACATGACCTGCCCCAATGTGGACAATCTTACGCGTAATCTCCGGACCACACCCCAGCCGCCGTGCCCCTTCAGAAACCCCACCAATCAGGAGTAGCCAGGCTAGTACCACTCCCACCTGCCAGCCGTAGGCTGCCAAACCAGTCTCTAATTGCTCCATCGGTTATGTGTGTTTGCCCATAATGACCCAACGCGATTGTAAAGCGTACACTATGA
Organism: Cyanobacteria bacterium P01_A01_bin.15; assembly: GCA_039814735.1. Classification (GTDB taxonomy): domain Bacteria; phylum Cyanobacteriota; class Cyanobacteriia; order Phormidesmidales; family Phormidesmidaceae; genus Leptothoe. The sequence continues at coordinate 10,881 of JBCCAQ010000072.1, forward strand.
CCTTTCTCAATGCGGTTCCCCAATCACCCTCAGGCTGCTATCTTGATGGGGAAATTCAGTCACGAACAGTCATCGCATGGGGAATACCTACAAGCGAGTACTACTAAAACTCAGCGGCGAAGCTCTGATGGGTAGCCTTACCTATGGTATCGACCCAATCATAGTAGACGCCATTGCCAAAGAAATTGCGGCCACCGCCGCACAAGGAGTCCAAATTGCCGTTGTCGTTGGCGGTGGCAATATCTTTCGAGGGGTAAAAGGAGCTGCATCCGGTATGGATAGAGCGACTGCTGACTACATCGGCATGCTCGCTACCGTCATGAACGCCATGACCCTACAGGATGCCCTAGAGCGAATTGAGGTGCCTACCCGTGTTCAAACTGCTATTTCCATGCAGGAAATGGCGGAACCCTACATTCGGCGGCGGGCTATTCGTCACCTTGAAAAAAATCGAGTTGTCATTTTTGGTGCCGGTTCCGGTAACCCTTTCTTTACCACTGATACCACCGCCGCCCTCCGTGCCGCTGAAATCAGTGCCGAAATTTTACTCAAAGCCACCAAAGTAGACGGCGTTTATGACTCTGATCCAAACACCAATCCCAACGCAAGACGCTATACCAGCTTGACCTATAGTCATGTTCTAGCCAAAGATCTCAAAGTGATGGACGGTACAGCCATTGCTCTGTGTAAAGATAACAACATCCCGATCATGGTGTTTAATTTAGCCGTTGCTGGCAATATCCAACGCGCCATGATCGGAGAATCCATTGGCACAATCGTGGGAGGATCTTGTGAAGTTAACTGATATCAAGGGCGTAGAAGAGGCGATGCAAAAGGCAATTGAGGCCACCAAGCGCTCTTTTAATACCATTCGCACCGGGCGCGCTAATGCCTCTTTACTAGATCGTATTACTGTTGACTACTACGGTAGCTCTACACCTCTGAAGTCAATGGCCAACATCAGCACCCCCGATCCCAGTACGCTGATGATTCAACCCTACGATGTCAGTATCCTCAGCCAAATCGAAAAAGCTATCTCCTTTTCCGATGTTGGCCTAACCCCTAACAATGACGGGTCTGTCATTCGCCTCAATATTCCGCCGCTGACCAGCGAGCGTCGCAAGGAATTTGTCAAGCTAGCTGGCAAATATGCAGAAGAAGGCCGGGTAGCGATTCGAAATGTCAGACGCGACGGCATGGATTTTGCTAAGAAGCAAGAAAAGAGCGGCGATCTGTCTAAAGATGAAGCTCGCGACTTGCAAGATCAGGTTCAAAAATTAACCGATCAGTATATTGGTACTATTGACAAGACCCTAGAAGATAAAGAAAAAGCAATCCTAAAGGTCTAGGTCCCCAGAATACGGTGTTCCATAAAAAATCCAAGGTTTAAGAAGAGAGGCATTATTCGTAGTTGCCTCATTTTTAACCTGTGTCTGCCAGTTGCCCCCTGGAGGTACGCTGGTGTCATCCTGGATTCAAGACGGACTATGTGAAGGAGTGCATAATGTTTGATTGCATCGTTGTGGGGGCTGGTCCTGCGGGTAGCATCACGGCTTATCGGCTGGCAACACAGGGGCACTCGGTCCTGTTATTAGAAAAATATCCTTTGCCTCGCTATAAGCCCTGTACCGGAGCAGTAGCACCAAGTATCGCTGCGTGGCTCGATTTTGATATCACCCCTGCAATTGATCAAAAACTACGTCGCATTCGATACACCTGGCAGCTGGGCGATCCCATTGAGGCAGAACTCGAAACCGAGGAACCCATGTGGGTTGTGCGTCGCGATATTTTTGATCAATGCTTGGTAGACCAAGCGCTCAAGGCAGGGATAACGCTCCAAGATAGCACCCCGGTCCTTGGGATCGCGTTCCAGAATAACGCCTGGACGGTCAACACCGAATATGGAACAAAGGTAGGCCGCTATTTGGTCGCAGCTGATGGAGCTGATGGTCCAATGGCCCCATGGCTGGGCTTTAAGCCTGCAAAAATGCGTCAGGGCTACGTGCTTGAGATTGATTTGCCCAGTCCCATTGCCAATCCCACCATGGCGTTTGAATTTGGTCTCGTCAAACAGGGCTGTCTTTGGAATTTTCCAAAGCGTCAGCGTCATTCCTTAGGTATGACGCATTTTTTAGGAACTCCGCTCAAGAATCCAGAACAATCCTTAGCCACCTACGCTGATGCTTTGGGCAGCAGTTTTGAGGCAGGAACACTCTATTCCCACGGCCTTAAACTTTGGAGTGGCAACCGCCGTCTCCACACCCAGCAGGCGCTTCTGGTAGGCGAAGCCGCCGCCCTGGTGGATCCAATGACCGCCGAAGGTATTCGCCCTGCCATCTTTAGCGGTATCAAAGCGGCGGCAGCGATTGATAAAGCCTTAAACGGAGATGCCCAGGCGTTGGCAAACTATAGCCAAACCATTCATGACGAGTGGGGTAGCGATATTCAATGGAGTCAGCGGATTGCCAGCGTGTTTTTCCGGATGCAAAAAATCGGTTATCGAGTTGGTATCAAGCGGCCAACAGCCACAAAACGCCTTGGTCAGCTCCTGGCTGGGGAAGTTCGCTATGCCGATTTAGCCAATCGAGTTACCAAACGTATTAGCAGCAGTTTTTTGCCGGGTCGCAGTTCCTAAGGCATTGATTGTTTCCAACTAAAAAAGAATATGTTGAGATTAAGGATTACCAACCTTGGAAATCTAAATATATTCTTTACTTTACTAATAACTTTTATGTTGAATTTTCAATGTTTTGACTAGTTTGTTTTCATTTTAAGACGGTTGGAAATGGCCCATAGCAAGCCTTCCGCAAGGGCGGGGATCGCCCTCAAGATGAGCGATCCCCATCTTTTTGGTAACTCCAAACACGTTGTCGAGCCAGGGAGGAGTTGTCATAATTAGGGCCTACTGTCTCCCCGGCAAATTTCTATGACTACTGTGGTTCAAACTATTTATTGCCCAAATTGTGGGAAATCAGCCGAGCGGCATCATTTGAATGAGCAACAATTAACCAGAACCCAATGTTCAAACTGCGATTATTTGATGATCGTCTGTCAACGCACCGGTAAAGTCATTGAAGCCTATGCCCCAGGTATCTATCAAGCGATGGCTAGCTAGGGCGGAGCAGAGTAACAAACAGCGCTAACCCCCTGCAGAAATTGTGATCTGCAGGGGGTTAGCTTTAGACCTCTACCCTTTAGACTTCTACCTTAGAGGCCCGCAGCTGGCCACAGGCCGCATCTTTTTCTAAACCACGGGAGTAGCGTACACTAACGGCGATCCCGGCCGATTTGAGCGCTTCGGTAAACTGTCGTACCCGCTTGCGTGAGGGACGTTGGTAGTCCACCTCATCAACCGGATTGTAGGGAATCAAATTAACATGGCTTTGAAAACCCCGAAGCAAATTGGCTAGCTCGGCGGCATGGCTTTCACAGTCATTGAGCCCGGCTAATAAAATATATTCAAATGTGACTCGACGACCTGTGATCGCAACATACTCGCGGCACTCGTCAAGTAAATCAGCCAGTGGATACTGCTGAGCACTGGGAATCAGCTGGGTACGTAACGCCTGATTGGAGCCGTGGAGGCTGACGGCCAGCGTAACCTGGAGATGGTGTTGAGCTAAGCGTCGAATTTGCCCTGGAATACCCACGGTGGAAACGGTAATGCTGCGCTGTCCAATCCCAATATCTCGATTGATACATTGAACCGCTGCCACAACGTTTTGAGTATTGATCAAGGGCTCGCCCATACCCATAAAAACAATGTTGCTCACCCGTTGCTCAAAAGCTTCTTGCACCGTTAGCACCTGGTCAACAATTTCGTGGGTGGCTAGATTGCGAATAAATCCTCCCTTGCCCGTAGCGCAAAAATCACAGGCCATGGGGCAACCCACCTGGGATGATACGCAGACGGTCAGACGTTTATCGGTGGGGATACCAACGGCTTCGATAATGTTTCCATCGTCTAGCCGCAATAAAAATTTAACGGTCTGATCCGGGGCGACAGAACGATGGTGAATTTCAGAGCGCCCAACGGACATCTGCTCCACAGTCTGACGCCAGGCTTTTGGAAAAACCGTAATGTCAGCTAAAGAGCGCACGCCTTTGCCGTATATCCACTGGTGCAACTGTTTGCCCCGGTAGGCTGGCTGTCCCTGGGCTTGCACCCAATCGGTCAATTCGGCCTGGGTCATGCCCAGCAGGGGAGGCCGACCTGACGGGGGAGCCAATCGATTATCAAGGGTGGCAACCATGGTTGACGCGAAGGGAAGCAGGAGCAGGCTTATATCTTAGAAGATTTGGGCAGGGTCCTAACGTAAAACTAAACTACATTCAATGCTAAACCCTACTATTTTCCGTGGGGATTATGTTGGGGAAACTATCAGGAGCTCTGAGCGCGCGATCGCATCCTGACCACCATTAGCAAACAGGATATGCAGACAAAAGCTAATTCTTAGTGTCCGGCGGTTCATTGATCAAATCCACTAGCCCTTCTGTTAGGGCTCGGGGATCCATAAAGACAACCTTAGAGTTATCGCTTTCACCCAGCTTTTGGTTGGCATCTACATAGCGCTGGGCGATCAGGAACTTCATAATGTCGCCCTGGCTCAGCTGACCGTCAAACGCCTGGGAAATTAAACGCATCGACTGGACATTTCCCTCTGCTTCAAGAATAGCGGCCTCTTTAAGCCCCTCCGCCTTAGTAATGGCAGCTCGCTTAGCAATTTCAGCTGCCTGCTCAAGACGCATAGATTCTTCTACCTCATCGGGAACTTCGATCTCTTGAACCTCTACGCGGTTTACCTTGACGCCCCAGGGCTCGGTCGCTTCATCTAAAACATCAAGCAGTGCTTTGTTGATGGTTTCCCGTGAGGAAAATGTCTCCTGCAGGTCCATTTTGCCGATTTCAGAGCGCAGGGTGGTCACCACCAGCTCCTGGATCGCAGTTTCTACTTCTTCAATGGCGTAGTAGGTTTTTTCAAGGTCTAGAATACGCCAGTAGATAATGGCATCAACTTCAACGCTGACATTATCTTTGGTGGTGGCACTTCTCGGCTTGATATCTAAAATTTGCTCGCGGAGGGTGTCTTCAACAACCAGCGAATCGAGCAGAGGAACAATAAAGTTGACACCGGGCTCTAAGGTGGCACGGTAGCGCCCCAAACGTTCTACTAACGCTGCATTACCTTCTTTAATGACTCTGACAGAACCAACCGAGTAGCCAATAACTATTAATGAGAGGATCGCAAGGATAGAAGAGCCCATAGGGAACCGGAACGCAAGTGCAATGGATGAATGTGCTCATGGATAGCACATCTATTGAGTTTATGTCTAGCGTAAGCTGTGGAAATTGAGATACGCTGCCTCCTAGGTACCATTAGTTTTTAGATAGCCACTTTTTAGAAAGCCACTATATGTAAGTCGGTATTGGTATCAGAAGGTTGATAGGGCAGCATATTATGAAACATCTCCATTGTAGCTCTCCCAGTATGGGGACCCTGATGTTTATCTTGGGCCTAGGTACTTGGGGAGGTCTGTCCTCAGGTGCCCTGGCTGATACGTTTCATAATGGCTGCTATGTCGAAGATGAAAATGGCCAGATTGTTGATCTCAGCGTGCTGTGTCAAGTCCCCGCTCAGGGAACCGCACCCGTTTTGCAAACTGGGGATGTGCAGGTTACGCTGCGTTGGAATACCGATGACGATTTGGATCTGATTGTGGTTGATCCAGCCGGTGACATCGTTGACTTTGGTTCACCGACATCGTTATCCGGGGGTCAGTTGGATGTAGATGCCAATGGCTTTTGTCAAACTCAGAATTTTGCCCCGGTTGAAAATATTTTTTGGCCGACGGGGGGAGCGCCCGATGGAGAGTATTTGGCCTATGTCACCCTCGCTATTCCCTGCAGTTTAGAAGAGCTGGCTAGCATTGATGTAACCGCTGCAAATAGCGCCTATGAGAGCCTTGAGGTGCCCTATAGTCTCACGATTTTGAATCAGGGAGAGGTGACAAGCTATGACGGCAGCAGCAGCCCTGAACAATTTGGTGCGGAATATCCGTTTCAGGTTGGGCTACCAACGGAAGCCGCTGAAGAAATGACTCCAGCGGAAAGTGAGGGGACACTGGACCTGCCTGACTTTGGACAGCCTAATTTGTAAAACAGACTTTATGCCTAACGGCGACTGCTGTCGAATGGTCGCTGCCCCTTGGGAAAAAGTCCCAGTAGCGGGCCGAGCACTACCCCAAATACAAATCCACCCGCGTGGGCCCAGTAGGCAACGCCCCCGGTGCCCATGTCAGCATTTGCTCCTAGCCCGGCCACACCGTAAAACGCCTGCTGTACAAACCACCAGCCGAGGAAAAATACGGCGGGGATACGGGCGGTGGTAAAGATAAAAATTAGGGGTAGCAGGGTGAGAATTTGGGCTTTGGGAAAACGAATGATGTAGGCCCCCATGACGCCTGCGATCGCACCGCTTGCCCCCAATGTGGGCACCGTCGATACCGGGGCAAACACCCACTGGGCTAGCCCCGCCAGTGCTCCACAGGCCAGGTAAAATATCAAAAATCGGCCATGGCCCATCTGGTCTTCAATATTGTTACCAAAAATCCACAGATAGAGCATGTTGCCCCCCAGGTGGGCAAACCCACCGTGGAGAAACTGGGAGCTAATCAGGGTGACCCATTCACCAATAGGATTGAGGGCACGCCCATTAAAGCTATCGGTGAGTTCAGCCGGCACAATGGCCCAGATGCGAAAAAACTGTTCGAGGGCATTTTCCCCACTGCCCTGCAGGGATAGCTCGTACAAAAACACTAAAACATTGAGCACTATCAGCCCAAAGACAATGTAGGGCGTAGTGCGGGTCGGGTTATTGTCGCTTAGGGGGACCACAGAAAGCTTGTATGGGGCTAGCTACTGACATTTTGTCGGTAAATTTAATCGCTACGCGCTAGTTGCCTAGGTCGGTATGGCCATGCCAGGACGTAACCGCGACCATTTTCCCATATCCTGCTGAAAGCTGTCGCAGCCGATCACATCATATTCAAAGCCAAAATCTCCAGATTGGACAATGCGATCGCCCTCTACGCTGACAACCGGAGGGGTGATGTTGGCATTGATGGTGGGATTTTGGGGATCAAAGTCTGGGGACTCCGTCAGGTGGGGCTGCCGATGATTGGTTTCCACCGCATGGTAAGTGATGCAGCGGTCAACATACTGGCAGTTGATGCAAATACACATGGGGAATAACTCTGGGGCGAGCGCTAGCAGACAATAAATAGGGACCTTGGAGTGGCTCCTTTTGCAACCAATGTAGCGCAGCTAAAATAAGGTCAGCTGAATTTGTTTCAAAATGTGCGGTTTCCCAGTTAGGCTCAGGGAAAGCTGGTAAAAACCTAGAAATTAGGTACTGAAATACGTGCCCACGGGCGAC
>JBCCAQ010000357.1:0-3834 GCA_039814735.1 Cyanobacteria bacterium P01_A01_bin.15
TGGCCGCATATTTTGGACATAGACCGAACTATATGATGTCGGCAAATGAGCGTTCCATACGGCGAAAGTACCGTATCCCTGTGGCTAAGACCACTATAACTAGCAACAGCGAGAGCAAAAAGCCTGGCCAGAAAAGCTGTACGTTGCCACCGATAATGGCCCACCGAAAACCGTCGATGACGCCAACCATGGGGTTCAAAGAATAGAGTAGCCGCCATTCCGTTGGCACAATGGTGCTGCTAAACCCCACAGGCGAAATGTAAAGCCCAAACTGAACGATAAACGGAACAATATAGCGAAAATCTCGGTACTGTACGTTTAGCGCAGCTAGCCACAGCCCCACGCCCATCGCCGCTGCAAAGGCAATGGCGATAAATAGGGGCAGCGTTAGAATACGCCAGGTGGGCACGGCATTAAACCAAATCATGAGCCCCAGCAGAATCATGCCGGAGATTAAGAAGTCTACAAAGCTGACGATGACAGCGCTGGTCGGTACCACCAGCCGAGGAAAATAGACCTTGGACAGTAGGTTGGCATTGGTGATCAGGCTATTGCTGCACTCTGATAGGGCATTGGCAAAAAACTGCCAGGGCAGCATCGCAGCAAAGACCAAAATCGGATAGGGGGCATCTCCTTCGGACGGCAGATTGGCCAGTTGGCCAAAAACGACCGTAAACACAATCATGGTCAAAAGTGGTCGCAGTAACGCCCAGGCCACACCAATGGCCGTTTGCTTGTAGCGTACTAGGACATCGCGCCACGCTAAAAAATAAAATAGCTCACGGTAGCGCCAGAGATCTCGCCAGTACTGAGCCTCAGTGCGACCGGCTTCAATGATAAGTTCCGGGACAGGCTCGGACATGGGAACAATCGTTTTAAAACCAGACTCTGCTTTTTCCAGAGTGCCCAAAGTTATAGGCCATAGTATCAAGTGTGCTTGATGCTACCTAAAATCCGAGATGTGGGGAACACCATCTTGCTGATGGCCTAGGGTATGAATCGTTCTTCACCGTAGGCTAGCAGATGTTCAATGGTGGCAAGACGGTGCTCCCAGGTTTGCAACCGATAGCGACTGTGTTGGGATTTGACCGCTAGATCAGAGGCGATGGTTTGGTTGATTTGAAGGAGGTGCGATCGCACCTCTTCCAATTTCCGATGGGACGGATTCTCAGCCAGGTCAGCCAGCTGATCGCCCACCATATTGACATCGCTGACCCACTGCACCAGGCGCTGTTCGTTCATTAACAGCTGCCCATGACTCAACAGCCAGCTCCACTCCCGCTGTAGCGCCTGATAGCGCTCAGCAGCCGTGTCAAACGGCTGCTGCTGGGGCAACGACTGGGATGCACCTGGAGCCCCTTGGGTATTGCTTAACAACGTCTGAATACCCCGTTGCAGATTATCCGCAGCAAACAGGGCGTAGCCGCTCACCGGCAAATCTCGCAGGGTTTGAATCTGATCTAGTGCCGCCATTTCAGGCAGATTAAGCAGCCGAATTCCCGGAATGATCAACGTAGAGCCATAGTTAGCCTCCAGGATCCAAGGCTGAATCAGCTGCTCAAACCGATTGGTATCCATGGCGTAGCTCATCAGCACAATCCAATCCACATCCCCACGCTCGGCCCACGTTTCCCAATCTTGCTGAATTTTTTGCAGCCGCTCATGGGTGGGTTTAGCAAACACTGCAGCTGAAACTTTAATCCCAGGACGCTGTTGACGCAGCATCTGGGACGCCTCTGCCACAAATGAACTCACCTGCTCCATACGAAACTCGGTCCAGCGCTGCCACAGCTGTCGCTGTCGTCGCTGTTGCTGTGGAGTCAGCGTGCCATTATTACGCGGAGACAGGGTAGCCGGATCCACACCGGTCATGTCGCGAAAGCGTAGCCGGGCCGCTGTGCCATATCCATAGGTGCGATTGGCACCTGGATCCTGAAAGGGATAGCGCACATAGTCAAACTGAATACCATCCACGTCGTAGTTGATGGCAATCTCATGGAGCATCCGCATCAGATAGCTGCGCACCTCCGGATTGGCCGGATCCAAAAATGGCTTATCCTGCCCCAGGGGAACAATCCGTCCCTGGCGATCGTACGCAGCCCAGGTTGGATTAGCATTAATTAAAGGCCCCGGATAGTCAGTCGGCAAATTTAATAGAGCGTTGTGGCGGCGGTTACCAGCCGCAAACAGCCAAACCCAGGCATGCACCTCTATGCCACGCTCTTTACCCAACGCTACCGCCGCCGCTAGAGGATCCCAGTGGCGTGTCAGGGGGTTTTGCTGAGGGGCAATCCGACTGGGATAGATGGGGTAGCCCGCATTGATCGCCTCAAAAAAGACCGTATTGATACCGGCGGCGGCCAATCGATCAAACACCTCCGTCAGCCCTGCTTCAGAACCAGCCCGAACGATCGTGCCGCGATCTAGCCACATAGCCCGGACTTCAGCCTGGGCCAAGGATTGCTCCACAGGAAACGCGTTCCACAGCGCTTGACGAGCCGCAATCCAGCGCTGGCGGGCAGATCCATAGTCACGACGAGCGAGCAGATCAGGCCAGTCATCTAAGGTTTGCTGTGCGGCTTCAAGGGCTGGATGGGTCAGCGGCGTAGTCAGCCCCGCCCCCCCCAGGCTAGCGCTGAGGCTGCCTTCGGGTCTAATGCTGGTCAATGCTAGCTCCGTCGGCTGAGTGCTGGCATAGCCATGGAGTAAAGCCCCCTCAAAGCGCCCCATCAGATTAATCAGCTCCTCTTGCATCGCCAGATCTAGAAACGGGCTAATCACCGCCTCTCCTGTCCGAATATCCAAGCCAGGCGGCTCAACATGATGGGCTGGATCCGTGCCGCTTAGGGCCAGCTGCCATCGCTCTGCTCGATCTAGGGAATGGTCCCGAATGGCGCTATTCTCCGAGTCCGACTGCATCACGGGTAGTGACTCAGCCGAACTCGAAGTAGCCAGTGCTGCCCCCCACAGCAAAACCGCAAGGGCGCAGGAGGCGACAGACGATGGATGAAACATGGGCAGGCGTGACAAACAAAGCAAGATAACTGTTGACGTGGTAAGAGCTAAACAGTGCCAAACACTTTCTAGGGCGAGTGTTTCAGGTGAAGGATATCAAGGGTGCTTTCCCATGAGGACTATACCGAACCAAGGGCACCTCCTCAGAAAGAATCCAGCCGATCCGACCCTTAGGAAAACACTATTAATATGCTGGTAGGTATTAGTTCTTTAAAGAAGTATTCAGGTCCTAGTTCCCCAAGTATCCCCGCAGATAAAGCTGTGCTGATAATGACACATTCTGTTCTTAAAATAGGACAAGACAGACAGGCCACCGCTTTCTCTTTACGTCTTTGGAAATAGATTGCCCAGAAAATAGAGGTCATTTTTTTTTAACAGCCCTACTATGTAAAATTCTTGGGCGGCGGTTCTAAAATTTGCTGACGGTTCTAGACGCCCATTGGGGGCTTAGGGCTGTCCGTCGTCTGCTTTTGGATACCTAGCCTCTTTGAGTACGGCACTAGTGGGCCGAACTAGCCAGCACAAGCAGCGTCTCCAAAAGTACGGTCAAATCGGTTTGTACAAATTGTCAGGCTTGATTAGACTTGCTGTTGTACAATACAAAATCCTGTGTTGAATGATGCAACTCGTATATTCAACCTGATAAGTTCGTTTTGATAGGCTGTAATCGGTAAGCTCTATGGCGCTCCTGCAAGAACAAAAGCAATCAATTATTTCTGGCTACCAGGTGCATGAAACAGACACCGGATCTGTCGATGTACAAATAGCCATGCTCACCGAAAAAATTAATCGGCTGAGCAAGCATTTACAGACCAATAA
>JBCCAQ010000042.1:0-24907 GCA_039814735.1 Cyanobacteria bacterium P01_A01_bin.15
GACAACCGGAGGGGTGATGTTGGCATTGATGGTGGGATTTTGGGGATCAAAGTCTGGGGACTCCGTCAGGTGGGGCTGCCGGTGATTGGTTTCCACCGCATGGTAGGTAATGCAGCGGTCAACATATTGGCAGTTGATGCAAATACACATGGGGAATAACTCTGGGCGTGGCAGGTGTTGTAGAGAGCCTGAGGATGGGCTCCCTTTGCAACCAATGTAGCGCAGCTAAAATAAGGGCAGTCGAATTTGTTTCAAAATGTGCGGTTTCCCAGTTAGGCTCAGGGAAAGCTGGTAAAAACCTAGAAATTAGGTACTGAAATACGTGCCCACGGGCGACGCAATATAGGAGAATTGTAAGCCGCACTACGTTTGGAGCTGCATCGTTGAATTTTGTGTCCCCTATGGCGTCCGCCCTGCTCCCCAAAACCTGGCCCTTTGATAGCCGTCTACTGCCGGAGACAGCCTGTGTGGTGGGTGGTAGCGTTCGGGATGCTCTGCTCAAACGTCAGGCGGACTATTTGGATTTGGATTTTGTCTTGCCGGACGGGGCGGTTGCGATCGCAAGTGCCATCGCCAGACGCTATCGGGCCGGGTTTGTCGTGCTCGATGCCGACAACCAAATTGCGCGGGCGGTTTTTGACCAGGCCACCATTGACTTTGCCCAGCAGGTAGGGCCTACCTTAGAAACCGACCTGCAGCGCCGAGATTTCACCATCAATGCCATTGCCTATCATCCCCAAAGCGATCGGCTGATCGATCCCCTCAACGGCATGGCCGACCTGCGGCAGCAAACCCTGCGTATGGTTAGCCGCGACAACCTGGCAGAAGATCCGCTGCGGCTGCTGCGAGCCTATCGGCAGGCGGCCCAGCTGGGGTTCACCATCGACAGCAACACCCGCCGCACCATTCGCGAATTGGCCCCCCTGCTGCAGACGATTGCAGCTGAGCGCATTCGCCATGAGCTAGACGCTCTGCTGAGCCAGCCCAACGGCTCCACCTGTTTTCACATGGCCTGGCAGGATGGGCTGTTTGCCACCTGGCTACCCCACCTGGAAACCGAGCAGATCGAGCAGCTAGCGGCCCTGGACGCTGCCCTAAAAAACGTATCTAAAAAAATACCGAGGTATCTAGAACTGTTGCACGGCTGGAAAACTCCGGTCCCGGCTGGCCACTATCGTAGCTGGGTAAAAGCGGCGCGCCTGTCTCGACTGCTGCCCCAAGAGGAGGACGCTGCCAACCGCTGGCTCGGGCAACTAAAGTACAGCCGGAGCGAAGCCCAGGCTATTTTTCGAGTATTACAAACCCAGCCCTATCTAGACCGGCTGGTGGCGCAGGGGGGATATTTATCCCGCTCAGATCAGTTTTTTTTGTTTAAGGCGGCCAGCACTAGCTTTCCGGCGGTGTCACTGGTGGCGCTCTCCCTCGGGGTGGCGACCGAGTCGGTTGCAGCCATGGTGAAGTGCTATCTCACTGAGAATGATCCCATTGCCCACCCCGTACCCCTGGTCAGTGGTAAAGATCTGATGCGTTGGTTAAATCTAAAGTCTGGCCCCCAGATTGGTCAGCTGCTATGGGCCGTTGAAAATGCCCAGGCCAGCGGGCAAATTACCAGCGCTGATGAAGCATTGATCTGGGCAAAAGACTGGTTTAGCCATCATTCTGAAACCGGGAGAACGATCGGTTAATACCGTTCCATATAGGGGCGTTCCATGGAACGCCCCTATATGAAACGCCCCTATATGGAACGCCCCTACATGGGACGTCTCCACAAAGACAGGCTAACGGTCTGAGCTGTCTTTTGCCCCAAATGAAATTACACCGTCATCGTCAACGCGCACGATGAACTCAGTGCCATCGGTCCTGGGCTCATCTACCTTTGTCTCCGAACGCTTACCGCCGCTGAGCATTACAATCGAACCAGCAAGAGTCAATCCTATAATCATTGACGTATCCATAGTGACAATCCTCCTCGGTGAAAGCTAAGGGGAACTACGGTGTTGAATACACCTATTCCAGACAAGATTGATTTGATTTTTTGGTAACGGTCCCCGTTTCTTTCGCTACCCATGGTGCGTACCCCCACCCTTCGGTTTGATCGCGGCACCTTGATTTTGCATCCGCCACCGCGTGGCAAAAGCTGGATTGACCATGCGGTCTGGGATGACCGCATCGAGCGCTTTCGGATTCCGGCCCACTGCTATCGCCCTTTGTTGGAAACGTTGCGTCGCGATCAGGTGACGGTAAACGACCGGGCGTCTGACTTTAAGGCGCTGGAGCTGAGCCCCCAGCTGACCTATCAGCCCTATGCCCATCAGACCGAAGCCCTGGCCGCGTGGCAGCAAAATCGATGGCAGGGGGTGGTGGTGCTACCGACGGCGGCGGGTAAAACCTATCTGGCTCAGCTAGCGCTCCAGGCGATCCCCCGCAGTGCGCTGATCACGGTGCCAACATTGGATTTGATGCACCAGTGGTATGCCCATTTAGAAACGGCCTTTCCGGATGCGGATATTGGTTTGCTGGGTGGGGGCAGTCGCGATCGCAGCGATATTTTGGTGGCCACCTACGACAGTGCGGCGATCCATGCTGAAAGCTTGGGCAACCGCTATGGTCTGCTAGTGTGCGACGAGTGTCACCATTTGCCCAGCGACTTTAACCGAGTGATTGCGGAATATGCGATCGCACCCTACCGTCTAGGGCTAACGGCCACCCCCGACCGTTCGGATGGCCGCCATGGGGATCTCGATCAGCTACTGGGTCCTGTGGTCTATCGCAAAACAGCCGCCGAACTCTCAGGCCAAGCGCTGGCCCCCTACGAGATTGTGCAGCGTAAAGTGTCCCTCTCCGAGGTAGAGCGTCGACGCTATGCCGAGCTAATCCAACGGCGCAACGATTTTTTGCAACAGTCTAGGATCTGGCTGGGCAGCCCCGAGGGTTGGCAGCGATTTGTGGGGGCCAGTGCCCGCTCCCAGGAAGGTCGACGGGCGATGCTAGCCCACCGGGAAGCCAAAAACATTGCCCTCGGGACCACCGGAAAGCTACGGGTACTAGAAGAGCTGCTGGAGCAGCACTACCCTGAGCGCACCATTATTTTTACCAACGACAATGCCACGGTTTATAAAATATCCCAGGACTTTTTAATTCCTGCAATTACCCACCAGACCCCGGTCAAAGAGCGCCGCGAGGTGTTGCAAAATTTTCGCACAGGAGACTATAAAACCATCGTGGTCTCCCATGTGCTCAATGAGGGTGTCGATGTCCCCGATGCTCGGGTGGCTATTTTACTCTCAGGGAGCGGGTCTACTCGGGAATACATTCAGCGGTTGGGGCGGGTGCTGCGTAAGGGCGATGGCACCAAATCAGCACTGCTCTATGAGGTAATTGCCGAGGAAACAACAGAAGAAAATATTGCTCGCCGTCGGAAACAGTCTCCTCAACAGCTTCCTCGCCAGCAAGGGCGAGACAATCTCTATCAAACCGGGCAAGTGGCACTGCCCCTGGCAGCGGAGCCCGAGTCTGGATGGAAGTCTGAAGACCTGCCCTATTAGTCAGCCGGGTCAGCGGGTAGGACATCGGTAGGTAAGGTAATCAAAAATTCGGCACCCTGGTCGATTTTAGAGCGTACATCGATATAGCCCTGGTGCTGCTGAATGATCTTAAAACAGATGCCCAGCCCCAGGCCGGTGCCTTTGCCCACCGCTTTTGTGGTGAAAAACGGATCAAAAATTTTGGTGCGTACCTGGGGGGAGATGCCGGGGCCGCTATCGTGAATGCTAATTTGAACGCTGCCGGGTGCGATCTCTCGGGTGGTAATGGTCAGTTTCTTAGGGTCACAATCGCTATCGAACATGGCATCCAAGGCGTTGGCAATAATATTGGTAAATACCTGGTTAAGCTGGGCTGGGAAGCAGCGCACCAGGGGGAGGTCGCCGTAGTGTTTGATCACGCTCACATGATGTTTGATGCGATGATTTAAGATCAGCAGCGTACTGTCAATACCCTCATGGATATTGACATCTTTGACAGTGGCTTCGTCTAGACGAGAAAAATTACGTAGGGATAAAACAATACTGTTTACCCGCTGTGCGCCCACTCTCATTGAGTCCAGGAGCTTTTTTAAATCCTCAAGTACAAAGTCTAGCTCAATCTCTTCTTGTTTTTCTAAAACGGCCAGTGGCGGCTGGGGGTAGGCGGTCTGGTAGGTCTTTATTAGGCCTAGCAGGTCTTCAAAGTATTCTTGCAGCGGCTGGATGTTGCCTTGAACAAAGTTAATAGGATTATTAATCTCATGGGCGATGCCAGCAATCATTTGACCAAGGCTAGACATTTTCTCTGTCTGAATCAGCTGGGTTTGTGTTTCCTTAAGTTCCTGGAGAGCGCTGGACAGCTCTTGAGTTCGATCTTCAACCTTGACCTCCAGGGTTTCAGCGGCAATTTCTAGCTCCTGGGTATACTGCCCAACCCATTCCACCAGCTGATTGAGCGCCTGGGCCAGCGCGCCAATATCATCCTGACTGTTGACGAATGCCCTGAGCTCAAAGCTGTTCTCCTGGACTACCTGCTGGGCTATCTGGGTGATGTCCTGAATGGGTTTAGCTACCTTTCTCGCTATCCAATAGCCCAGGATGGTTGTGCCTGCGGCACCCAGGAGTCCGGCCGTTAAAATCAGGAGCCAAATCATTCGCTGGGTTTGTGCTATGGACTGTTGTGAGGTTAGTAGTATCAGATCAAAACGCTGATCTTGAAAGCCCTGGAGATAGATGGGATGGGTAAAAAATTTCTGGTTGTTGATGGTGATTGTAGTCTCATTTCTGAGGGCGCTTAGATGGCCTATCCAGTCAATATTGGATGAAAATGTAGACGCAACGACGGCACTATCGGAGATAACAACAATCTGTTCTTGAATTGATTGGTTGATTTGAGTCAATAGCTCATCGCTTAGGGCTGTTCCGAGTAAAATACCTCCAATGACCATCTGATCGTTTTTGATGGGGGCAGTACCGACTAAAACCGGCGGCCCGGCGTCGCTAGTAGCCACAATGGTGGAAATGTCTGACCCGGTGATCAATAAATTGTTGACCTCTTGGGTGTATAGTTTGACATCCTGTAGCACTGGTGAACGAACATTGAGCAGGGGCTGCTGGGCTTGATTAATGATGGTAATGATGTTGGTGTCCAAAACACTCCGCAACGGCAAGATTACCTGCTGCAGCTGATTTTGACTTTGCTCGAGGGTTCCTTGGGTCACCAGCCCTTTGATCGACAGCAAACGGGCATCACGCCTGAGGTTGTCCAGTTCGTTGTCAATTTCTCGTTTTACTAACGCCGTTAGCTCTACCGCCTGTGTACGCTCTCCCTGCTCAAGCCTATGGGTTAAGAAAAGACCCATTGAGGCAGTACCGGCCACCCAAAATCCTAAAAACATTAGGATAAACGGAAGACAGATTTTTAGCGGTAGCGCAGCGTTTTGGTATCTGCGCAGGAGGTGCTTAGGGTGCAGTAGGCTCATGGGCTAAGCAGCATTTGAACAGTTACTGGGTATCGGTGACAACGTAATTAGCCCCCTGCAGGATGCGTTTACTTTCTGGACTCGTGGCAAAGTCTAGAAATGACTGGATGTCAGGTGAAGGGGGAGCCTCCATAACAATACCCAGGGGGAGAACCATGGCATAGTCTCCTGAGCGTAACGCCTGAGGCGAGGGCACGATCTGGTCGATGCTCAGAATGGTAAAGGGCCGCTCTGCAAGCTCTTTCTCGTAGGGGATGGTGGCAATGCTGAATTCTGTGATGGCGGCAGTTTCGGCTAGCTCATCATCTTCAGAAAAAACAATGGCTGTGGGGGTGATGACTAAGTCTTCGCCTAGATAGGTCCGTCGCAGCAGCTTTTTCTCGTTTTCATCCTCAGTGAAGTCAAATAAAGCAATAGGCGCGTCTGGGCCACCGAGAGTTTGCCAGTTGGTAATTTGGCCGCTGTAGATGGCTCTAATTTGGTCGCTGGTAATGTCACTGATACCGATGACGCTGTTGTGAACAACCATAACCAGCGGTGTCTCCGCCAGTGTTAGATAGGTTAGCTGATGTTGGGCTTCTTCGGAGGTTAGGGGACGGCTAATGGCACCAATGTCTAAGGACCTACTCTTGATGCCCTGGATTGCCGCGCTGGTTTGACTAGGGGGAAAAAAGTCAAACCCCACATCCGGGGCTGTAGTCGTATAGGCATTGGTGAGCAGCTTAAGCACTTTATAGGTTTCCGCAGAACCGCCAATTTTGATAGTGTTACGGACAGGCTCTGCGGAGTCTGAGGGTGTGCCACTGCTAAAACAGCTGCCCACTAACAGCAGACTGACGCCTATACCGTAGCGAATTAAGGGTTTATTCATAAAGCCCCAGGTAGAAGGTTAGGGTCATTTGCCTAGGCTTTCAACACCTGGCAAGCTATTTTTCACTGTGTTTAGATACATCTAACTCACTGCGTCCTGATAATTTGGGGGCAAAACCCAGATAACTACTGATACATCTCTACGGTCCCAGCTCCGACACGTTTTGGCCAGGGTGTGGCTCTCACTTGAGAAATCACCTTAGTTGCCCAAACTTAACAAAAAATCGGCGATTTAACCTTGTGAATTCGCGTTTTGTAACTGAAGGATGCTCCCATGGCAAAGGCCGCTGGGGATCGGTTGCTGGCGGTAGTTGGCATCTGAATCCTCAACACCATAGACTGACTGCCCACGCTACACTAGCTACTGGCGTTCTGCGTTAACTGATGACTCTGCTGGCTCTACGGGATATAAGCAAAGACTTTGGCATCAAGGAGATTCTGCGAAGTGCCAGCTTTAGCATTGAGGAGGGCGATCGCGTCGGGCTGATTGGTACCAACGGCTCGGGTAAGTCCACCCTGCTAAAGATGATCGCTGGCTTAGAGCCGATTGATGGGGGTGAAGTTTGGAAAAATGCCAGCAGTAAAATCGTTTATTTACCCCAGCAGCCAGACTTGAACGATGAGCTGACGGTGCTGGAGCAGGTATTTGCCGACAGCGGTGACAGTATGGCGCTGGTGCGGGAGTATGAGCTGATCTCGGCTCGACTGGCGACGGCGACGGGCGATACGGACCAGCTGATGGCAATGCTGTCACGGGTGTCGCAGCAGATCGATCAGGCCAATGCATGGGAGCTAGAAACCCAGGCAAAGGTGGTGCTGACAAAGCTAGGGATTGAGGATTTTAACGTCAAAATTGAGACGCTGTCGGGGGGCTATCGAAAACGGGTTGCGATCGCAACCGCCCTACTTTCCGACCCCGACCTCATTCTGATGGATGAGCCCACCAACCACCTGGATGCCCTATCGGTGGAATGGCTCCAGGACTACCTCAGCCGCTACCAGGGAGCGCTATTTTTAATCACCCACGATCGCTATTTTCTCGATCAGGTCACCACCGGCATCCTCGAAATTGACCGTGGCGATCTGCTGCCCTACTCCGGCAACTACACCTACTACCTAGAAAAAAAAGCCGCCCAGGAAGACGCCGCCGCCAGCTCCCAAAAAAAGCACGCCGGTGTACTACGGCGGGAGCTGAAATGGCTCCAGCGCGGTGCCAAGGCCCGCAGCACCAAGCAAAAGGCCCGCATCGATCGCATCCGCGACATGCAAAATGCCGAGTTTAAGCAGGCCCATGGCAGCGTGGACATTACCACCGCCGGTCGTCGCATCGGCAAAAAGGTGGTCGAGCTAGAAAACATCACCAAGGGCTACGACGGGCGCACCCTAATCAAAAACTTTTCCTACCTATTTACCCCCGAGGACCGCATTGGCATCATTGGCCCCAACGGTGTGGGCAAGTCCACGCTGATGAATATCATCACCGGACGCGAGCAGCCCGACTCCGGCACCGTTGACATTGGCGCAACCATTCACATTGGCTATTTTGACCAGTACTCAGACGATGTGAATATCAACGAAAACCAGCGGGTCATTGACTACCTAAAAGATGTGGCCGAGCTGGTCACCACCGCCGATGGCACCGTCATTACCGCTTCAAAAATGCTGGAGCGGTTTTTGTTTCCCCCCGACCAGCAATATTCCCCCATCCAAAAACTCTCCGGGGGTGAGCGGCGGCGGCTGTTTTTATTGCGGGTGCTGATGCAGTCTCCCAATGTGCTGATCCTGGATGAGCCTACCAACGATTTAGACGTACAGACCCTGGGAATTTTAGAAGACTATCTAGAAGGCTTTAACGGCTGTGTGATCGTTGTTTCCCACGATCGGTATTTTCTCGACCGTACGGTTAAAACGGTGTTCGCTTTTGAAGGGCTGGGCCAGCTCAAACAGTACCCTGGCAACTACTCGGTCTATCTAGAGTATAAAGAAAAAGCCGATCAAAAAGAGCAAACCAACCAAGAGGCCGCCGCTAAGGCCGCTGAAAAAGCCCAGTCTGCCAAGGTTAAATCAAAGGACTCATCTAAACCAAAGAAAGTCTCCTATAAAGAAAAGCGTGAGTACGCTTCCCTAGAAGAGAAAATTCCAGCCTTAGAAGATGAAAAAGAAACGCTAGAAAAGCGTCTCTATATAGACCCACCCAGTGATTATGGTGAGATGCAGGCTCTGTCGCAGCGATTAGCGGATCTGACGACGGAGATCGATACGGCCACAGAACGGTGGATGGAGCTGGCGGAGAGAATGGAGTGACCCATACTGTTGTTAGCTGAGCTAAATTGTTTGCCCCAGGATATTGCAGGGCAACCACAAAAGATTGCCGGTCGTCTCTTTTTTAATCCGGGTTACCGAATTCAGATTTGATCATGTAATTCAACTACGTTTCAAAAACTCCACCTCAGGCACCAGCGGATCGTTAACTACGCCCACACCTTCATAGCCCCAGCGGTCCATCATCTGTTTGAGCTGGGCCTGGGTAATCGCCTCAACCGCAAACCTATTGGCCACCTCAGCCGCATGCTGGTTGACATAGCTGAGGGCTTCGTAGTCGGCGTTAAACAGCATCAAAAACCCTTTGGAGTCTTTGTTTTGTGGCTTGGCTGCTAGGTATTGTCCGTCGTGGGTGGAGCGCAGGAGATAGTAGGACTGGGTCAGCATAGGATCCAAATTGCTTTATCCCTACGCTACGAGAAAAGTCCCCAATCGCCTACGCCCCCGTTGCGAAGCTTAATCGACCCTGACTCTCTTGGTCAGGATGGCCATGACCTCATTGGGCCGTCCGGTGGGTAAGGGGCGGCTCCAGTCGTTGGGCTCAGCGTAGTTGAGCTTGTGTAGCAGGGTGATGGTACGGCGCACGGCGCTCAGGCTGCCAAACAGCTGATGATGTACGGTTTCGTACTGGGGCCGGGGCTCAGAATGACGGTTGGGCTCATTAGCATCCTGATTTGGATTTTGAAACATGGTTCTGGTTCTCCAGTAAGGTATAGTCCCTCGGCCGCTCGGAGAGGCATTGAGGGGTAGGAAAGCCAGAACCTAAAATTCAGCCACCCCGCGAAGTGGTTTCGCTAATCGAGGTGACTGGGGCATAATAATGCCCAGACTCCAGATTGGCGTGTGCTTTCTGGGGTTTAGCCGTCGGTAGGTGTTCGAGCACCTGCCGATGGTGCCAAATATTAGGTTCTAGTGAAACGGCCGCGACAGACATCACGACCCTAAAAAAACGGTAGTACAGGTTTATACCTGTCGTCAAGGGGCTGAGTTAGGGCCTACACTGCGCGGTGCCGCAGTGGCTACAGTAGGGGAGATATTTGTAGGTGGGCTGATGGCAGTTGGAACACTCGTGGTACTGGTTATAGCCACAGTGGGGACAGTGGGTATCTTGGGTGTTGAGCTTTTTGGCGCATTTAATGCACTGGGACTTTTGGACGCGACCAGCGGCCTGGAGTTTTGGGTTAAAGACAAACCGTTGGAAGACTTTGATAATGCCAAACCCAATCAGCGGAATCAGCAAAATGTAGATGTAGCTGAGCAAAAACAAGAGTCTGC
Organism: Cyanobacteria bacterium P01_A01_bin.15; assembly: GCA_039814735.1. GTDB lineage: Bacteria > Cyanobacteriota > Cyanobacteriia > Phormidesmidales > Phormidesmidaceae > Leptothoe. The sequence continues at coordinate 9,974 of JBCCAQ010000042.1, forward strand.
CAAATAGGGCACTGACAATATCAAACAAGATATTAAAGACAGCCCCTACCTGCAGAAACTCAAAGATTTTGAGGATTAAAGGGATAAAAAAGATCACCAGCAGGTGCCAGCTAATCAGGGCAATCAGCCCGTGGTGGTAGCGCTGGGCCAGGGTATACCCGGCAAGAGCCCCAACAATAAGCGGTATGAGAAAAATGGCTTGGAAAACAAGCTGAATGCTGGGATACCAGAATGCCGCTTGTTTATAGCCCTGCTCAACGGTTTGAAAGGATGTCTCCTGCTGAAGCAAGCCTAAAAATGCCTGACTCTCTGGAGCTGAGGTTAGCTCATTTTTTAATGTGGAAATCTCTGCTTTGAGGGTATTAATCTGAGCATTGTTTTGGTCTAACGTTGTTTTTGCTTGGGCTGCGCTGGTCTGGTTAATGGACTGCTCGCGGGGCTGTTCAGCAATCTCCTCTAGCAGGGTGGAGTCGTACTGCCGACGGATAGTCCGGTTAGTGTCTTCTAAGGTATCGATGGCCTCTTGTTTTTGGTCTAGGCTTTGGAGGATAGCTGCACTGCTGTCCTGTTTGATGGCGTCTTTGGTCTCTGCATATTGCAGGCAGACGGTATTGACCTCGCCTAGATGGTCTACGGCCCTTTGCTGATACCGCTGATACCAGATAGGCCCTATGGGGTCAGCCGCCTGCCGGACTATATCAAAGTCTTTGCTCTCGGCTGTCTGCTCGCGATAGCTATTCCATTCTGCATAGCAGGGATAGGCACTGGCAGGGGAAATATGCCATTGGGCAATGTCGTTGAGGCCAATAAAGACATTGATGAGAATAACAATATCGATCAGAATTATGACAATCAGGCTAGCCTTATTGAGCGGCTGATTGTTGATGGTCCGGGACCGGCGAGAGAAAAATCGTAGAAACCGACGCAGCTTAGCAAACATTGGAATTTTGATGGCTATGGGGCCTGGGTAGTGTCGTTACAGAAACACCTGAACTGATGTTTCTAGTTTGCAGGCAGCACCAATGAACCCTCAATGAGGGGATTGCAGCTCATCGCAATCCGGCTGATGGTTGTGAAGCGATGCGTAGCTTGGGGAAGTGAGGCGAAGTAGTCGGTGGTGGTGCGATCGCATCCCAACACCACAAACTTACAAAGACCGTCTTAAATGCCTGATAGCTACACTCGTACCTTGGCGATAGGCCTGCTGCCAGCACTGGCTTACCAGCTCCGGGACAGCCAACTCCCTGTGGGCACATAGCGCACGGGACTAATTCATCTTGGTCAGCTTAATCCGCGGATCGACAAAGGATAGGGCCAAATCCGCCAGCAGATTACCAACAATCAGCATGGTTGCCCCCATCATTAAACTCGCCATAATCAAATACAGGTCCTGGGACTGCACCGCCTGGAGGGTGAGGCGTCCCAGCCCCGGCCAGCCAAAAAAGTATTCGGTAATAAAGGCTCCGCTCAGCAGGCTAGCAAATTCAAATCCCAGCAGCGTAATCAGCGGATTGATCGCATTGCGCAGGGCGTGGGTATAGATCACCCGATTTTCTGGCAGTCCCTTGGCGCGGGCGGTGCGAACATAGTCCTGCCGTAGCACATCCAGCATTTGCCCCCGCATCAGGCGCTGTAGTCCAGCAAAGCTGGTCACACTCAGGGCCAGGGTGGGCAAAATCATATGCCAGCCCACATCTAACACCTTACCCAGCCAGGTAAGATCGTCGTGGTTGATGCTGGTACGCCCGCCAACCGGGAATAGAGGAGTCGTCAGCTGCGCAAAAAACAGCAGCAGCAGCCCGGTAATGAGAGCCGGAAAACCCTGGCCAATGTAGCTCAGCACCCGTAAAATCCGATCGGTAAACTTATTGTGGTTCACGGCCCCCACAATCCCCAAGGGAATGGCAATGGCCCAGGTCATCAGAATCGACGAGATCGATAGCAGCAGCGTATTGGGAATCCGCTCAGCTAAAATTTCCACCGCCGGACGCTGGTAGGCAAAACTCTCACCAAAGTTGAGCTTGGTAACAACCTGATAGAGCCACAAAAAGTACTGCTGCCAGATCGGCTTATCCAGACCAAACTGGGTTTCAAACTGCTGGATGGTTTCCGGGGAAATCTGCGGGTTTTGCCGCTGGGCATCGAGAAAGTCACCGGGCGCTAGCTGAATAATAAAAAAGCTAAAGGCCGATGCCAGCAGTAAGGTGAGCAGCGCCTGTAAAACTCGTTTGAAGATATAAAGCGTCGTCTCACTGGTGAGAAACCCCTGCAACGTCTGCAGCGGTGAACGGGATGGGGAAGAAGTAGGCTCTACGGTCATGGGCAGCTAGCGGCTTGAAACTAACCGAAACTTTAGTATGACAGTAGCGTAGTTACCGGCACTCCGTCAGGTAGCTTTTGGCGACCGTTAAGATCGCTCAGCTCCATTACAAAGCTAAACCCGACGATTGAGGCGCTAGTTTGCTGGATCAGCTGTGCGGTAGCGGCCGCCGTGCCCCCCGTGGCCAACAGGTCATCTACGATCAGCGGTCGGCTACTGGCATGCAACGCATCCTGATGGATTTCCAGGCTGTCTTGACCGTACTCCAGAGCGTAGGATACCTGGTGCACAGCGGCGGGCAGCTTCCCCGGTTTGCGTACGGGAATAAAATTGAGACCGAGCTTATAGGCTAGGGGCATACCAAAGATAAACCCCCTGGACTCGATACCTACAATGCAGTCTGGCTGGTAGTCACTAACCTGATCGGCCATTAGATCGATGGTGGCCCTAAGACCATCGGCATTTTGTAGCAGGGTCGTAATATCGCGAAAGAGGATGCCAGGTTTGGGGAAATCAGGTATCTCGCGGATCAATGCCTGGATATCTGCGGTAGACTTCACGGCTGGAGCGAATGCAGGACGGCCCTATTTTATACTGCTGGGGTCTGTGGAAGTTGTCAGGATTGGGTAGCCAAATCGAAGCGCGTCACCCTTAAGGCAACATGGCCGCATTCTACTTGCCCTCAAGCAGCCTGGGATAGAAAGCCAGCAGGGAGCCAGCCTACCGATAGCTACTTTCTCGGGGGCATCGTTCATAAAAGCCGATGGCCTGATCGCAGAAGGATTTGGTACAAGCCCCATCACGCATTTTACTCAAGATGTAGTAATTGATACATCGGATGCTCGACGATGGGAAGATTGCTGATCGGACGCGAGATTGATAATGTTCCGTTCAGCAGGCAAATGCCCTCGTTGGCAAATTCGCTGAAGCAGTGGCTGATTGTGGCTAATCACAATGATGCCAACATGGTATTGACGAGCAAACGCTAGCACCACCTGCCAAATCAAAGCCTGGGTATTGGCATCGAGCATAGCAGTCATTTCATCAGCAATCAGGTAGCGGGTATTACGATTGAGAACGCGAGCAATTGCCACCCGCTGCAGTTCTCCACCACTTAACTCGTGAGGATAGCGAGTCATCCAACTAGGATGAATGCCAAGCGCGTCCAGGTGGTGGATCTGAGGCGGATGTTCTTCTCTCAGGATGCGGTCGACCCGCCAACGCGGGTTAACCGACAGTTCAGGATTTTGAAAAACCAGCTGTACGGGGCAATAGCCTCGACCAGGTAGTGGTTGTTCATCTAATGTGATGTGCCCGTGGCTGGGTGTCAGATACCCAGCGAGTAATTTACCGAGTGTTGTCTTGCCATAACCCGAAGGGGCGACAAGACCAACAACGTCCCCTGGCATGACGGTGATCGACTGCTCGCGCACCACCCACGGTAGCTTTGTACCGTAACGAAACCAAAGCCCTTCACCCTTCAGCATGAATGCACCTCACCCAACCTTGACGAACAAACCGAAGTTCTGGTCGTGCCTTTTCACATTCAGCCGTGCCCCAGGAACAGCGATCTCCATACAGGCATCCCATCGGCAGATTGTCAGAGCTAGGCTGATTTCCCGGCACTGGCAAAAAGTCGTTTTGAGGCAGCGATCGCCACAGGGCCTGGGTATAAGGATGGCGCAGATTACCCGTCGTGAAATCCTGGGCATCGGCGATTTCAACCGTAGTGCCAGCATAGAACACGGCCACGCGGTCAGCGACCTGTAACGCCGCTTCGATATCGTGGGTAATCAAAATCACACCTCGGCCCTCATGAGCCAGTTCGCGCAGGTGGTTCAGGGTTTCTGTCACCACATCGGGGTGCAGCCCAGGCGTAGGTTCGTCAGCAATTACAAGGCGAGCCTGAGTCATCGCCGCTGTCGAGACTAGTACCCGCCGTGCCATCCCACCTGAGAGCTGAAAGGGGTAGCGCTTGGGTGTGTAGCTAGGCAACTCATAGCGGGCAAAAGTAAGGTTTCTCAACGTTTTGGCAGCTCGTGAAGAGAGACCATTGAGCTGCCCCACCCGCTGCACCTGCCGACCAACCGTCATAAGCGGATCGAGGTAGCCAACGGATTGGGGAATCAGGGAGATAGCCTTACCTCGCAATGCCTCACAGCGTTTCTGGGTCAACGGTTTCTCCTGAAAAACCATCATCCCTGAAAGCTGAGCATTGTCTGGCAAAATCCCTAACAGGGCATGGGCTAGAAGACTCTTGCCCGAACCGCTAGCGCCCACCACCGCCACCACTTCTCCGGCTTGAACCGTCAAATCCAAATCGGTGATCACGGTTAACTGCTTGCGGTGTAGTCCTTGGTCGTACTGGGTAAACGTAATCCCCAAGTTTGAAATGTTGAGCATGATTACCCCTGGCTTGTTTTGGGATCCAGCAAAGCGTGCAGATTTTCTCCGAGCCAGTCAAATGCTTTGACTGAGAGCAGCAGCAGCAGACCTGGCATTACCCCCAGCCACCAGTAGCCTGTGGATAGGTGGCGCATTGACTCAGCCAAAATAATCCCAATCGCGGGAATATGGGGCGACAGACCAATGCCAATAAATGAAAGAGCGGCCTCGTGCAAAATCGCGTGGGGAAAGAGTAAAATCAGCCCCACTATCAGCTGCGGAACAATGTGGGGCACCATGTGATGACGGGCGATCCAAAGGGGAGAGCGACCAAAGCGGTGGGAGATTTTGACATAGTCAGCGCTGTTGACCTGCAACACTTCTGCTCGAATCACCCGCGCCAAACTGGTCCAATGGGTGAGGGCTACGGCGACGATGACACCGGTCGTACCACCCCCCATCGCAAAGGCGATCAAAATCAGCAGTACCAGGTGGGGCAGGCTAAAGAAAACATCAATAATCCAAGTGATGACCGCATCGACCCAGCCGCCTAGGGTTCCTGCTGCAAGTCCCAGTCCCGTGCCAATCAAGGCGCTAATGGCGGCGGCGAGGAGGCCAATGCGTAGGCTAAGGGACATGCCGTGCAGGGAGCGGCTGAGCATGTCTCGCCCTAGCCAGTCGGTGCCAAAGGGATGGGCCAAAGAGGGGGACTGATTGCGCTGGGCGAGCACAGGACCGAGGCCACTATCGCCAATCACCCAGGTACTGAAAATAACGGCTAACAGAAATAGCGTACATAGCGAAATTCCCCAGAGCGTTTGCTGTCGTCGATTGTTGCGGATACTTCGGGAGGAGGCGGGAAAGGGGGGAGTGATGGTCATGGCTGCGAACCTCCTAATCGAATGCGAGGATCGACAATGGGATAAGCCAGGTCGGCCAACGTGTTGCCGGTATAGACGAAGAGCGCACTAAAAAACACAATGCCAACTAGCAGCGGGATATCGCTCCGCAGGGCGGCCTGCACGGTAGCTTCACCCAAGCCGGGATAGGCAAATACCTGTTCCACCAGCACCGATCCTCCAAATAGCTCACTTAGGGAGGCAAACTGCAGCGTCAACGCCGGTAGAATCAGATTGCGAAATCCGTGGTGACGAATGAGGCCCCAGAGCGGTTCGCCCTGGGCGCGGGCAAACAGGATATAGTCGCTGTTTAGCACGTCGATCAGCTTTTGTCGGGTATGCAGAGTAATGTTGGCAATGCCGATAAGGCTCAGGGTGATGGCCGGTAACACCAGGTGATGGAGATGTTGCCAGAAGGTGACATTGTCTGCCAAAACACCGGGGGGCGCGGCACAACAAATGGGCGTCACCTTTAGTGAAACGGAGAAGATAATCAGCAACAGCAGCGCTGCCCAGAAGGTCGGCGAGGAGGCCAGGGTGTAGGCATACAGGCGAATCACCCGGTCAGTCCAGGAGCCCATTAAGGCTCCCGACACAATACCGAGTCCTAAGCCGAGAATGCCAGAAAGCAGCCAGGCGACCGCCAACATCTGCACCGACACCCAAAACCGGTTGGCAATCACCTCGCTGACCGGCTGGTTGAAGATCATTGAGTTGCCCAAATTGCCCTGTGCAAGCTGACCCAACCAATCTCCAAACCGAATAATCATGGGCTGATCAAGCCCCCATCGTTCGGCAATTAGCTGCCGCTGCTCGGGGCTGATCTGCAGCATGTCGGCTCCGATGTAAGCTCGCACCGGGTCAATCGGGGATAGGCTCAGCAGGACAAAGGTGAATATCGCCACTGCTAGCAGCAATAGCCCTAGCCGCAGCAGCTTTTGAACCGCAAAAGTCAATATCGGGCTTAGTTGCATGTCCACTCCCACTCGGCAATATTGGCGGTAATGGGCCAGCCGTGACCGTGGGGTTCAACCTGAGGTGAGCCAATATCTAGGCAGTCGCTAACAAAATAGGTGTGGTCTAGATTGACTAGCCAGGCCCAAGCCGCATCGCCCCTGGCGGTAAAACCAGTCTCGCCATCCCATTGAGCGGCCTTCCAGAAGGCGATCGCTTCTGCCTCAGAGGGTGCCCCCATCGCCAGGTCCAGCGTTTCATCTATGGCTTGGTTAGCGTAGTAGCCCGCATTGTAAAAGTCTCCCTGTGCGGCCTGGCTGTGGTAGAGGTTGTACATTTCGGTCTGGTCGTGACTGCCCCAGCCAAAGACCACCACATTACTGTGCATGGCCGGTTCGATTTCATCCCAGCTTTTACCTTCGACGTTTGCCTGAATGCCGACGGGTTTTAACATTTCTGCAACTGATAGCGCCAGAGCTTGCCGGGTACTGTCGCTGGCAGGATAAAGAATGGTGAACTCGGCAGTGAGGTCGTCTTTTTCCAATACCCCATCGCCATCGCTGTCCGTCCAACCGCCAGCCGCCAAGATCTCTTGGGCCTGCTCGGGCTGAGCGTCTTCAATGTCGGCGCTGGGTTCTTCCCAGGCGAGGCCACTGACAGGGCCATAGGCAACTGACCCGTAGCCTTCGAGTACCCCTTCGATCAGAGCTTGGCGATCGATGGCATAATTCACCGCCTGCCGAATGGCCGGATCTGCCGTTACGTCGTTACCAATGGGATCATTATCTGGAGTCACTTTATTTGCCGAAGCCGGAACGTAGGGAAACATCAGCCCGCGATTGTCAACGCTGGTCACATCGTAGAGCGTCATTCCTTCGATGGTTTGCACCGCTAAGGCCTGAGGGACACTGACAACCTGAGCCTCTCCAGCTTTGGCGGCGGCAAAGGCGGCATCTTCTTCAATAAATAGAAAGACGAGACGATCGATATCGGGAGTCTCACCGTAGTAGTTGGGATTGGTTTCGACAATGAGCTGCTGTCCTTCATCCCACTGCACCATCTGGTAAGGACCAGAACCGATGGGGTTGCGGGCATAGTCCGGTCCATGGGCATGCTCTGGCACAATACCCAAGGTAATCAGACGATTGACAAAGGTGCTTTGGGGTTCCCTTAGCCGTAGCTCGACGGTGGTGTCGTCTATGGCGACGGCTTCGTCGAGTACCGTCACATCGGTTAGACCGCCACTTTCTGCCGCCGTATTAAAGGTGTAGGCCACGTCTGCAGCCGTTAGGGGTTCACCGTCAGAAAAGACCGCATCATCGCGAACCGCCACCGTCCAGGTCAGACTATCTTCGCTGAGGGCATAGTCCGTTGCTAGGTCGTTGACAATATTGAGATCGGCATCTCGTTTTAGCAGCGTGCTTTGAAACAGGTGTGCGCCATAGCGTCCCCAGCCCAGGGTAGGGTCGTAGCCTTCCTCGCTTTCGCCAGCGATCGCTAATACAATCTGCTGCGCTGCGTCTGTCTCGGTAGAGGCCCCGACCGTCTCGGCTCCATCAGTGGACTCCGTCGATCCCAAACCGCAGCCAGCTAAGACGGCCCCTAGCAAAGTAGCCCCTAGAGACCTTAGTAATAACTGTTGTTGTTTACCCATGGCAAGATTAACACCCTATTGATTGCAGGAGCTTTTGGTCAAGCGTCAGCAGACTGCTGGACCCATCTGACGGACAGTAGCGTGGTGCCCGTGTGAGACATCACAAAAAAGTTGGTCAGCTATTGGAATGATTGCCAATAATAAAGACTCTCATCTGTCCCACACGGTATCTAGCAACTTCTGCAAGTTCCATGCCCGTGGGGGGCATAAATTTGAGCATTTAAGTAAAATTTTTGATTCTGGTAAAGCCTGTCTCTTGACTTTGGACCAGGCTGACAGCTGCCTGGGAGCATCTCAGATTTTTGTAAGCCTTGCCTTAGCGTGGGATTCCAGTAGGATAAGGGGCAGAAAATGCTCTTGCCTGACTGCCTGTGACTGATCTTCCTCAAACCACGGCTCTGACGAAACGCCGCTGTACGGTAACGGTATCAGCTAGGGCCTGGCATGGCTCTAAAGCAGCGGCGCAGATGGTTGGCTGTGGCAGCATTTCTGAGCTACTAGAAAAACTGGGCAGTGGTGAGCTGGCTGTGGTGGCAGCCGATGAGGTAGGTCCCCCCCTGGCTGATGGGCAGGACACCAGCAATGGCCAGCCGCCAGCAGCGGTAACGCCCCCCTGGCCGTTGGACGAGGGGACAACTCAAACCTCAGCCGCTGACAGCCCGCCGTCTCCCCCCCAGACGGCTGCGCCGTCGCGTCGATCCCGGTTCTCCTTGGGAGGATTGCCAAAGCTGGCGCTGACCGCCGCTTCTGCCACACTTATTTTGTTGCCGATTCTCTATGTATTAGATCTGCGGCTGTCGGGTCCTCCCTCGGCCACGATTGACCTGGACGGTGCCCTCACCCTGACGACCGGCGATACGGTGGCGGGGTTTGAGGTGACCGACCACATGCGTATTCGGCCCGTGCACCCGGTCACTGGGGCCACTAATGTGCCCCACAACGGCGTCGATTTGGCCACCCCCTCGGGCACCCCGGTCTATGCGGTGGGGGTGACCGGCGATCGGGTGACTGTGGACTGCTGGTGGGATGTGGATGGCGGCGGCTGGGTGGCGGACCAAACAACGGAGTCCTATCCACAGCTGGTGTTTCAATCCCTACATTTGCTAGAAAACGAGTGCCGCTCCGGCCAGTTTGCCAGCGGTGAGGTGATTGCTCTAACGGGCAACAGCGGCCTGGGCTCTGGGGAGCACTATGACTTTCGAGTCAAGCTAAACGGTGGCTATATTGACCCGCCCAAACAGTTTCTAGAGGCGGCCCTTACGGGTAAGACACTGTCCCAGGACGGTCGTCTGGCTGGGCTGTAGCGGGATACATTTTGGGTGAAACCCAGCCGTCGCGCCCCTACATGAGGGGCCGATCGGGGCTGCACACCGTAGACCAAAACTCTACATCGGTGCGGGATTCGAGGACACCGGTCAGCTGACTGCGGTAGCCAATCAGACGGGCACGCTCTAGACCGTCGGCATAGGGGATCAGCTCGTCGACGGTGGCGGTGACGCAGACCCAGTCTTTGGTTTGGGCAGCCAGGTTTAGACGGGCTTGGAGGGTGTCGATCTCGGCCTGAAGTTTGGCGATGCGATTGCGCTCGATGTAGTACTCCACGTTTGCGATCGCAAGCTCAGCATAAGCATCATCTGGGCGCTCTTCTAAGGCCCGACGAAAGTTAATTAGCGCCGTCTGGTAATCAAACTCATTGGTGTAGGCATAGCCAAGATTCATTGCCCTGGTGTAGGCGTCTTCGACTGGCTCTGCAGTATCGGTTTGCGCAAAAGCCGCTGGGCCAAACAGCGCCACAGACAGTCCTAAAAGTGAGCCCCATAACCACTGTTTTCCCATTGAATGCTAATCGCCCCTAGTTGTTTTTGCTATTGTTACCACGGATTGCCGTAAATCACAGTTAGCCTGAACCGTTCCCCCCAACATTACCCAGGCCCGTTTGCCAGCTCCCTGTCGCCAATCAAACGACATTTGGCACACTCCATGGAATGCCAGGCTACCCGGCTACTATGTCAGGCTTTCAAGACGGACAAAAAAGCATGGTGAAACCACCTTGCGAATTACACCTGGAGTTCGTTACATTAGTTAACATTAATATAAATTAACAATCCAAAGCTATCCAAGCTTCAGTGATAGCCAAGGACTTACTTACTGTGAAAGCATTTCAGTTGATAAACCAATACGACCTGGGGCAGCGACAGTTTGAGCGCGCCGATCTGCGTGAGGCGCAGCTGCCTGAGGTCGATTTAAATGGCATTTGTTTGAACTATGCCGATTTGACCTGGGCTAACTTGAGCCAGGCCAACCTGCAGGGGGCCGAGCTGGGCAGCGCCATGGTCTGGCGCACTCACCTAAGCTGGGTCAAGTTAAAACGGGCAGATTTGCGTCGTGCCCTGGTCCTGCGTAGCTGCTTGACCTTTGCCGATCTAGCCGAGGCTTCCCTCCAGCAGTCCGATCTGCGTCTCAGTGATTTTAGACAGGCCAACCTGCAGGGGGCCAGTTTGCAGGGAGCAAAGCTTTGTTTTGCCGACCTCAGCGGTGCCGACTTGTCCCACGCTGACCTCAGCGGTGCCGATTTGACTGGGGCGGTCTTACGAGGGGTGAACTGGCATGGCGTTCGCATGGATGGGGCGATCCCCCAGCTACCGGTACTGTCGGCCTAGTCTAGGCCAGCCTGCTAGCTAAGCCCGCATCCCACAGCCGGATTTGATCCACCTCAGGGGACATGACAGCGGCGGCGGTGTAGCGATCGCAGGGGGTAAACACCTGCAGCTGCCACGGCTGACCGGACACCCGCAGCTGCGGCTGGGGAGTCAGCCTCACTTCAATGGTGCTGAGCGCTTCACTAATGCCCTGACCCGTCGCTTTAAGGTAGGCCTCTTTGCAGGTCCAATAGGTTAAAAAAGCCGTGGTTGGGTCCATGGGCTGAGGGTTGGCTAGGGTTTGCTGCTCCGCACGGGTTAAACACCGCTGAATCAGGCCGTCTAGTCGCTCCATAGGGCGCAGCAGCTCAATATCCACCCCCACCCCCTGTCTGGCCACACCGCACAGGGCGTATTCACCCGAGTGGGAGAGGTTAAACTGCAGCCCGTGGTCGCCCCTTAGAAAAGGTTTGCCATGGTCACCGTAATAAAACACCAGATCGGCGGGGGCTTTCTGACAGTAGTGGGCAAGAATCTGACGCAGGCCGCTGCGGGCTACGGCAAACTTGCGACGGTCGGCGGCAAACCGATAGCGGTTGAGCCGGACCAGCTCATCCTCTGACAGGACGCTCACCGACATTTCTTGCTCTAGGGGGATCCGCCAAAGATCCAGGGTTGTGGGTCCTAGGGTGTGATAAATATCGGCCGTAGCGGGTGCCCAAGCGTCTTTGCCAAGACAGGCTGCTGGATTGACGTTTTGCCCCATAGTTGTTCTTTTAGCCGCCCCAAGACTTCCATAATATTAAGCTGGGGTCACACTGGGGTGGCCGCAGTTAGTCAAATGTTGGCAATTCGAGTCAATTTGACTGATGGTGGTCTGGAATCATTGCTACCTTATTTGTTTTTTTGATGAAGCTCTCCAGAAGCAGGGGGCATTCCCAGTAAACCTATGCCACCATACATAGGGCCGTTTGTATCAATTTTTATGAATGTGGCCCTCGGCTTAAGTCACATTCACTGAGAACAATACCGAGGACAGTCTGGAACAACAGCAGGTGACTCAACTGTTCTAGAAACCCTGCAGAGATACTCTGTACGGGGCGCTATTCCTAAACGCTAGTGACTATCAGTGCTTAAGTTGGCCCGTGAGCGGCCGTCTTTATACGTATTAACCTAAGTGTTTAATGTTGATGCTATGGTGCAATCTTTACCTGTCGATGTGCAGTTTTCCACGCTGGTAGAGCTGCTGCGGTACCGGGCCAGACACCAGCCCAACGACCTGGCCTACTGCTTTTTAGAAGATGGTAAGCGCGAAGGACTCAGCTACACCTACGCAGAGCTAGACCGTCAGGCGCGGGCGATCGCAATGCAGCTGAATCACTCCAGGGGTGAACGGGTGCTGCTGCTGTACCCCCAGGGCGCAGATGTGGTGGCCGCGTTTTGTGGCTGTCTTTATTCGGGTGCGATCGCAATTCCGGTGCCGCCCCCCGACGCGGGTCGCATGAAGCGAACCCTGCCCCGACTGCGAGAAATTATCAAGGACGCTGAGGCCAGCCTGGTCCTGAGCACCGGGCGGATTATCGAGATGATTCAAAATTCGGGGCTGGAGTTCCCTGAATTTGACACCATGCGCTGGATCGATACCACCCAGCTGGATGTATCGCTGGCGGACCAGTGGCGCGATCCCCACATCGACAGGGACACACTGGCCTATCTGCAGTACACCTCTGGGTCCACATCCACCCCCAAGGGGGTGATGTTAAGCCACTACAATCTGGTGCACCATTCGGCCTATCTACAGCGGGCCTGTGGCTACGACGCCGACAGTGTAACCGTTACCTGGATGCCCTACTTCCACGACTATGGTCTGGTGGAGGGGCTGATCCAGCCGTTGTACAACGGGGCTCCTTGCTACATCATGGCTCCCTTGGCGTTTGTAAAGCGGCCGCTGCGATGGCTCCAGGCGATCGCCAAGTACGGAGCTACCCACTCCCAAGCGCCCAACTTTGCCTACGATCTCTGCGTGCGGCGTATTCGGGCCTCCCAAAAAGAGGGGCTGGACCTGAGCCAGTGGCGGAGTGCGGGCAACGCGGCTGAACCCATCAACCCCAGGGTAATGCGGGAGTTTTATGACGCCTTTAAGGGGAGCGGGTTTGCCTGGGAGACCTTTTCCCCCGCCTATGGTCTAGCGGAAGCGACGCTGCTGGTTTCTAGCCTGCCCGTGGGGGAAGCACCGACGATTTTATCGTTAGATGCCCCTAGCCTGGAGCAGGGGCAGGTCAGGCCAATGCAGCCGGAGAGCACCGGACGCGAAACGGTGAGCTGTGGCCCGCTGGTGTGCGAAACCCAGGTGGCCATTGTTAACCCCGATACCTCCGAGCGCTGTGCCCCCGATACGATTGGCGAAGTATGGGTATCGGATCCGGGGGTGGCCCAGGGGTACTGGCAGCGCCACGAGGCCACCCAGGAAACCTTTGCGGCCCACACTAGCGGCGGTGATGGTCCCTTTCTCCGCACGGGGGATTTGGGCTTTTTGCAAGCGGGTCAGCTTTACATTACGGGGCGGATTAAAGATCTGATTATTATTCGGGGGACCAATCACTATCCCCAGGATCTTGAGTGGACCGTACAGCAGGTGAGCCCTGCCCTGCGGCCTGACTACGGTGCCTGCTTTTCAATTATTCAAGACGGTGAGGAGCAGCTGGTGGTGGTCCAAGAGGTGGTTCGCTCCCAGCAGCAGGATCTCAACGCGGATGCCACGATTGCGGATATTCGTCAGGCTATTTCTGAGGCCCATGAGCTGCAGGTCTATGGGATTGCCCTGGTGAAATCAGGCAGCGTTTTAAAAACCTCCAGCGGTAAAATCCAGCGCCGTGCCTGCCGCAGTCGATTTATGGCAGGGCAGCTAGACGTGATTGCGGACTGGAGTGAAAACCCCAGCCTGACGGTCAAGGTACGGAATTTACACAAAGAAGTTGAATCGTTAGCGCAGCAGTTAGAAACCAGTCAGTCGTAGCGGGTGCCGTACCCAGCTACACCGTTTTCGACCCGTTCAAATGCCTTTGACCTATGGAACAACTCAAGCAATATTGGCTTGCCCAACAGCTAGAAACCGAACTGGGGGATCCCCGAGATTCTACCCGACGGCTATCGTTTGCCCAGATGGCGGCCATTGATGAATCAGAGACCTTTCCTGAGCAGGAAATTGCCTGGTTGTATAACCACGGTCTGCAGGACTACTACGTGCCGACTAGCAGCGGCGGTAAGTTTACCTCCTTTGAAGAGTTTGTATCCTTTGTGCGGGTGCTGTCCCGGCGGGATTTGAATGTTGCGATCGCATTTACCACCATGTTTTGGTCATTTTTGACCTGGATGGCCGGTACCGACACCCAGAAAAAAGCCCTATCCCACCGCATGCGGGACGAGCACCTGACCATGTGTCTGGCCTACTCAGAAAAGGAGCACGGCAGCGACCTGGTGGGGGGCAGCGTTGTCGCCACTCGAGTGGAGGGGGGCTATGTGTTCAACGGCGAAAAATGGCCCATCAACCGGGCCACCCGCTCTGGGCTGACCTACGTGCTAGCCCGCACCGATCCCGCCGGGGGCAACCGGGGGCTGTCCCTATTTATGATGGACAAAAGCCAGCTCAATCCTGAGCAGTACTACAACCTGCCCAAGATCAAAACCCACGGCATTCGCGCCGCCGACATGAGCGGCATTGGCTTTAGCGACTGCTTTGTCCCCGACAGTATGCTGCTAGGGCCGGAAGGCCACGGTCTAGAGCTAGCCCTAGAAGGCTTTCAAATCACCCGCGCCCTCTGTGCGGCCTTTTCCCAAGGGGCGGCCGATACCTGCTTGCGCACCACCCTCCGCTTTGCGTTAAATCGCCAGGTCTATGGCAAAACCGTGGTGGACATGCCCCACGCCCGCCGCACCCTCACCCATGCCTTTCTCGATATTCTCACCTGTGACTGTGTCAATATTGCAGCGGCCCGAGGCTTCCATGTGGTGCCGGAGCAGTTTAGCGTCTGGTCAGCGGTGGACAAGTACTTTGTCCCCGTTACCCTAGAGCAAATGATGGGC
>JBCCAQ010000232.1:0-8694 GCA_039814735.1 Cyanobacteria bacterium P01_A01_bin.15
CACCACAGGAACCAGGTCCATTCCGAGCTCCTCGCGGTACAATTGCCCGACGACGCAGTAGTTCACGAGAGAGTAGGGTAATTATGAACAATTTTGCCTTCTTGGATGACCTATACGCTAGATCCACCTGCGGCCTGCGGCGGCACCGTCCCTGCCCCGGAACCTGATAGCGTAATCCATGACACGTCTATCATTGCCCACCGCCTTGGATAATCGCCCCTACTACTGGCAGCTGCTGCCCTATATTCGTCGTCAGCAGACCGTTTTGCTGCCAGCCCTGGTTTGCACGTTGGTTTTTACTATCTACTGGCCGATTTTAGCCAAGCTGGGTGGTCTTGCCATTTCCACCCTGGTGCAGGGGCAAGTTGCCGCCTTTGGTCGGGTCGCCGCCATTACTCTGGTGGGTTTGCTGATTCAAAAGGCGGCCCAGTATGGCCAAGATTCCCTGATGGCTAAGGCGGCATTTCGGGTTGCCCACGAGCTGCGCACCCGTGCCTATGGCCATCTACAAACCCTCAGTCTCACCTACTTTGAGCAGACCAAAACCGGTGAGCTGGCCTATCGCCTGACTGAAGATGTGGATCGCATTGGCGAGGTGGTTTATAAGCTGTTTCACGACTTTGTCCCCTCGGCGCTGCAGCTGATAGTTGTCTTTGGCTACATGATCTACCTTAACTGGCAGCTGACGGCCACGGCGCTAATCTTGATACCGTTGCTGGCGGTGCTATCCGGCTGGTTTGGTGAGAAAATGCTCACCGCCGCCCGCCGCAGCCAGGACAAGGTGGCGGATCTGTCATCTCAGGTGGCAGAAGTCTTTAGTGGGATTCGCCTGGTGCAGGCATTTGCGGCAGAAGACTATGAGATTAATCGCTTCTCCCAAGCCTCGGCCCAAAACCGCGATGCCCGCTATTCGGTGGCGTGGCTGCAGGCGGTGCAGTTTCCCGTGGTGGGGTTTCTCTATGCGGGCATGATTGTGGTCTTGCTGCTGGTGGGTACCTGGCAAATTAGCGTCGGTAATCTGGCCCGTGAGGGATTTGGCACCTATGTGATCAATGCGCTGCTGCTGATTGATCCGGTCAACCACGTGATTCAAAACTTTAATGAGTTTAAGCAGGGAGAAGCCTCGGTCGACCGGGTATTAGAGCTTTTGAGGCTAAACCCCTCAGTGCAAGATGAAGCGGACGCGCAACCGCTACCCCAGGTGGCAGGCCACGTTGAGTATCGCGATGTGAGCTTTGCCTATGGGCCAGGGCAGCCGGTGCTGCAGACGGTAAGCCTGGTGGCCAAACCGGGGCAGACGGTAGCGCTGGTTGGTCTCTCGGGGGCAGGCAAAACGACGCTGGTCAATCTGTTGCCACGCTTTTATGATGTGGCTTTAGGAGAGATTTTAATTGACGGGGTCAATATCCGTCGGGTCACACTCCAGAGCCTGCGCCGTCAGATTGGTATCGTCCCCCAAGAAAATGTGCTGTTTTCGGGTACTCTCGCCGAGAATATTGCCTTTGGCCAAAAGGATTTTGATTTGGCGGCGGTGGAGACGGCGGCGCGGGTGGCCAACGCCCATGGATTTATCAGCCAGTTTTCCCAGGGGTATCACACCTGGGTAGGGGAGCGCGGGGTAAATTTATCCGGGGGACAGCGGCAGCGAGTTGCGATCGCACGGGCCGTCCTGTTTGATCCTAAGATTCTTATTCTAGATGAAGCAACTTCTGCCCTCGATGCGGAGTCAGAAGCGCTAGTGCAAGAAGCCTTAGAACGGCTGATGCAGGGCCGGACGGTGTTTGTGATTGCCCACCGGCTGGCAACGGTACGGCGGTGCGATCGCATCCTGGTCATGGAAAAAGGCCGCATAATCGAAGCCGGTACCCACACCGAGCTGCTGAATCAAGCGGGTCGCTATGCCAGCTTCTACGCCAAACAGTTTCAGGTATAGTGCTATCTATTTCAAACCCTTACACATCAAATCCTTACACATATGTGAGGGTTTGATTTTTTTGCACGGCTGATTCAGTGCCGTCAAAAAAATTGGCGAACTACCCAGGTAGGATGATAAAGAATGTCCTTAGTTAAGGAGTGTATGCTAGGTCGCTATCAATGGAAAGGTCAGTCCCCCGGCTATTGCTCGCGGCGTCAGGCGCTAAAGTTCTTGGGATTCTCTACTGCCATAGCTACCCTGGGGTGCCAGGGGACATCGACCGGGATAGTTGCACCGACAGGTCGAGCCCTCAAAACTTCAAACCTTAAGACAGTACAGACAAATACCAAGGGGGAAATTGTTTCAGAGCCGCCCATAAAAGCGGCCTATTTTGACGAGCCCTATTTGCAACAGCGCCAGCGCTTGCCCCTGCGGATGGTGAAGATCCCGGCGGGCGAGTTTAGGATGGGCTCCCCGCCAACGGAAGCGATGCGAGCAAGCCAGGAAGGTCCCCAGCGCCTGGTTCAGATGTCCGATTTTTATATCGGTGCGTTTGCCGTCACCCAGGGGCAGTACCAGGCCGTTGTGGGCAACAACCCGTCTTACTTTACCGAAGATGGCGCTAATCGCCCGGTGGAGCAGGTTTCATGGCTAGATGCAGAAGCCTTTTGTCAGCAGCTAAGCGAGCTGACGGGACGGGCCTATCGGTTGCCAAGCGAAGCCGAGTGGGAATATGCCTGCCGAGCCGGGACATCCACCCCCTTTTGCTTTGGTGACCAGGTGACAACGGAGATGGTTAACTTTTTTGCGGACTTTACCATCAGTGACAATCCTGACGAAAACTATCGCAATACTCCAGTGGACGCCGACAGTTTTTGGCCCAATGCCTTTGGGCTGTACAACATGCACGGCAACATCTACGAATGGTGTGCCGATGATTACCATGACACCTACAGCGGTGCACCAATCGATGCCAGTCCCTGGGTCTCCCCTGATGCCATGGCGTCCAAAGTGATGCGGGGGGGCTCCTGGTTTAGCGATACCCATCACTGCCGCTCCGCTGCGCGCGATCGCAATACACGCACAAGTCGGAGTAACTCATTTGGATTTCGAGTTGTCTGCGTCGAGCGGGCCTAGCTCTGTTGCAGCAGATGTCTGTTTAATCATTATTATAAAGATTATGTTAGGCCGTCAGGAGAGTCAGATGCACCTGAGCAAAGCGATCTCACTTCCTATAACAACCATCATGTTGGCGAGTTTGATGATATCAGGTTGCAGTGTGCTGATTGCGCAGCCACTAGATGAGACTATCTCAGCCCCTTTGACTCACAGGTCGAAGGCTGAGATGCGACAAGTGATGATTAATGGGCAAGCGATTGCAACGATTAGTAATACAGCCAGTGAGGTAGGTAATTACGTGCCAATCGCCCCTATTTCTGAAGCCTTAGGTTGGATATATACCTGGGATGAATCGACCGGTATCGTTACAGTTGAGCAGCAAAATGGCATGGTTACTACCTTCAGTATTAGAAGCCTGAAGGCGACTCGTAATGGCTACCCGGTTTATCTTCGAGTAGCCCCAAAAATCATTCACGATGAAGTTTGGCTGTCTGGTTCCAATTGGCGATATGGTGGCGATATTTCTATGCTGTTTACTCCAGATTCTGCTGCTTGGGATGATTCTGGGCAATCCTATCAAGTCTATCAATTTCCTGAACCGGACCAGCTGCAAACCAATCTAGAAAAGGAGGCGATCGCAGCGATTGAACGGCAACTTCGAGGACAGCAGATAGAATTTAAAACTGTTGGAGGGGCTAGAAGAGCAATTGAAGAATCCGGAACAATAGAGAGTTCTGACGAATTAAATCAATTTCCGAAGGATATCGAAATTCAAAATGTACAGCAACTGACAGACTCAGAAACGGTTGATGATGGGCTCGTGAAAGTTGTAGTTAATTTTTCAGTAGCCTATCAGCCTGTGTTCAATGAAGACTGGGGATATTGGTTGTTCAAGCAGCCAGGTAAAACACAATATGAACATAGCTACTTGATCCGCTTCAGAGATGGCCAGACTGATCTTGAACTTATCTCAGAGAGAATAGATCGTTCAAGCTTAGGTTCTCCTATTCCTTTCTTAGATGAATCTGATTTTGCTCGGATTAGTAATCAATGGCAGCAAGGCAATACTTATTCTCTGTCTGAGATTCTGAAGATAATGGATGATTTGGTTGAAGAGTCAGAGCGTTCAGAGCTTTCGCGTCTTTTACTTAGAGTCAATACTCAGAACCCCCTAATTCTATCAGAGTTAGATGATGAGATGATACTCAGCTACTTTTCTGAATCTGTTAGAACTAGTTCGGGATGGGATAACTTTCTAAAGTTAGAGAATTCTAAAGATCCTGATTTTACAGTCTTACACGCAACCTCGACAGAGGACTTGATTTCAGCCATCATTCTTGGGAACTGGACCGTAGATAGTATAAATATGAGACCTGTTTTACTTGATGTAGACTTATCTTGGAATGGTGAGATATGGAGATTTACTCGTATGGAGAATGTCCGCCAGTATGAAAGTGTCTATGACTTAGCGATCCAGGAACCTCAGCTTTACGAAAGAATTTCTGAGCAGTTTGTTTTTAGGAAAGAAACAGGCATTAATCCTTTCTACTTGTGAACCAAAGGCTAACAGAATACGTAAGGAGAAGGATTTGATATTTCTCCTTACGTATTTCAAGTATTAGGTGGCCATAAAATAGATGGTAACTGCGTTTAGTTGTCCTCCAAAATTGTCTCAGCTTTGGGGGCTACTTGAGCTGTCTTCGACGATGCAGCCCGCATCCAGCAACAACATACCCTTCGATTGCACCACCGTGCAGGTCTCGATCGTTGCCGACAGCGCGCTTCTATCCTCCAATCCGCGTCTGCGTTTGAGCGGTTCGATAAACACATCATATTCCTGGGGCCAATCGTTGTTTTCAACAAAAAAACCGGCTGAAAACGTGTTCTCGTTCACCATAAAAAAGTCAATTTCGTATTTCTCAACAAACCTGACTAGGACCTGGTTATTTTCTGAGAACGTTGCCTCTATAAGATCCTTCACCCGCTGACGAAACTGTTGATAGTATCCTCGATGATAGGCAACACCGTACTCAGGGGCCACCAGCACCGAGCGTAAGCTAAAAGCCGGAATATTGGCCGCTTCCTTTTCTAAAGAGGCGATCAGACTGTCCTTAGGCTGTGCTTGAAAAAATTGATAGATTTTTGGATAGTGACCGACTATGTAGCCAGTTTTTGGAAAGTTGTCCTTGACCTGGCTCAGGTATACCGGATAAATCAGCACGAGCAGTGCTGCAATCGATAAAACAAAGGGCGCAATTTTTCTTGCGAAATGAACCCTCTGCCTTGTCAGCCAAATACGCAGGGCATCGAAAATGACACATAGTGTAATTCCTGAAAGGATAGCCATAACAACTCTGATGCTGTGTTGCGTATAGCGACTGGGAAGATGCAGCTTAAATAACAGCAAGTGCGCTAGCGCGTATAGGGCTATGGATGCTGCCACCAGCCTAGCTAGAATAAAGACTCTCCTATCAATCTGTTTGACTAGGGGGAAATACTGCGGAAACGCCCATAGAACTGGTAGCGCCGTACAAACCAGTAGGAGCCTGGGCTGAAAAAACGAAAAACCGCCTGGTAAGAGACCGCTTCTGCCGCCGAATAGCCAAAAACCTAAAAACGACTCTGAGAAAAAACTGCTTCTGCCTCCCTTTAGGTAGGCTGCATCGGTCACCGCCTGAGCCCGAGTGACAATGGGGCCGTAGTCTGACGGCTTTAACAGTAAAAAGTATCCTGCAAATGCCAGCGTAATTGTGATTACACCCAGCACCCGATAAATCAGGTCTCTATTAGCAGATACCCTGACTCTCCAGGTATCTAACCGGATAAGACTCAAAATGCCTGTCCCGGCTGCCACCAGCATGGTTTGAGGATAGTAAAGCCCCAAAAACACCAGGCTAATCCATGTTCCCACGGTGGAGCGATGTACCCAGTAGTACAAAAATGACAGAAAAAATAAATTTAAAAATGCCCTAGGAGTAGCCGATGAAACAACTGTCGTAAATAGCAGTGTATAGGTCAAAATCGATGTCGAAAAGAAGCCTGCTAAGGGAGATCTTAAAAAAGTCGTTGTTAGACGATAGGTAAAAACTGCGATCGCAGTATACAAAAACACAGGAATAACTTTGCTGACCCCGATGGGAGATATCCCCAGGGCAGCCAATAGCCTGTAGAGATAGCGGTAGCCATCTGGCAGAACAGACTGAAAATAACTGGCGATCAGATTCCCATCAAACAGCTCAGGGTCAAGGTACTGCTCTAGCCACACAACATGCTGTCTGGCATCGTCTTGAATCAAAAAATCATACCTAAAGACATTCTCAACAGCTTCTAATCCTATAAAAAAGCTTGCTAGTAGGCTAATGACAAACCAGATTAAGTTCTTTTTGTTAGAAGATTCCATCCTGAAGTACTTGTATAAAAACGTGGGGGCCAATCGTAACTGGGTTAGGGATAAGGATTTTATAAGATCCAAACGTTAATGCTGGAGAGCCGTTGCATGCAACGGCTGTACATCTAAATAGTGGAGCCTAATGGATTTTGTTTCCTTAGTGATTTTCTAAACAAGCTGATGACGAGCGTTCGGTAACCGTTTGTGGTGATTCACACAGTGGTCGCTGTCTAAGGCTTCTTGCGATCGCCGTGTGAGCCATGGGTGCAAAACTATCGTCTCCCATCCCTTATAGCGTTATCAGCTTGATAGACCCCAGCCTCTATTCTGTCGGAGCCTATTAAAAACCCTGAGGTTTTCTATGGGAAATTCTGCGGTTCTAGATAGGGACGCGGTTTAATCTGAGTAGTTATTTATAGAGAGCTATTGTCCATGGTGAGTCGCTACAGGCATGTATTTTCGCTAGCATTGGCCGCCGTCATCGTCGCCGGGTACGGTGCGCTCAATCATTCCCTACAGGCGCAGCCTAGTCCTACCATTGTCTGTAGCTATGACCCTAGCACCGGTATTCCCAATCCCCTGGGTATGCGTACGTTTATTACCCTAACCGAGACTAATGGCACCACCGAGGTGGTCTATCAGCAGCTGGGTACTTTTGTGCCGGGACCAGTAGAGGCCATTTTTACCTCGGAGCGAGCGCTGATTTTTCCTAATCGGTCCGTCGATATGGCGCGTCAGCTGCTGTTGAGCGATGCATCCTACTACCAGGAGCTAGTCGGGTTTGACGAGTCGGATGGATTTGCCCCCATTGACGATACGCTCATTTGTCGAGCTGAGGCGGTGGTTTCGCCTCCCTCCAGGGTGGGACCATCGGCAGAGCTACCCGATTTAGGTGGTGCGGCTCCTCGCCCAGAGCTGCCGAATTTAGGCACTGACCTTCCCAGCCGCCCTGTCGATAGCTCAACGCCGGCTACCTTTTATGAAACGATTGCTGGCCTGGCCGATGGCAACTATCGCTATGTGTCGGGTCCGGCGGATGAACGTACTTATTCTGACTCAGACCTGATTAGTCGAGGCGGTGTGCTGTTTGTCTTTCGTAAAACCGGTGATGAGCTGATGGGTACTTACAGCTATATCGATGGAGAGGCCATTTGCGTCACTGGCCGCGTTAGTGGTAATACCGTCAGCGGTCAGGCCTATCCCGCCGATGGGGCCGCCCGCGATCTAGCTGAGTCGTTTGATGCCTGGGGGTCTGCTCCCTTCCTGCGGGTGCGCCGTACCCGGGGCAGCGAGGGAGAACGCTACTATGCCAGCGCTACTCTGGAGCTGAATGATTTTTCTCGGATCAATGCCGGCTCATCCCTGCCGCCCAGCGGCTGTCCATAGCTTCTATATAGAGGCGATTAGCTGGTTGAGGGCAGTTTGCATTTGTTCTGTGACCTGTTTGTAACACCGTTGTACATAGGTGCGATCGCGCGCCGCAGGTCGGCCCGTGCGCTCAAAAATAATCGGGGCACACACCCGAGTATAAATAGGATGGGGCCACGGAATGTGGGGTAACGGGCCAATCGCCAGCCCCCAGGGCAGACCCAGATAGATGGGAAACACCTCCGGGTCGATGCCGCCAACCCAGGGTAATATCCCCTTTTGATTGAGCCACTGGGCTTGCTTATAGCAGTTGTCCACCACAATAAACGTGCTGTGGGCACCCCAAGAGACCACTGGCACAATGGGTACCTGCTCCCGCAGGGCCAGTTTGATAAAGCCGGTACGCTGCATCAGCTGGATTTGGTGACGCTGGGTGTAGGGTCGGAAAACATCCTGGGCACCGCCGGGGAAGACCAGGACGCTGGCACCGCGTTGGAGGGCTGCGATCGCAAACTTGGGTTGAGCGGGGACTGCGCCACAGCGGGCCGCTAGCTGGGCTAATCCGGGGTTAACCTGCCAGACCTTGGGGTGCATCAGACCGTACATGGGGCGGTGATACCCAAAGCGTCGAAACCAGTCCACCATCAGCATCAGCAGATCGGGCGCGGCCAAGCCGCCGTTGTGGGAGCCCACAAATAGGGCCTGTTTGGGCACGTGGTGCCAGCCATCTGTGCTGGCTTGAAAGTAATGGTTGTAAAACCACTCCCACTTGGGCATTAGGGATGCAATGACTTGGGGATCACGCTGGGCCAGTGCTGCTTTGACGCTGTGGCCGCTGTCGGGCATAGACTCACTCCAATCGGGTAGGCAGCCCTAAGCCTATCGATGGTCTGTCGGCTTGTCA
>JBCCAQ010000158.1:0-12951 GCA_039814735.1 Cyanobacteria bacterium P01_A01_bin.15
ACATCCACGCTACAGCAAGAGTCAAACCGCAAGCTTCGCCTGTCGGCCCGCGACACCATGCGCACGGCCCAGTCTCTTTATGAGAAAGGGTTTATCACCTACATGCGTACCGACTCGGTCAACCTATCGCAGCAGGCGATCACGGCGGCTCGAAGCTGCGTAGAGCAAAAGTATGGCCCAGAGTTTCTCAGCCCTAAACCCCGCCAGTATGCCACTAAGAGCAAAGGTGCCCAGGAGGCCCATGAGGCTATTCGCCCCGCTGGAAGCACCTTTCGCACCCCCCAGGAAACAGGGCTAAAAGATCGCGAACGCAGCCTTTATGACCTGATTTGGAAACGTACGGTGGCCTGTCAGATGGCCAATGCTCGCCAGACCCACATTACGGTCAGCATTGAAGTTGACGATGCGGTTTTTAAGGCCACGGGTAAACGGATCGATTTTCCTGGCTTTTTCCGCGCCTATGTAGAAGGTTCCGATGATCCCAATGCGGCCCTAGAGGATCGTGAAGTTACCCTACCTGCACTAAAGGTGGGAGACACCCCCAGCTGTACGGAACTAGAACCCATCGGCCATGAAACCAAGCCCCCGGCTCGTTACACCGAAGCAACCCTGGTCAAAACCCTGGAAAAAGAAGGTATTGGCAGACCGAGTACCTATGCATCGGTAATTGGCACAATTATTGACCGGGGCTATGTGCATCCGTTGAACAACAGCCTGATGCCCACCTTTACAGCCTTTGCTGTGACTGAGCTGCTGGACAAGCACTTTCCCGACCTAGTGGATGTCAAGTTTACAGCTCGAATGGAGCGTACCTTAGATGAAATCTCAACCGGCGAGGCGGACTGGCTTCCCTATCTCAAGGGATTTTATTCCGGCGACAGCGGGCTGTCTGGCCAGGTGGAGGTCCGTGAAAGTCAGATTGATCCGGCTGAAGCCAGGACAGTTGACCTAGACGATCTGAGTGCCAAGGTGCGCATTGGCAAGTATGGCCCCTATATCGAAGCCATCAGCGATGAAGAGGGCGGTGAAGCGGTACGCGCGTCTATTCCCCTCGATGTCAGTCCGGCGGACCTGAGCGATGAACAGGTGCAGGTGCTGCTCAAACAAAAGACAGAAGGACCAGAAAAGCTTGGACTACATCCTGAAACGGGTGAACCGATCTACGCGCTGATTGGTCCCTATGGCCCCTATGTCCGTCTGGGTGATAAGACAGACGAAAATCCCAAACCTAAGCAGGTGTCGCTACCTAAAGGGGTGACCCGTGAGTCCGTCGACCTAGAAATGGCGGTCGGTCTGCTGTCCCTGCCCCGTTTGCTCGGTATGCATCCTGATACCGGGGCCAAGGTCAAGGCCAGCCTGGGTCGGTTTGGCCCCTATGTGGTGCACGACCAGGGCAAAGAAGGTAAGGACTACCGCTCCCTAAAAGGGGATGACGATGTGCTCCAGGTATCCCTGGAACGCGCGTTAGAGCTGCTCGCTCAGCCTAAGCGCGGTCGCGGTCGTAAAGCAGCCAAGCCCCTGAGGGAGCTGGGCAACCATCCTGAAACTGAGGAACCCATCAATATCTACGATGGTCCCTATGGGCCCTATATCAAGTACGGTAAGGTCAACGCCTCGCTGCCCGACGGTAAGCAGGTGGAGGATGTGACCCTTGAAGAAGCCCTGGAGATAGTGGCGGCTAAGGCTGGTACCAAGAAAAAAACGACTCGACGGAAAACAGCGGCCAAAAAGTCGACTACCAAAAAATCGACTGCGAAATCAACCACCAAAAAAACAACTACCCGCAAGGCCAGCTCTACTAAAAAAAGCAGCACCACGGCGGCTAAAAAATCCACGACCCAGCGCAAAAAGAAAAGCGAAGACAGCGCCTCTGAGTAGAGATGTTCGGACGAGTTGCTTGGGCATATAAAAGGAAGTGTTGTCCCAACCTCCGCGAGCAGCCGGTGGTATGGGTTAAACCGATGGTAGATTAGCAAGCACTGTGTGTCTTCTTAGCACCTATGGTTCTTAAGCGATGGCCTTCCCTACTGGTCACAGTGGGTACAGCGGTTTTTCTAGTGCTAGGTGGTGCGGCCGCCTATCTCGGGGTGACCCAGCGCCTCTCGGCTCGGGCAAACATTCCTGCTGGGATGGCCCTAGTTCCAAAGGACGCCCTAGCGACCCTGACCCTGACGACGGATCAAACCCAATGGACCCGGCTGCGGCAGCTGGGTACCCCCGAGTCCCAAAGGGTCTTGGATCGGTTGCTTGTAACCTGGCGAGATCGCATCATCAGTGCCAACGGATATCGCTTTAGAACTGACATCCAACCGTGGATAGGGGACCAGGTAACCGTGGCTTTTTTACCTGGGGCAGGACAGGGGGAGCAGGTTCTGCTGGTGCCGCTCAGCGACCCGCTGCAGGCTCAAACACGGCTGTCGGAGCCACCGGACGAGATTACCCGAGTGGGCCGTGACTATCAGGGAGTCGACGTACAATCCATCAAAACAGCCACCGGAGAAACCTTTGAAAGTGCGGTTTTAGGCAGCAAGTGGCTAGTCCTGGCCTCAGGGGCCAGCGCCATAGAAGCCGTGATTGATAGCTTTGACGGTGGCCCCTCCATGGTCGATAGCGACGCCTACCGTCAGGCGACCAAGGGGTTGCCCAATGCCATGGCTCAGCTGTATGTAAATGTGCCCGCCGCCGCTGATACGCTGGCACAGCGGGATACCCTACCTGGGGTCAATGGACTGGTGGCAGCTGTGACGCCCTTGACCAACGGGTTGGATATGGACGTATCAACCTGGCTCGGCCCTGAAGACCGGCCCATTTATCGCGACATGGTGAACACACAGTCACCCATGCCAGAGCGGTTGCCCGATGCTACGGTGCTGATGGTGTCGACGGGCAGTATCGGTCCGATGTGGCAGGCCCTCAAGGGGGCTGACCGGCTAACTGCTCGACTGCCCTTTTCCGCTGAGACCCTGGCCAAATGGCTAAAGACCCAAACGGGTCTAGATATGGAGAACGATATTTTGCCATGGCTGGCGGGGGAAGTGGCGTTTGGGTTGCTGCCACCCACCGGTGAGGTGACCACCGGGTCGCCCAGCGCCATGGGCCAGCTGGCCCTGCTGGCTGAGGTGAGCGATCGCAACGCGGCTGAGGCCACCTGGGCACAGCTGGATGAAACGATGCAAAACCGTTTTAGCTTTGAGGTGCAGCCAGAGTCACCCGCCGTCAACCAGCTGGTGTCCTACCACGGTGGCATCGCCATGGGATACGGCTGGCTAGAAGATAGCGTCACCTTTTTTGGATTGGGGCCAGACGTGGTGGATGAGATCGCACCGCGCCCCCGCAAAACCCTACAAACTAACCCCGCCTTTCAAACGCTGCTAGACACCTCTGCAGCGAAAAATAGCGGCTATCTATTTGTCGATATGAGCCGGTTAGAGGAGCTGCAGGGGACCCTACCATTCCCCGTATTGCCTGAAGGCCCTCTGTTCTCAGCGATTCAGAGCGTTGGTGTCAGCACCCATGTCGAAGATGAGCGCAGGCTAGGCTATGACATCTTTATCGAGCTACCCAAAGGACGGCGGGTCAAACCCTTGCCAGAGCCCAATATCTCCCCAAAAAATCAGGAAGAAACAGCCGAGTAATCGGCCAACATTTCCCCAGTGGATTCATAACTAAGCAAAGTACCGCCCGTAGCTTTTACCCTGTCCCCTACCCAGCTGAAACAGACATTTTGCCCTTGCGCCTATTCCCTACGTCTCGCCGCTAGCGGATGAACCGGTAAATGCGGGACTCAAAAAGGCAACCAGAGCACCAATCATAAATCCTGTAATATTGCGAACCAGGGGCAGCCAATCCTGGGTGCGAGTCACCACTGGGCCAATGCCAAAGGCGATAAACAACATGCCCCACAGCGGTGAAAAAATCAGCATCCATTGCCAGGAGAATACCTGTCCTTCTTTACGGGGATGGGCCGCAAATCCACAGATAATACCGCCAAGGACGGACGTAACTAGGGTCAAAATCCATTGTTCCTGAGGCAGGCCAGGTACGACAGAACAGCCGCCACGGCCTAAACAAGTTTCTAAAGAGGCAATGGACTGCATGACCGACTGATCTTCACCGTTATCGCGGACAAAAAACTGGTTACCAAATCGGGTTTGCAGCTCGATCCAAAAAACCCGAGGCAGCAGCGAATAGACCGAATCGCCAACGCTAAAGTTAAGAAGATTGCCCCCACGCGGGTCGGCAATGAGCATGACGCTCTTATCATCTAGACCCCAAAAGTCCTTTACGGCGCGACCGGGAGTTTGGTCAAACTGGGTGAGCACCCTCAGCTTCCAGCCGGTTTCAGCCTCAAACTCAGGCAGGTGTTCGTTGAGATATTCTTCTTGGGAATTGGTCAGAATTTTTGCTAGATCGATAACCATAGTGGGCTCGTCCGGCAGCAACTCCGGGTTGTTGTAGGCATGGGCTGCTGGCGCGCTCAGCCCGGTGCCAAGAGTAATACAACAAACTAAAAAACTTCCTAGCAAGGAAGCTTTTAACCAATCCTTCAAGCGTGTGCTCATGGTGTTTACACTTATTTACCTGTCTTTAATGTAAGGAGGAAAACAGGTTTAAGTCAATCACTCATTGGTCGCTAGACTGGTCGTCTGGGACAGGTTTTGGGGGAGACTCGGGCGGAACTGGATGAATTTTGGCAGTTTGCTGGGGTGGTCGTGACGGCGCAGGGGCAGGGTAAGGACGCGATCGTCGCCGTGCCTTGCGTGGGCCCGACGGCTTAGTCAAAACGCGCCAGGCGGCCCTAAAGCCGACGGTGACGCTGCGGGTGCTGCGCTGGGCCTGCTGAGCCTGCTGGCGAGCATCATTGAGGCTACGATCCACCTGTTTGACAATGTTGCGGGCACTGCTAACACCGTCGGTCATGTCGTCCGCCAGGCCACTCAGGTCGGCACCCGTATTTCTCATGGCTTCCAGGGTGCGCGGCAGCTCACGGTCTAGGGTGTCAAAGAGTTTTTCGGCACTGCGAGCGGCCCGCGCCAGTCCCATGAGTGTGGGTACACAGACACAGACTAGGGCGACTAGACCAATGGCCAGTAGCAGCAGCGATAGACCTAGCCAAAGCACAGGATTAGTCACGCGGGGGGTCGGGTTTGGCAAATTCCTGACGACTGGCGGCCTGACCCGCTATGAGAGCTTCTTTGAGGCGCTCCAGGGTGCTATCCCAGTTTTGCAGGGTGGTATGGGAGAGCTTATCAGTCTGGAATTGTAGACTGGTGGACAGGTCTGCAATCAGGTCGGGGACTGCGTCTGCTGATTTTTTAAGGACTTTGCGGGTGTGTTTGCCGCTGCGGGGGGCGGCCAATAAACCGATAACGGTACCGATGGCGGTGCCTGCTAGCAGGCCACCCATAAAGTCGCTGGAATTACTCTGGGACATAGGAACAAACTGCGAAGTTAAATCATTAGGGGGATTATAAAGACCAACGTTTGCGCATCCGCCAGATTAGCTGAAGAAATTTTGCGGTTTGGAGCCGCCGCCGCTGCTGTAGCTGCCACTGCAGATGGGTTAGCTGCCACTGACGCAGGTCGGTACGCCTAGCGGTAAACGCGAGGGTTTGCTGGGTTAACGTATTTTCTAATAGTACTGTCCAACGATTGAGATCGCGATTGAGCTGGATGACCTGGCGGTTATACCGAGCGACGTGGCCGGTGAGCACAAAACAGAGCAGTGCGATCGCAACATTGGCAATAGCAATGGCAGTCAGCATAATAGGGGCTCTCGTACAGATAAGCGAGCAATAAAAATGAAACTAATTGAGAAATGAACGGGACTGATACTGGCGAAGATAAATTTTTTACTCAGAATAATTAATGGTATGTCAACCAGCCCGCATTTACCCTTACCCTAAATGGGCCGACCCATCAGCCAGCTACCATGGTGCAAGCTACTGCCTCTGTTTTATACGTTAATAGTGCCAACGGTCGCGCCCAAGGCACAGGCACTCGCCAGTCGCCCTTTCAAACCCTGACCCAGGCCCTAGAAAAGGCCAGCTCTGGCACGGTGGTACAGCTAGAAGCTGGTACCTATAGCAGCGGTGAATCCTTCCCACTGACCATCGCTCCGGGGGTAACGCTGGTGGGTATTGGTGGAACGGCGACCATCCAGGGAGGTGGAGCGCTAGCTACGGAGGACTTTGGTCAACAGGTGGTAGCACTGCAGCTCCAGGATGGTGCCCAGATCCGTAATGTCACCGTTACCAACCCTCAGTCCAAGGGAATTGGCGTATGGCTAGAGCAGGGCTCGGCCCTGCTTACCCGCTGTCGGTTTATCAACTGCGGCCGCGACGGAGTATTTGTGACGGGCTCGGCCCTGCCGGTGCTACTGGCCAATGAGTTTTCCGATAACCAGGCCAGCGGGCTGTTTATGGTGCGTCGTTCCAAAGGGGAGGTGCGTCAAAACCGCTTTTTGCAAACTGGCTATGGTGTGGCCATTAGCGACCAGGCCGCGCCCCTGCTGATTGATAACGAGATCCTCGATAACAAGGCCGGGGTAGTGCTGTCTCGCTCGGCTCGACCCGTGCTGCGGCAAAACCGAATCTATCGCAACCAAACATCGGGGCTGTGGGTGCAAGATACGGCCCAGCCCGATGTGGGGCAGGGTCAGGACCCAGGCAAAAATGAGTTTCGAGACAATGGCCAGTGGGATGTGCGTAATGAAAGCCGACAGCCCATTGCCAGTGCAGGTAATCAGATCAACCCCAATCGGACCAGCGGAGCCATCCGCTATAGGGTCAGTGAGCTGCCGGACCCCATAGCCGTCCCCCCCCTGCTCCTGGGTAAGGTCAAACCCCAGCCTGCTCCCCCCCCGCCAGACGACTCAATAGCGCCCCCCCTCAACTTGGACAGCCAGTTTCGCGATGTGGTGGGTCACTGGGCAGCTCCATTTATCGATGCCATGGCCACAGCCGATCTGATCAAAGGCTTTTTTGATGGCTCGTTTCGGCCCGATGCCCTGGTAACCCGAGCTGAGTTTGCAGCCTTAGCCATGGCTACATTTCCAGCGACCGGTAGCGAGCAGCGCCGGTTTCAGCCGTTTCGCGATGTGGCGTCGGACTTCTGGGCGCGTCCAGTCATTTATCAGGCCCAGGCCCAGGGGTTTATTGCCGGTTTCCCGGACAATACGTTTCGCCCCAACGACCCAATGATCAGAGCCCAGGCGCTGGTGGCCTTGATTAATGGTTTGAAGCTGGGGGAGGGCAGTGCTAGCGAAATCGGGGTATACGACGACCGCGCCTATGTCCCACCCTATGCGGTTGAGGAAGTGGCCATGGCCACCCGTCGTAGCATTGTGGTGAACTATCCCAATGTGGCCGAGCTGCGGCCGATGCAGCCGATCACTCGGTCTGAGACAACCGCCCTGGTCTATCAGTGTTTGGTGACCCTGGGGCGAATGCGTCCCCTGGCGTCTCCCTTTATTGTGCAGCCTGCTGCTAGGGCCTCGGTGAGCAATGCGGTGGTGACCGGCCGCCGCTGGACCGATGAGTTTTGGCAATCGCTGATGGCTCAAAATCTGCTCCAGACAGCGGGTGCCCAGCAGCCCGACGCGCCGATGACGCGAGCCCAGTTTGCCAGCCTGGTGGTGGCGGCCTTTGAGCCTAAACCCCAGCGATATGCCGTGGCGTTTCGCGATGTGCCGTCCTCCCATGGGGCGGCCCAGGCGATTCAGCTAGCCTATCGAGCCAGATTTATCTCTGGGTTTCCCGACTACACCTTTGCTCCGGAGCAGTCGATTTTGAAAATACAGGTGCTTCTAGCCTTGGTGAGTGGTCTGCAGCTCAAGGCTAAAAATACGGCTGGCGTGCTAACCCGCTACCGGGACCAGGACCAGGTGCCGCGCTATGCGGTAGGTGCGATCGCAACCGCCACCAAACTCGGTCTGGTATTTAACTACCCGGAGCTGACCCTGCTCACACCCAATCGAGTCGCCACCTGCGGCGAAGTGGCGGCAATGGTGTACCAGGGACTGGTCCTCAACAAACAAATGCCGCCGGTATCATCGCCCTATCAGGTGGTGGTAGCCGAGTAAATCGGGCAGCCGTGCAAAGCAAATATACCGGCAATTTTGTGACCGCAATCAAATTTCCCAAGGTAGTGTTTTAAACAACACTCATATGGTGGGATGATAAGAGTTAACGCTTTGTAACAAACGGTTCGCAGTCATTAATTTAGAGGACAGTGCCATGGCAGAAATCCAATTCGCTCGGGGTGTAGCTGAGGAAATTATTCCAGATGTGCGGCTCACCCGCGCCAAAGATGGTTCGGATGGCACCGCTACCTTTTATTTTGATGAGCCCAAGGCCCTCATGGAAGAAGGGTTTGAGGTAACGGGCCTCTATTTGGTTGATGAAGAGGGTGAAATGGTCAGCCGCGAAGTCAATGCTAAGTTTATCAATGGCGCACCGGCTGCCCTAGAAGCCAGACTGCTGCTCAAAAGCGTTGATGAGTGGGATCGGTTTATGCGCTTCATGGAGCGCTATGCTGAGCAAAACGGTTTAGGCTTTACCAAGACCTAGGCAAAGCGTCTGGGATCTACGGTTTGACGCCGCTCAAGGCACAATTACTTGCTTTTTCCCATGGCCATTCCCCATCCCGATAGGGATTCATTGTCGGTTGTTTGCGGTGTAGTGACGGTGAGCGATACCCGCACCGTTGAAACCGATAAAAGCGGGCAGCTTATCCAGTCAATGCTCAAAGCAGCGGGCCATCGCATTGGGGGCTATCATCTAGTCAAAGATGAGCCAGAGCAAATTGCTGGCCTGGTGCAGCCGCTGTCGCCAACCGTGGAGACCATAATTTGTAACGGGGGAACGGGGATCGCGCCAAGGGATACCACCTACGATGCGATCGCAGCCCTATTTGAAAAAGAAATCCCTGGATTCGGCGAAATTTTTCGTCAGCTTAGCTATGCTGAAATTGGGTCTAGGGCAATTGCCTCTAGGGCCACGGCTGGGGTATATCGATCCACACTGATATTTTTACTACCGGGATCTAGCAATGGGGTAGCCCTGGCCATGGAATCGCTGATTTTGCCGGAGCTGCCACATCTGGTGCGACAGCTCAAGGGTTAGCCAGTGTGGGGACGTTCCATGGAACGTCCCCACACTGGCACAATTCATCAGTTTTGGGCATTTATCAGGGTTTCCCACCCTAATCTCTGGCCTCTTTTAACCCACTCTTTACCTTGTATCTGGAGCCCCCGGCTATAGTGAGTCTTGGTTAAATTTTTTCATCGTCGCAGCATGGTCGCCATCGGTCGTTTTGGAGTACTCCTGGGGTTAGTGGCCCTCAGTAGCTGCTCGCGATACATCAATGTGTCTCAGGTTGAAACCAATATTCAGGCTGACATTGAGCGCCAGGGGCGGCGGCTATCTCTCACGTCGGTGATCTGTCCTAATCGAGTGGCCAAACAGGCAGAGGCTTACTTTCGCTGTGTTGGGGAGCTGCCAGACGGAGGACAGTTCACCGTTAACGTCATTCAGCAGGATGACGAAGGTACCCTTTCCTGGGATGTTCCCAGTTCTAAGGCGCTGATCAATTTGGCCTCCCTCGAAGAAACGATCCAAGCTGAGATCAGACAGACACTGGGGAAACGACTGGTGATCGACTGCCGCGACACCTATCGGGTCAACCGGCGCGGCGATTCATTTGAATGTGATGTGGTCGGTACGGGGGCTATAGCCTCAGGCCGAGTGGACTCGGTACTGGTTAGGGTCAACGGCACGGGCGATCTGGAGTGGCAAGAAATGATCGTCAGCAGTGTGCCGGTGGCAGCGGGTGCTGCTATCGAGGGCCAGGCAGCGGCTTCGACGCCTGGCACAGCGCCTGAAACGGCCGCGACCGAAGTGGAGGACGATGAGCGCCAGTAGCATTCAGCCGGTTTTAAGTATGGATAGATCCGATAGATAACCCAACCAAGGACATAGGCCATGGCAACTGTATTTGACTTTCTAGCTAAGGGCGGTCCCGTAATGGTGCCCATTGTGGGAGCCTCGGTGCTGACAATTTCCTGTGCCCTAGAACGAACCCGGTTTTGGTCCGATTTGCTGCGCCGGGAGGGCAAAATCGTTACCGATGTATTGGATGCGGCACGACGGGACTTGAACGAGGCGGCTGCGATCGCAAATCAGCACAGCGATACCCCCATTGGCCGGTTTTTATTTGCCCCGCTGCGACTACGCAACGCCTCCCCCGAAACCTTTCGCCTCGCCATGGAAACAGCGGCGGATCGCGAATTTGTCAAAATGCGCCAGGGCGAAAAGCTACTAGAGACCATCGTGGCCATTTCCCCGCTGCTGGGTCTATTGGGCACCGTAACCGGTCTAATTGCCACCTTCTATGACCTAAATATTGGTGGCGGCGGCGGCGGTGAAAGTGCCAGCGCTGCCGCTGCTGGTATTGGTGAAGCATTGATTACGACAGCTGCCGGCATGGTTGTCGCAATTTTGGCTCTACTTGTCTTACGAATACTTGTATCACTCCAAAGTCAGCAGGCAGATTATTTCTCAGAATCCGGTAACGAGCTAGAGCTGGTTTATCGTCAGTTCTGGTATGAGCCCGCCCTGCTAGCCGCCGAAAACGGCCACGAAGAGACAACTGTCCCCGTAGCGTATCAATAACCTTCCGGTGAGGACAGACACAACCCACCGATACTATCCATGGCCCTAGGTAAACGCCGCGAAAGCAAGATTCCCAACATTGACCTGGTCCCCATGCTCACCGTAATGATGGGGGTGCTAGCATTTTTTGTCGTAGTAGCCGTTTCCCTAGGTAGTGAGCAACTAATTGAAGTAGAGCTACCCCCGGAGCAGACCGAAGATCCGCCCCCGGACCAGCTGCCCTCCATTAAGGATATCTTTATTGTCGAAATGGATGCAAACCAGCAAACCTTGCTCAACGGCCAACCCCTAGAAGGCGATCAGCTAGCCCTAGAAATAGAAAACTATCTCACCAAAAATCCCGACAAAACCGTGTACTTGGTCCCCGACCAGGAGCTGCCCTACGAAAATGTGATGCAGTTTCTCGGCGACATGCGAGCCGTCGGTGGCGATCGCGTTTCCCTAGCATTAGAAGACGGCGAGGAGTAAACCACATGGGGCTAAAATCACGACATCAAACCTCAGGCGTCCCCGAGGTCAACCTGGTACCGATGATGGATGTGCTAATGACGGTACTCACCTTTTTCGTCATCATCTCCATGGAACTCAGCGGCGTACAAATCTTTGGCGTGAGCCTGCCCCAGGCGGTCTCAGGTGTAGATGAAGAGGTGGTCGAAAAGGCAGAGCCTTTGGTGATTGGTCTGCGCGAAGATGGCCAGACGGTTTACAACGATGAGGCCCTATCAATTCCAGCACTGGCCCCGATTATTCAAAGCTACTTTGCCGAGAACCCAGATGGGTTCGTCATGCTCAAAGCAGATCGGACGCTGCCCTATGCGGATGTGGCAAAGCTGCTAGCGGACCTGCGGGGTATTGGCGGCAAGCGGGTTTCGTTGGCGGTGGAGTAATTGAGAGAACTGATCAAAATGGGCATAGCCAGGTATTGTTGGACCCTCTACAAAAAAGTCAGCTACTGCGGTAACAAACAGCATGACACTACCAAGAGTTGCGGAGCTGATTTTGAAAATGAGGCTCCCATCATAATTACAATCTATACTGTCTTTGCTCGCCACCAGCTAGCCGCGACAGCAAAATCAACGGTATCTGTAATGCAGGTAACGCCTGAACGGGTACCGTCTAAATGTTCGTAGTCGGCGACAGTCGCAGTGGCTAATTCTTCAAACTCACTGGTAGGTAATCGGACTACCTTTTCATCCTGAAAACTGACGACGATTTCATTGGTGTCAGCATCGTAATGAGCAGCAATCAGATCGTCTGATCTAATAGGCGGTGCTGCAACTACCGCATCGTGCAGAGTCTGGCTTGTATTCATTGGACATCTCCATAAATCGAATCCCAGACGTCCCAGGCTTGTTCCAGGTTTTGGGCAAGCAGGTTAACGTACTCATTTATTTTAGACGTTTTAATTTTTCCTGATAAAACATCGGTTTCACCAAAGACTTTACCGTAACTGTCGAGACCGCCATCCTCTCGTTTGCCGAGATAGATTCGTAATTCCCAGTCGGGCCGGGTAGGGCTAGGTTTAACATGGACGTGGGGTGGATGATGGTCTCGGGTGTAAATCAGGTATAAAACTCCACCGAGTCTAAAAATAGTGACCATGGTGTCTTAGAAGACGATATCGCGGCAGAAGATCTGACCCTGATGGTTATCTACAGTGTTGGTGGATTGTCCAGGCTGCGATCTCAAGTAGTACACCCAATATCATCCTTAAAGACTGACATTTGGATAAAATACCACCTGTACCACTTTCTCCGTTTACCCTCTCCTCAACCACTCACTGAGACTGATATTTTATTGTTGCGCACATCTCTTATTTACCAATCCCAGTCATTTCTCTTTCATAGACAGGCAGCTGACCGTCATCATCTGTACCATCTGGTCCCTGGGGAGGCTCAGACCGACTGCTGAGACTTTTGACCACAATGTACAAAATTGGGACTACAAATAGGCTCAAAAACGTTGCGACAAACATACCCCCAAAGACTGCTGTACCCAGTGACTGACGACTGCCCGCTCCGGCCCCGGTTGCGATCACCAGTGGGAAAATACTGCTCAGCGTCGAGATCGCCGTCATCAAAATTGGTCGCATCCTTGACTGGGCCGACTCCATCGCTGCCTTGGTAATTGATAGCCCCTGCTCCCGCAGCTGGTTAGCAAACTCAACAATCAAAATAGAGTTTTTACTGGCTAGGCCAATCAGCATGACCAATCCAATCTGGCAGTACACATCGTTAGGCAGACCGCGCATCGACTGGGCCAACAACGCTCCAAATAC
>JBCCAQ010000294.1:0-6182 GCA_039814735.1 Cyanobacteria bacterium P01_A01_bin.15
CCTATGGTTAAAGAGTTGGGAAAAATATATCAGCTCTTACGGGACATTGGGATGTAACAAGCACCCATACTATGACGGCTACTAGTTGCCGCCCAGTAGGGTTCTTACTTGTACTTTATGATAAATAGACTTTCGTTTTTTTACAATCCGTCACGTATGTTCTCAGATTTTTATGAAAGTCTGCAGCCGTCAAGGCTCAAAGATATGACCAGAGGAGAATTGGAATTAATTGTAAAATTTTGTATGCTTTTTGGGAAGCGTTTATTTGACACGATGCCCATTTGTCTGAGGTCAGAATAGAAACTGTCCAAATGCATCGTATTTTATAGTTTTTGTAGAATTTCTTCGGTAGGGTACTAGACGAGTCGTAGGGTAAGGGTAATACGCCTGTACTTTGGCGTCGCTACTGCTGGGCGAGTTTCGACATCTACAAAATCGTTTCGCTCAGAATGATACTCTATATGAACAATTTGTTCAGATAGATGGTCAAACCACGTCTGAAAGGGTTAGGAGATACCAAAAGTTCATC
This sequence comes from Cyanobacteria bacterium P01_A01_bin.15, assembly GCA_039814735.1. GTDB lineage: Bacteria > Cyanobacteriota > Cyanobacteriia > Phormidesmidales > Phormidesmidaceae > Leptothoe. The sequence goes on from JBCCAQ010000294.1 coordinate 530, forward strand.
GCATGTACAATTCGAGCGTCATCGGCGGTAGTGTCAGCAATTCTGGTAGCCGCTTATATATATATGAGGTAACGGGTCTAGGCTCATCTAATGGGTCAGAAGCACCTATACGTCAGAGCGGTAGTACTTTCGTAACAGTTCCCTATGGGCGTATGGCTGAGGAGACTCGGCGCATTATGCGTATGGGAGGCAAAATTGTTAGCATTCGTGCAGCAGGCGATTATTCAACTGCTTCTGCGACTCAATCAGCACCTGCAGCAACTAAACCCATGGCCGAAACGAAAGCTAAAGCTAAAAAACCCGGTGCTAACGTACCGATCAATATATACAAGCCAAAAACTCCCTACCTAGGTGAATGTGTATCCAATGAACCCCTGGTTGCAGAAGGTGGCATTGGTGATGTTCAGCACATCAAGTTTGACTTGTCAGAAGGCGACCTGACCTACGTGGAGGGTCAAAGTATCGGGATTATTCCTGAGGGAACTGATGACAAAGGTAAACCTCATAAGCTTCGTCTGTACTCCATTGCGTCAACTCGTCACGGCGATGATGTAGATGATAAGACGGTCTCCCTCTGTGTTCGGCAGCTGACCTATAAGCATCCTGAAACTGGAGAAACCGTCAACGGTGTCTGCTCTACCTATCTGTGTGAGTTAGAGCCCGGAACCAAGGTAAAAATTACGGGTCCCGTCGGTAAGGAAATGCTGCTACCTGAGGATCCTGATGCCAAGGTCGTCATGATGGGCACAGGTACAGGGATTGCGCCTTTCCGTGCCTATCTGTGGCGCATGTTTAAGGATAATGAGCGTGAGGCTAACCCCGACTATCGGTTTAAGGGGCTTGCCTGGCTGTTTTTTGGTGTGCCCAAGACTCCCAACATTCTATATAAGGAAGAGCTGGAAGAAATTCAGGCTAAGTATCCTGACAACTTCCGCCTGACCTATGCCATCAGCCGTGAGCAGCAAAACTCTGAAGGCGGTCGCATGTATATTCAGCATCGCATTGCCGAGTATGCGGATGAACTGTGGTCGCTCATTCAGGATGAGAAGACCCACGTCTATATTTGTGGTCTGCGTGGTATGGAAGGTGGCATTGATGAGGCGCTTACTGCTGCTGCTGCTAAGTCCGATGTCAATTGGGAAGAGTATCGTCGCGATATGAAAAAGGCCCATCGCTGGCATGTTGAGACCTACTAGAATTTACTGCCTAGTCAAGTAGCACAGACAAATAAATAATATGTAAAAGCCGGGTGAATCTGAAGGTTCCCTGGCTTTTACAATGGTTTGGAGTAAATCACGTGGGATAGCACATTGGTTTTTAAGGTTGGACTATTAGGTCTGGGCACCGTGGGCACAGGCACGGCCAAAATTTTGTTGGATACAGCCCAGCGTCATCCGTTGCTAGAAACCTTAGAAATTCATCGGGTGGGTGTACGCTCGTTGGATAAGCCCCGTATGGTTACCCTATCGGAAACCTGCCTAACCACCGATCTAGAGGCCATTGTTACCGATCCGGACATTGACATTGTGGTGGAGGTCATGGGCGGTTTAGAACCGGCTCGTTCGCTCATTTTGGAAGCGATTGAGGATGGCAAGCACGTGGTAACTGCTAATAAAGCCGTGATCTCTCGCTATGGTAATGAGATTGCTGAGGCGGCAAAAAAAGCGGGTGTGTATGTGCTCTACGAGGCAGCTGTGGGTGGGGGAATTCCAATTATTCAACCGCTGCAGCAGGCCCTTGGGGTCAATCGGATTGAGGCGGTAACCGGCATTGTTAACGGTACGACTAACTATATTTTGACCCGGATGCAGGCTGAGGGTGGAGGCTTTGAGTCGATTTTGGCTGATGCTCAAGCCTTGGGCTATGCAGAAGCTGACCCAACCGCTGATGTGGATGGTCTCGATGCGGCTGATAAGATTGCGATCTTGGCCTCGATTGCATTTGGGGGGAAAATTCGACGCGAAGATGTCTTTGCTGAGGGGCTTCGGGGGGTTAGTGCGGCCGATGTTGCCTATGCTAAAAAGCTAGGGTTTGTGATCAAGCTGCTTGCGATCGCAAAACGCAACTCCGATGAACAGCGCGACACTATCCAACTGCGGGTTCACCCCACCCTAGTGCCCCTGGTCCATCCGCTGGCCAATGTAAACGGTGTTAACAATGCTGTGTTGGTGGAGGGCGATCCCATTGGCCAGGTGATGCTCTATGGTCCAGGAGCCGGGGAAGGCCCCACCGCCAGCGCCATTGTTTCGGATATGATGACCATTGCCGCTACCCTTCATATGGAGTCACCCGCCGAGGAAAAATTGCCTAATCCGCTGCTGAGTCATGCCCATAGCGACTATAAAACCATTAGCCCCATGGAGGAGTTAACAAGTCGCTTTTACCTGCGGCTGATGGTGAAAGATCGGCCAGGGGTAATTGGTCACTTAGGAGAGATTTTTGGCAACCACGACCTCAGCCTCGAATCCATTGTGCAGATTGGCTTGCAAGACAACCTAGCTGAGCTGGTGATTGTCACCCACGAGGTCAAGGAAGGGGCCTTTCAAACCGCCGTGACCGTTCTCAAAGAGTCGGCTGATGTGGATTCGATTGCTAGCGTTTTGCGGGTATTGGGGTAATGGGGAAGACGTTCCATGGAACGTCTGTATATAGGTAAATTGTGGAAATGTTCCATGGAATGTCTTCCCATAGGTAAATTATTGTGGAGACGTTCCATGGAACGTCTGTACACTATTGGGTTTTAATTCGAGTTTGGAAGAGGTTCTGGTATCGGGAGAAGCGCTGGCTGAGTGGATATTGCAGGCCCAGGCTGATGCAAACAAAGCGAATGTCCCATTGTATGAAGTGGACTGGTTTGTACAAGGGGTGAGTAGCCTGAGTCAGTCGGACCTGAGCTTGGGCCTTTATCGCGATCGGTCGGCCATACCGCTACGGCATTCCTTTGATTGGCTAGCACACCAGTGGCGGCGGCGGCTAACCGAGCGGGTGCCGGTGCAATACCTGGTGGGGGAAACGCCCTGGCGGGATTTGATGCTGACGGTCACCCCGGCGGTATTGATTCCTCGGCCTGAAACGGAGCTGATGGTGGAAATTGTGCAGACCTGGGTTGAGCAACAACCCCCGACACCGCAGGTTTGGGCTGATTTGGGGACGGGGAGCGGGGCCATTGCGATCGCACTCGCCAAAACCTTGCCGCATTCCCAGGTCCTAGCGGTCGATATCAGCTCAGCGGCCCTAGACATTGCCCGTCAAAATGCCAGGCGCAACCAGGTTGAGACTGTCCGCTTTTACCAGAGCAGCTGGTTTGACTCATTGGGAGACTGGCAAGGACGGCTTACGGGTGTGATTGCTAATCCGCCCTATATTCCCAGCCAGGTGGTGCCCGAGTTAGATCCTGAGGTGGCCCATGAACCGCAACAGGCGCTGGATGGCGGAGACGATGGGCTAGATGATATTCGCCTGCTGGCAAAGCAAGCTCCCCAGTTTTTACAACCCGGTGGACTGTGGCTAACGGAGCATATGCAGGGACAGGCCCAGGCTGTTACGACTGTTTTAGCGATGGCAAATGTCTACAGGGATATTCAGATCCATCAAGACCTGGCAGGGATCGAGCGATTTGTATCAGCGACATTTTATCCCTCCTAAAAATTGACAGGCGCGCTGTAATTGACCTTAGGAATAAGAATTTAACTATGACCTACTTTTTATCGTACAGGCGTTCCATGGAACGCCTCTGCAGACGAAATTTTGGATCTTATAAAATCCTTCTCGGGCCAATTTTGCTTCCATCCTGGGTAGCCCCCTGCATAGGCTGGTTACCCTCTAAAATAATGGAATCGCGGGCAACCGCTTCAGTGGTGTAATTTCCATGGTTTCCCTGGCCCGTAAAAACTTGCTCAAAGACCTGCCTCGTTTTTTGGTGGCCCAGGCGGGTATTATGTTTGCGGTTAGTCTAGTAACCATCCAAACTGGGATTCTCAAGGGCTTTACCCGGTCGACTACGCTGCTGATCGATAGCTCCGCCGCCGATATTTGGGTCACCTCAGAAAATATCGTCAACTTTGAGCTGACGGAGTCGTTTCCCTATGTGCAGGCACAACGGGCTCAGGATATTGCAGGTGTGGCCCGAGCTGAAGCGCTGATCATTGGTTCAGGGCGCTGGTACTCCGATGGTAAGCTCACCACCCTGCGCGTGTTTGGATTTGACCCGGATGGTCAGCTGTTTCGCCCTGGACAAGTATCAGACACGGCCATTAGCGCGTTAAGTCAGCCGTACTCCGCCCTAATCGATCGCACCAATATGCGTTCGTTTCGCATTGATGGTATCGGAGATACGGCCCGCATCCGCCAGCTGCCAGTTGCGGTCGTGGGGTTGACCCGCGATACCCAGTCCCTGGTATCGAGCAAATTTGTCTTTACCTCGTTGGTGAATGCTAACGCCTACATTAGTTCTGGCTTTTCGTCGGAGTTGACCTGTCAGCTAGGTAGTGGCGATATTACCTGTGTCAATGCCTATGAACGTGATTCAGCGACGGGCAATGCTGAGGTTGTTAAGCCAGAACCACTGAATTCGGATGCCCCTGTTACCTACATTTTGATCAAAGCGGCACCGGGAGAAGATCTACAATCCCTCAAGCGACGCATAGAAGGTTCGCTATCTGGGACAAAGGCATTTACTAAAGATGAGCTGATTGACACTACCCAGTCCTATTGGCAAAATCGCACGGGTATTGGTTTTATCCTTGGGTTGGGGGCCATTGTGGGGGTGCTGGTGGGGATGGTGGTCGTGGCTCAGATTTTGTACACGTCAGTTTCTGAGAATTTGCGAGAATTTGGCACCCTCAAGGCCATGGGCGCATCAGACTGGGATATTTACAGCGTGATTTTGGAACAGTCCCTGTGGATGGCGGTTTTGGGCTACTTACCAGGACTGCTGCTGTGTTGGAGTGTAGGAACCTGGACAGCGGCAACCCAGGGCATTGTGGTATTAATTACGCCTGTCAGTGCCGTTGGCGTTTTTGGGATCACGGTGGTGATGTGTGTAGGATCTGCTGTTTTCGCGATTCAAAAAGTGACCCGTGTGGATCCAGGGATTGTGTTTAAGGCTTAGGGTGTTGGTGAGTGATGGGTTTAAGCATTAATTGATGGTTGCGATCGCAGCACAAAACATCCAAATGTCGTTTATGTCGGGCACCACCGAAACCAAGGTGCTTAAAGGCATTGATCTCGCCATTCCCTCAGGACAAATCCGTCTAATGATGGGACCGTCGGGTTCAGGTAAAACAACGCTGCTATCGATTTTGGCCGGTATTTTGACCCCAACGGCAGGCCAGGTACAGCTGCTGGGTCAAGAAATTACAACGCTCTCACGAAAAAAACTGACTGTCTTTCGTCGCGACCATATTGGCTTTATTTTTCAAAGCTTTAACCTATTTCCGGCTCTCACGGCTCTAGAAAATATTGAGCTAGCGTTACAGCTAAAGGGATATAAGGGGTCAGGCAATAAGGAACAGGCATTTGACCTACTAAAGCAGGTAGGTCTAGGCGATCGGGTTAATAGTCTGCCAGCGGATTTGTCGGGAGGACAAAAGCAGAGAGTTGCGATCGCTCGCGCTTTAGCCGGTGAGCCAGAATTAATCATGGCCGATGAACC
>JBCCAQ010000129.1:0-14336 GCA_039814735.1 Cyanobacteria bacterium P01_A01_bin.15
TGGTGACGGCAATCTCCATCGCCAGGGCACCATGCGTCTAGCCAAGGCAATGGACGAGATTGTTCCCCTGCGAGACCCTCGGGTCAAGGCAAATCCGGCCTATGCCACGGTGCTGATCCTGGCCCGCGTGGTGACCCAGCTGGGGGCGCTAGACTCGATTACCCCTCGGGTGATCGAAAACCTATACGCCATTGACCTAAATTATCTTTACGACCTCTATCGCCAGATTAATGAGCTGGCCCCCCTGTCGTCAGAGCCGCTGCCGGCAGCCCCCAGCCAGCCCTTGCAACCCTAGCCCATGAGACTCCCCGATCTGGTAAATGCGGTGCGCCGCAAGGTAAGTGAAGGCACAAACCTGGCCAAAAACCCGGTGCAAATGGCATGGCAGCGGGGTAGGAAAAGTCTGCAGACACGCTACGAGCGGACTAGCCTGGGAGGTGAGTCGACTAACGGGCAAACTCTAGGACCGTCGGACAGACCGCCGGTGGCAACCCAGGAAATCGATCTAAAGCACCACGAATCGGGGCCATCCACTGCCGGGTTAGCCGTTGCCACCGCTGCCCCCATCGCCCCATCAGATCGTTCCTTTTCACCAGCCGCCCGCTATCCCCAGCGGCTACAGCCGGGGGAGGCCCTACAGCGGGGCTGGTGGGGACGCTACACGGTGGGTAACTGTCTGCGGGATGGGGGCTGGGTCCGTCAGTATGAGGGGATCCAGGACAACGGCAGCGAGCCGGTTTGGATCTATGAGTATTGTTTGAGTCAAGATACGTTTGATCAGTCGGAAATTGATGAGCGCAAACGGGCCTTTAAGCAGCTGGTCGATTTAAATCTTCGCCTGGGGGATGGGGCGGATTTTAGAATTCTCAAACCCAAGGATGTGATTGTTGCGCCGCGTCGGGTTTGCTATCTGGTTACTAGAACCCTGACCAGCGGACAGCTGCTAGCCGACTATTTAGCAGACGAGCCGGGGCCGCTGTCGTCTGCCCAGCTCCGACAGTTTTTGGAGCAGGTGCTACAGACCTTGCAATATCTACAAACCTATCGGGTGAACTGGACAGACGACTCCTCAGAGGTGGGACTGCCCCACGGCTGTCTGAGCCCTGAGCATCTTTGGCTACAGTTTTCAGACGCGGTCACGGCTACCCACCAGCGGTCGTTTTTTGTGCATCTGTCCCGGTTTGCCCTGTGGGAGCATTTATTTTATCCAGGCGGTGGCGATGAACCACCGGTGCAAACCGCAGCCACACGGGTAGGCGAGCTGGGCTCTGTCGAGCAGGATTTATACCAGCTGGGCCAGACCTGTTTTACCTTGATTAAAGGTACTGCAACGCCTGGGGACATAACCGATCGGCAAAATTGGCCGGAAGATCCGCAGGTGCAGGCGTTTTATCCCTATATTTTGAGGCTGCTGGGGCAGAGTCCCGAGGGACGGTTTAAAGGAATTGATGTTGCGATCGCAGCCCTCCGCACCCTCCCCGAAACAGAGCCTACAGACATTGCCGACCCTGTTTTAGCCCCCGACGATTCTCCCACCCTGGCCTACGGGCCGTGGATAGCCCTGGCCCTGGCCATATTGGGTCTGGGCGGGCTGAGCTGGTGGTTGAGTCGGCGCGGGGGAGGTCCGATACTCGCAACCTGCCAGATTCAAAACTGTCGCCTCCAGGACATCGCTCCGGCTGTAGCCGGGTCAGCCACCGTCAGCTACGGTATCGAACCCGACAGCTACTGGTACGAAAGCTTTACCCGCACCCTCAGCAGTCCCCTGCTTCCCACCCGGCGCAACCGGCTAAAATTTGAGCAAATCTTTGAGCAGCGCGACCAGGGAGACCTAAACCTCAAAAAAGTGCAGCCGGAGCCCAGATCGCGAGCCGCCCTGCTCGCCAGACTCAGCTCAGGCGAGCTGGAGGCCGGTCTGATTCGTACCGATGGAGGCATCCCCGACATACCCTCAACAGTGACGGCAGACACCGTCGCCTACGATGGCATTGCCGCCTTTGTCGCCTACAGTGACTCACAGCCCCAACAAAATGGGGCCAAACGACTACAGCAGGTTAGCTTTACCCAGCTTCAGCAGCTACTCACGACAGAAAATCCCAAAATTGACGGTAGACCGGTCAAACTTTATCTCCCCAAAAACGAGGCTACCCTGGCCCTCCTCGGCGAGCTGCTGTTTGGCGCAGACGATACGGCCCAGTTTGTCCAACGGCAGTTTAACAGCGCCCAAACCTACCCACCCGAAGAATTCTACGGTCAGGTTTTAAGCGACTCCGCCACCCAGTCCCCTGACAATGCCATTGGCATCGGCATTGATCGAATCAGCAACGTTGTCGGCCAATGCGCTGTCTATCCCCTGGCCCTGACCCACCAAGGGAGAACCTATCCTGTTTTAGTCAACAATCGCGGTAAACCCGTCGATATTGACACCGACCTCTGTGGCGACAAAGGCTCCTACTGGGCAAATTCAGAGATTTTTGACCCAGCTCGAGCCAGCACCTATCCCCTAGGCTATGGCATGGCGGTGGCCTATCCCACCTGTTCTGCACAGACGGCAGCCCCCTGTTCCCCCGGCCAGACCTTTGCCCAAAAGCTACTCACCCCAGAAGGACAATATTTGCTCAGTGAGACCGGGCTAGTTCCCAAAACACCTATCCAAGAGATTCGTAAACTACTTTGGCACCAGGGGGGCAAATGACCCAGCTAGAACAGCTCACACAGCTAGCCGACAAAGTGTTGCAAGATCCGGTGCTAACACGAACCCTCAGCGATCGGGTCTATGCCCTGCTACAGGCTGAAATACGCAGCCAAACCGAGCGCCTGGGGATAACCCCAAGGAGACACCCATGACCGCAGGCCCCCAGTTTAACTATGTCACCGCCAATCGGTTTTATGTCGAAATCGATAGCGAGATTGCCGCCTCCTTTAGCGAATGCTCTGGTATTGGCGTCTCCCTAGAAGCAGTCCCCATTTCAGAAGGCGGAGTCAACGACCAAAAACGATTTTTTCTTGGCGATCCGACGTTTGAAAAAGTCACCCTCAAGCGAGGCATCACCGACAGCTTTGACTTTTGGAACTGGCTCCAGCAGATTTTAGCCAACCACCCCAAACAGCGCCGCAATATTAGCATTCTCCTCTTTAACCAGGCTGGCGAAACCATGCAATGCTGGACCCTGATCGGAGCCGTCCCCATTGGCTGGAAGGCCGACTCGCTCCAGGCCAGTGCCGAAAGTGTGGTCCTAGAAGAACTTACCCTAGCCTATGAAGGCCTCAAAATTGAAAAGTCCGGTAGCGGTGTGGCCAAGCTATCCAAAGGCCGGGGAGAGACCGGATATTTTGAGGGGAGTAGCTAGGTGACCTCACATGGATGGGAAGCAGGAATTGAACAACGTTCCGTCCTCGGTGGGCGACATCCCCTAGGGTGGAGCGTTCACCCGCGCACGCTGGTACCCCTAGGCCGTTTTACCCCCTCTCCCACCAAGGCCCCCCTAGATACAGAAAATGCGCTACAGCGACGGGCGGCGGAAATTATCGGTCTGCCCCCAGAGCTGGGCGATGGTTCAGCCTTTACCACCTTCTCCGCCGATGCTGCCACGGTTCTGACAACGGTTCCAGATAGAGCTATCCAGCCGTTCCCGCTCCCAGAGCCGCCGGTGACGACAGCTGAGCCCCCCGAGCCCATATCCAGAGATGTCCCAGAGACCTTGCCCACGGCGACTGCCCCGATAGATTTACCCAGCGGGTCATCTACCGTGTCGGCGGAGCCTGCCCCGACAGAGACCTTTCCCCAACCCGTTCAGCGTCAGCCCCTGGGGCGCTCTCAGCCGCTAGGCTTCCAAAAGCCTGAGCTGTCAACAACCCAAGCTAGCCTTACTGATCAACCTGACCCATCACCCAGCGTCGCATCAGAGCCACCGCCTCAAACCGGTACGCCCTCACCACCTAAAAGACCGGTCTCTTTCCAACCGGCGGCACCCCCCGATCCTGATGCTGTTGGTCCTGCGGCTGTTATTGACAGCGACGCCTTTTCTCAGCCGGTTCCTGCTCCCGAGACCGTTCTAGCCGTAGAGGAGAGTACAAAAACCGCCCTACCATCTGAGGCGGCATCACCCGTCGAACCGGTGCAGTCAAGAGACGTGCAGCTGTCGCCGTCAACAGACTCTACGGAGGCAGTTCCCCCCGCCGTTGCCCCTACCGCCACCCCAGATAGTGGCCAGACAGCGCCGCCGTCCCCAACGCGGTCACAAACGTCAGCCCGTGGTGATATTATCCACCGCCAGCCCCTTGAGCTGCCATCCCAGACGACTGACATCCCAGACTCTACGGATAAAGTACAGATACCGTCCACGCTCCGGTCCGAAGAGAACGGGCTAGGGGTTGAGGGCTTAGAAACAACGACATCATCCCTGCAACCGTCCACAGACCTACAGGACGCTCCGGGGGAGTCACCGATCGCACCTGACCCGGCTGTCTCCGAGCCAGTCCAACCGAGACCCCAACCATCTGTGCCAATCCAGGAAGCCCCTCAGCCGCCCGATGCCCAGCCTTTGCCCGAGCAGGATAGCCCCCGTGGTGTGGAAACACAAACAGCAGAAAAGCTACCCTCCCCTCAACGTCAGCGTTTAGGAACCGTTCAATCTAACGCCGAGACGGTAACAACCCCTGTCGAAGTCACACCGATCCAGCCGGTAGCACCCAGTGTGATATCGCCGCAGACAGATCCGGCTATACCTGACGCGCCAGAGCAGCTGATCGCTCAAGCTGCAACGTCCCCCCAAGCAGACGTGTCAACGCCGGAACCCTCTCCATCTGCCCCAAAGAGTCTCTCTCCAAAAACATCGCCCGATCAACCAGCGGCATCTGTTGTCGCTGAAACACCGATACGGGATGGCCGCAAACATCAAATAACAGGCTCGGAATGGGAAAGGGAGAAAGGGGAACAAGAACAGCCTACGTTGCCCACCGTTCATCGAGTACCGTTGGGTCAGACGGCACCAACCCCAATCGTCCCGTTGACCGGATCTGCAGATGTTGACCTATCAGGTTTGTCTACAGTTTCCCCAGAGCCGACGCTTCCAAAGGTTGCTCAAGCGGGAGATACTAAATCATTTCCAACCCCCATAGAAAAGACAGACTCTATTCAGAAAAAAGCCGTTCCGCTGTTGCACCAGCTTGAAGCACAGCAGTCTGAGATACCAGAAGGCCCAGAAACTGATTCAGAGACCGCCCCAGAGCCGTGGACCGATCGGTTTGATTTGGAGCCATCTCAATCAAAAACGACCGGATCATTTCTGCCGCCCGGGGAGACGGTGCTACCCCTGATTAAAGATATTGGAGAAGAAATCGAGGAGACAGCTGCCATAGGACCACCTAGCGAGCCAGATAGGGTGTCTCAAGCACCAGACGGTGTCACCGTTGTATCTCCCTTGGCTACCCAGCAGACATCGTCCGACGAGAAGCTGTTGGAGGATTTGGCCCAGATCATGTACGGTCAGGTGCGATCGCACCTGCACCAGCTCCACGAAAGCCGCCATGGTCGGGCGATACCCCCTGCTGCCCCAACATCGATCGGTACAGCCGTCTGGCCCCTGCCGCTGCACCAGCTGGCAACGGTCGTCCGACAGCAGGTGGAGTCTCGCCTACGGTCGGACCTAGAACGCAGGCCAATCCACCACCGGTAGAGTTTTCCCAGCCCCCTTTTAATTTGTAAAGAGTCTTTGCCATGTCCCTAATCAAAGCAAAACTAAAACATCGAGACGGCGGTGACGACATCGTCTTTATGTTTAACCCAGCTCAGCTGTCGTTTGATATCAACGTCAACACAATTGACAATGCCGGGGCTCGGGCCACACGCTCCGGTAGACCCAGGGTCAGTTTTAGCAATATTCGACCCAAAACCCTAACCATTGATGAGATTCACTTTGATACCTATGAAATAGAAAAGGATGTTTTTGATGAATATATTAAAGCATTTGTAGAAGCAACCCAGTTTTTAGATAAATCCGGTCAAAGCAAACCGTTTCAAAGACCGCCTATCTTTTCATTTATCTGGGGTAAGACCTATTTAGACTATTGTTTTATTGAAAGATTTAACTATAAGCTAACCAAGTTTTTACCCAACGGTATGCCCGTGCGGGCCGTAATCTCAGGTCTGACGCTAAAGGAAACTGAAAAACCATCGGACGATGCCAACGGCACGCCTAAGGCACAGGCTAATCCGGATGTTAGTAACCGTAAGACTTGAGGTTTGGGGGTATAGAAATGTCTGTCTTGGTTGGGGAAAGGGAGAAGGGGAAAGGGGGTACTTGATTTAATTGCGAGTCTTCGTCTGACTTTTTAACGGTTCGTTTTATCTGTTTGCCATGGTTGTTAGCTATCGCGCCTTACCCATTATCAAAATAGACGATGAAGATGCCCCTCAAGATATTCTTGAGAACGTGTTGCAAATTACGATCGAAGAAAGTTTGCACCGTCCCAGTCTCTTTACCCTCACTATTCGCAACGACTATCAGTCGGGTGTTTCCGAGGACGATCCCTGGAACCGGCAGGAGTCTTTTGCCATTGGTAAAACCATTGCTATTGGCTTTAGCCCCAGCGTGCCGGAATCGGAAGCCGATGAGCAAGAAGAGAGTAAAACCTACCTGATAGAGGGTGAAATCACCGCCATAGAAACCCAATTTACCGAACGCACCCAGGCACCTATCGTCGTGCGGGGCTACGATCACTCCCACCGGCTGCACCGGGGCTGCCACAACCGCTCGTTTCAAAACATGACCGATAGCGACATTGTTAAAAAAATTGCCGAAGAGGTAAACCTAAAAACAGAATCAGACACCGTAGACGACAGCGGTGAACCCCACGACTATCTGTTTCAAGAAAACCAAACTAACATGGCATTTTTGCGATCGCGTGCAGCCCGCATCGGGTTTGAGCTATTTGTACGCGATCGCACACTCTACTTTCGCCAGCCCAGAGCCGAAAAAGAAAATCTAGAACTCACCTGGCTCAAAGAGGTCCGCAGCTTTAACGTCCGCGTGAGCAGCACCGAACAGGTCAAGTCCGTCGAGGTGCGCGGCTGGGACTACGCTATCAAGCAGCCCATCATCGCCACCGCCGACAGCGAACAGGTCCTCACCAAAATTGACCCTAACCAGTCAGGTACCGAAACCAGCACCGCCTTCGACAAAATGCAGGAGACCCCAAAACTCATTGTCGTCGATCGACCCATGTTTAAACCCAAAGAAGCCGACGCCATGGCCCAGGCCCTGTGCGATGAGCTAGGCGGACAGTTTGTTGTTGCCGACGCGCGGGCCGACGGCAACCCGGAGATCCGTCCGGGCCTCAAAATAGAGCTGGCAGAGATGGGACCCTATACGGGCGAGTACTACGTGACCGAAACCCGCCATATCTACGCAGAGCGGGTGTACGATACCGAGTTTTCAGTACGCGGACTGCAGGGGGGCAGTCTGCTAGATTTACTCGCCCCGGTGACGCCGCTGCGGCCAGGGCAAACCGCCTTAGTCGGCATTGTCACCGACAACGAAGACCCAGAGAATCTGGGCCGAGTCAAGGTTAAGTTTCCCACGCTCACAGAAGACCACAACAGCAACTGGGCACGGGTAGTCAGCATTGGAGCCGCCAACGCCCGGGGGTTTGACTGTCTGCCTGAGATTAACGATGAGGTGCTGGTAGCCTTTGAACATGGTGACATTCATCGCCCCTACATCCTCGGTGGTGTATGGAATGGTGAAGACGCGCCCCCCAATCCGGTGGATAAAAATGTGCAGGATGGCAAAGTGCGCCTCAGAACCATTCAAACCCGTACGGGCCATAAGGTGCAATTTATTGAAGAAGATCAGGACACAAAAGCCGGAGTCTTAATCCAAACAAAGGGAGGACACCAGGTGTATTTAGACGACAGCGGTGGGCTTATAAATATTCAATCCACCGGCAATCTTTCACTCAATGCCGCTAGTAATATAGACATTAAAGCCGGTGGACAAATGACAATTACCTCCAGTGGAACGATGACCGTTAAAGGAGCAACAATCTTGCTGAACTAGAACAGGCTTTATCTTTTTACATGCCGATACTAGGAGACTCAAATCATGGGACAACCTGCTGCTCGCGTTGGAGATACCGTCAGTCACCTCGCTCCACCCGTATTGGGGCCAGGGCCAGGTAGTCCCAACGTCAAGATCGGTGGTCAACCCGCCTGGCGAGCTGTACCGGCAGGTACAGTTTTACCAGAGCCACCTGAACCACCTGAAGAACCGGCAGAGGGTGAAGAGGCACCTACTGAAGAAGAACAAGAAGCTGCAGGTGCCGAACAGCAGGCCGCCGCTGAAGAAATGATGGCCAGTTTGGGAGGTGGAGCAGATATCCATGTCTGTGCTCAGCCCTCACCGATTCCATTTTGTGTAGACGGTCCTGGCTTTGTTATTAAGGGCAGTGCAACAGTTTTGATCAATGGTCTTCCGGCCAGTCGCCAAGGTGATATTGTCCAGGAGGCATTGGGACCACCGAACCCCATCACTATGGGATGTCCTACCGTTTTAATTGGTGGGTAGCTACCCCACTAAGAGCGCTAAAATAACATAAGTGAGCACGAGGCTAATCTTAAACTATGGGTAAAATTCCGATTAAATTGGAAGATAGCTATACGTTTTCAGATTATTTTAAGCTCACCTATGAAACAGAAGACATTCTCAAATATTTTGGGTACGACTATCATATAGAGTCGCTGATCTTACCCAGCTATGATGCTGAACTTGATCGTCTGAATGACCTTAAAGAGCGCTTAGCGGAAATGGTTCCTTACATCAGCTTGAGTAATGAACTTGCTCGTCGAGAATTGATGATCGCACCTGTTTTAATTGACATTATTCATTACACCCAAGCCAAGCTACGCATTAGTTATACGCTAAAGGCAACGGAGCAATTGAAAGGTGAGCTGGACTACTATCTAGAGTCCACAGGCAGTCTGCTGGTAATTGAAGCAAAGAATGCGGATCTGCAAAAAGGATTTACCCAACTAGCAGTAGAGCTGATTGCCATGGATCAGCTGATAGAGTCTGATACCACGCTGTATGGGGCAGTTTCGACGGGTAATATTTGGCAGTTTGGTGTGTTGAAGCGCGAAAGCAAGGAAATTATTCAGGACTTTAATTTGTTCCGAAGCCCCGCCGATCTAGAAGCATTACTCAGGATTTTAGTGGCTGTTTTGAAGTAGCATATTCCTCTCAGTTTTACTTTTCTGCTGGATGAACAAAGTCGAAGCCCAGCGGAAACTACGGAATGGTTAAGATTGCTCGTTACACCCACGAAATATTGACTGCTGGATCGTAGAAACACAGTGCATACCCTGTCTTCAGATCCCCTTCTACCAAACCAGTCCCATGACCAAAAGCCATCAGCCCGCTGCTAAACAATCAGCAGCTCCCCCCGTTGTAACCGCCGCATCATGTTTGCAGCTGCGACCTTTTGCGCCCCGGCAGGACGACCTGGAGCAGGACGGTATGGCCGACCTGATGGCGCGGGCCATGGGTACCCAGCTGATGGATATGCCGGTTGATGCGCCAGGGGCAGCGGTACAGCGGCAGGCAATACCTGAGGAAGAAGAGGAGCTAACGGTACAGCCAAAGCTGAGTATTGGTCAGCCGGGGGATAAGTATGAGCAAGAGGCGGACCAGATGGCGGCGCGGGTGATGCGGATGCCGGATGGGGATTTTGGGGTAGAGGGAAAGGGGAAAGGGGAAGGGGTGCAGCGGCAGGCTCTCCCTGGGGAAAAAGAGGAAGAAGAAGTACAGACGAAGTCTGCTGTGCAGCGGGAGGTGATGCCTGGAGAGAAAGAGGAGGAGACTTTACAGGCAAGGTTGCAGGCGAAGGGAGAGGCTCCGGCAGTACCTGAGAACTTTGAGGGACAGTTAGCGAACCATAAGGGCGGTGGACGTTCGCTTTCGGATGAAACCCGTGGATTTATGGAGCCTCGATTTGGGGCGGACTTTAGTAATGTGCGCATCCATGAGACGCCGGATTTAGCCAATGCGATTCAGGCCCAGGCGTTTACCCATGGGCAGGACATTTATTTTAATTCAGGCAAGTATAGTCCGGGTTCGAGAGGTGGGAAAGAGTTGTTGGCGCATGAGTTGATGCACACTCTTCAACAAGAAGAAGGAATAAGCTTATCCGTACTGCAGTGTCGTGATAATGAATCAATCAGACAAAACAGTATGAGCAGTCTTAAAAAGATTAGAAGTATAGAAAAACTTCTACGGTTGTTTGTGACGAATCGAAAAACCTTTTGGATAGGTCCTGTTGATCGTTCAAATAGTTTTACAAAGAGATGGATTCAAGGAGATGGACAAGAGGCTATCAAAGATGAAATCAGACGCAGGTTGAGTTTGAAACGTAAACAGGGTAATCAAATACACATTGAGTATTTTCTTGAATATATAAATAATATAGATGGAAATGAAAATCGAAAAGTTTGGTTAAGAAATGTAGTTAAGTACCATCTTAGGTTAATGGAAGTATCGACATCTTCTACTGATGGGCGTTACGTTGTAACTCAGTTCGGTTCATATTTTATCGTATCAGATTCTACAAATGTGTCGTTTCACAATGATACTGGAGAACAAATAACAGAATCAGAGTTTATCAATCTAGAAACTGTATGGAACGCATTAAGATCTAATTCGAAGTCCATAAAAATTTCTGAAAGAGATAAAACCGGAGCAACTCATTCTGGTTTTAGAAGAACGATCTTACTTCAATTCGCAAAACTCCTTTCTAAGCCTAAAGGTCGTAAATTAGTTACAGAGCTAACTTGGAGTTCGCAGCAAATTTTAATTCGGCCTTCATCAGAAAGACTTTATGGAGGTATGGGAACAGGACGTATGTCGTCTGGTTTTCTAGAAAATCCAGATGGTACGTCCAGTGTGGGCGGGTCAAGTTTTTTGGAAATAGATGATGATTTGAGAGATCATCATACCTTGGTGAAAGATGCTAATGGAAACTACATTTCCTCACCTGTTTTTTTAGGTATCGGCCATGAACTTATACATGCCCAACATAATGCTACTGGTAGGAACCGTCGGGAGTTTCCGGCTTCTTATGACTCTTATCCAAACAGGGAAGAATTTGAAACTGTTGAAGGGGGGGCAATTACTGAGAATGACCTAAGGGTTGAACATGGTTTCTCTACAAGAAGACATGGGCATAGTGGTCGTGACAGACGATTTGATGATTAACAAGCCTATGTAGGGTGTGTTCTCAACGCACCGCTTTCCTATCTCTACATCAAGAACAGATAGCATCACCACCACCAGAACGATGTTTAACATAAACCAAAAACGATATCGAATTCTGTTATTCGGCATTCCTCTGGCGCTTTTGCTTTATTACTTTCGCTATCTGTTCTACACGCCCATTGCTGGTGCTAGCATAGCCGTTATGCTAAATCAGACCCCAACCAAAATTTTCCAAGCCGCGGAAGCTGGCGATCTCGCAACAGTCAAAAGCTTTTTCAGACGCGGCGGCAGTCCCCATATGACAGGCCACAGAAGTTATGCCTATCAAACCCTACTCCACTGGGCCGGAACTCCTGAAGTGGCAGAGTATTTAATCAATATGGGATTAGACATTCATGCACAAGATGAGTTTGGCCAGACACCGCTCCACACAGCTAGCTCAGCAAAAGTTGCAGATTTACTTCTAGACCATGGAGCCGATCCATACGATGCCCCACTCGGTATGACTTCCAATGCTGACGGGAGCTATCTTTCACCACCCCTTACACCTTTCCATACGGCTCGATCAAAACCAATAGTTGAAACTTTGTTTGCCCATACCACTGACACATTATGCTCCGACACTCAAAGAAAATCTCAGGTGGCACAAGGTAATTCAGCTTGGTGTAGTTTTGGCAATACCCCACTTCATAACGCTAAGACAGGCGATGCGATTGCAGTACTGATCGATCATGGATTTGATGTCAGCGTCAAAAATAGTGACTCGACTATTCTTAAGGGTCGAACACCTCTTCACCAGGCAAGTTCAGGCGAGGTTGCAAAGGCATTAATAGACTATGGTGCAGACATTCATGCAAAGACCGAGCAGGGTTTAACACCACTACATACGGCTCCCTCAGCCGAGGTTGTCGAGGTGTTGTTGCAGAATGGTGCGGATATAAATGCCAGAGATGCCCAGGGTCGAACACCTTTACATACAGCTGCTGCTTGGGAAGTAGCTTTCTATCAAAAGGGGGATTCCCAGAAAATTGCTCAACGTTTGCTGGCAAAAGGGCTGGATGTTAATGGCACAGATCAGCAGGGGCGAACACCTCTCCATCTAGCGATGGAGATCATCAAGAAAGACTGTTTGACTCCACCATATAAAGCCAAAGGGTATAAAGACGTTACGATTTCGGTATGGGGGCAGCCCTGCGTCTACAACATAGCCTTAGCAGAGTTTCTGATTAAAAGTGGTGCTGATGTCAATGCAAAAGACAACAATGGGCAGACGCCACTGTTCTACACGGCGAGAAAAATTTATAACACGCAAGCAGCGGGATTGTTAATCCAATCAGGTGCCGAGGTTAACGCTAGGGACAATCGAGGTAATACGCCCCTGGTTTGGTCTACAAACCGTCGTGAGCGACAGCGTTTATTACAGGCTCCCAGGGATGCTGTGGACCCAGATACTACCTTTTTTAGGCTGCTGTTGGATAAGGGTGCCGATGCTAATGCAGAAAATAATGAGCGATCCACGGCGCTACAGGCAGTTAATTCTCTAGACCAAGAACGTTATGGTGATCTAAAAAGACTTTTACGGCAGTATGGGGCAAAGGGAGCTGATTAATGATTTGGTTTATAAAAAACTCAGTATTCAGTATTGCCTTAATAGTTATTCTGCTGTGGATGGGCTATGGACTTCTAAAGAGGCTCATGGGTGCAGAAACCGTGAAAAAGCTGCTGTCCTCAAATCTTACTCGTTTTTTAATAGTCATTTTTATCATCACAATATTTCGTTTAGTATTTGGCGCTTATGGTTATATTGCTGCCTGGTTATTTTTAACTGTCTTTTCAATTCTCTGGGTCGGAAGCTGGCCCTTACGGAAACTAAATGCAGGAAAAATCATATCCAATACGCGTAAACCAAATTTATTAAAATCGGTAATCTCAAGCAATTTATTCTTACTGTTATGTTCAGGAGCCTGGCTGATACCTGCTATTTGGTCAGGGATCTGGCTAGCGTCTAAAACTATTCCCAAAGGGTATCTGGTAAACCCTCTTGGGCTAGCGATTTATCTCTCTATGGCAACTCTTCTGTTTTTGCCGCCCTACCTACCGATATTCGAAGGGCCAACATTCAGGGCTAATGGCATTTGCTATCAATACAAGTTTATTCCTTGGGACAGGATTGACTCCTATAGCACCGATGCTTTATCTCAGGGGGTATTGCTTTTGCGTTGGCAGCCAACCATACCCATATACTCACAGGGCGTGCGTTTGCCCATTACATCAGAGCAGGTCAATCTGGTAAAAAATATTCTGGGTGAACATTTGATGTCCCAAGCGAAAACATAGGTGAGACGTCAACTTAAACCAAAACCCCTTCTCGCCGAATATTTCTCAGCAGAGGAGAATCGCGATGTAAGAAATTATCAAGCGATATGGGAATGATCGAAATCAGCTCACCATATTTTAGTAGCAGCTCAATCTCAGCATCCCCCATCCGCCAAATTTCATCTCCAGGTGAAACATCTCTGTCTTTGAGTACTATCAAAACATCCACATCAGAATCTTTTGTTTCCTCATGACGGGCGAAAGACCCAAAAAGAACTAAATCGGCCAAGCGTTCACCATAAAGCTGCTTCAGTGCCTGTTTGAACTCCCACAAAAGCTGCTTGAGTTTTGAGCTGAGATAATCAACTTCCTCAACAGTGGGTAGTTCGCTGATCTGAAACCCTTTGGTCTCAATCTGGTTTGTATGCTGATAATTTGGAGCAACCATGATTGCGGCCTAATTGCAGTCTCAGTATAGAGGATGGCAGCTGGGATGGTCGGAACGCGATCGCACCTCCCGAATCCAGGATGGCCTCCCCATATCGCCCACAAATCGTAACGTTATTGCCAACGAAATAGTAGCCCCAGGATCGTAGAAACTGGGTGTTGGCTTTGCGTTTAGAGCCAATGCTCAGCCCCCAGCGTCTACGGCAAACCATGGCCCTTACTGGTGATACATCTAATCCCTATGTTGGTGCAGGTCTCGCATTTCCCATCGGTATCAACGTACAGGGTAGTTTTCAGCTCAGCGGCGATACCACCAATCTTGAA
>JBCCAQ010000276.1:0-7063 GCA_039814735.1 Cyanobacteria bacterium P01_A01_bin.15
AACTCACCTGCTTGATCAAAGCTCATGTGGCCCTGTTCAAAAAGCCAGCGAACGGCCCGGTAGTCCGCCATCAGCTCATTATCCTGCTGGGTGTATTGGCGGTGATAAAGCTGCAGCTGTGCGAGGACTAAATCGGATACCGATTCGGGAAACAGCTGACGTCCCTCAAGTCTCAGGGCATCGAATCCATTTTGAGAGCTTGTTGCAAATAAAAGCTTGCCGCGCTGCAGCCACAGGGACCAGCGCACATCATTGGAAACCACTAAGAGTTCACCACTGACTTGACGCCCTACAAGCTGTGCCAACAAAGTAAGCGGATGTAACGTTTTTTGTGTAATAGTGCCTGCTAAAACCATGGGAGAAGTTCTGGTCAAGGAACAGTATTCGAAGTGGTAAAAATGCGATGGGTCAGCGATAGCTCAGGGTGTAAAAGCAGCTGTTTTGGTCCATAAAAAACCATCAGCGCCGTTTCCTTTCCTGGGAATATTCCCCTAAGCCATCACGCCTAGGTCAATTGCTTCGCACTCTTTTGATATAAATAAAGCTAAGAAGTAATTGGCAACTGAGTAGATACACCTAAATCGAAACCTGGTTTAAGTTGGCCGGATAAATATGTTCCCCTAGCGGTCTTCTCTAGCTGAGTTTCCCAGTGAGTCAAGAACGTAGACTTCAACAATTTAATCACCCGGTCATATTGACCAATTTCAATCAGTCGCCTGCGGAATGCAAGTATTTGTATAGAAGCTGGTCGAAAATTTACATCTTTGGCTGTGTTGGTTTATATAAACACGATTTGAAGGTTTCATATATCTCTAAACACCCCTTCCGGATACGTACGTAATCATCAGATCATCATTTTTAGCCATTGATTGTTATCGGTAAATTTGCTGATAAATTTGGGTTATATCAGCAAATTTGCCTAAATTGGCGATATCAGACGGGGAAAACAAAATTTATGAGGTGCCATAGTGGGGAGACGTTGCACATAACGTCTCCCCACTATGGCCGTTTGGCTCCTATACAGTCTTCCTAATCCGGTTTGGAGGATCAGTAGCTCTTTGCGCCCTTGGAGTGCTGCATCAGGTATTCGTGGGTGCTCCTCTCAGGCTGATTGGATTGAGCGTGGCGTTGCACATAGGTGCCGTCTGGCTGCATTTCCCAAGCCTGACGGTTGTCGCCCAGACAAATATCTAAAAGAGACATCAGCTCCCGACGCAAATGGGGAGCCAGAATTGGTGTGACGGCTTCAACCCGGCGATCTAAGTTGCGGGGCATCCAGTCAGCGCTACCGATATAGAGCTGTTCGTCCCCATTGTTGTGAAAATAGAAAATACGAGAATGTTCTAGAAAACGTCCAATCACGCTGAGCACTCGAATATTTTGGCTGACTCCTTCAACACCTGGTGTAAGACAGCAGATACCACGGATAATCAGATCGATGCTCACACCGGCCTGGGAGGCCTGATACAGCGCTTTGATAATATCGGGATCTACCAGGGCGTTCATTTTTGCGATAATGCGACCGTTGGCACCGTGGGATTTTTCCTGGTGGATCAGAGCCATCATGCGCTCCCGCAGGGTAATGGGTGCAATCAGCAGCTGACGGTAGGCCTTTTGTCGTGAATACCCCGTCAGATAGTTAAACAGATCGGTGAGATCTGCCCCTAGCTCATCGTCGCAGCTGAGCAGGCCCAAATCGGTATAAATACGCGCGGTTTTAGGGTTGTAGTTGCCGGTGCCAATGTGGACATAGCGGCGGATCCCGTCGTGCTCTTTGCGAACGACAAGGCATACTTTGGTGTGAGTTTTTAAGCCTAAAAGACCGTAGACGACATGCACACCCGCTTTTTCTAGGGTACGGGCCCAGTTGATGTTGTTTTCTTCGTCAAAGCGAGCTTTTAGCTCCACCAGGGCAACAACCTGTTTTCCATTTTCAGCCGCTGAAACTAGCGCGTTGATAATGGGAGAATCTCCTGAGGTGCGGTACAGGGTCATCTTGATGGTGAGCACATCGGGATCGGCGGCTGCTTGGGTTATAAACTGTTGAACAGTGGCCGCAAAGGAAACATAGGGATGGTGAACCATGCGATCGCGACGGCGGATAATGGAAAATACATCATCCCCTTCACCATCGGGATCGTCGCGATTAATCCGATGCCACGGTGACGGTGTAACGGCTATCCAATCTGGGTCTTTGAGTTCTGGTAGGGGTAAGCCAGTCAGGGTAATCAGATCGCCAAGGCCAATTAATCCCTTGACATCATAGATATCGTCCTCCTCTAGACCCATTTCAGTCAGCAGCGTTGTGCGTACCTCTAGAGAGGTGTCTGACTGTAGCTCCATACGAACAAGAGAGCCCCCCAGACGACGTTTACGTAGTTCCTGCTCCAGGGCCAGCATGAGGTCGTCAGCGTCGTCCTCCTCAACAAAAAGATCGGCGTTGCGGGTAATCCGAAAGGTGTAATAGTCTTCGACAACCATGCCCGGAAACAGAAAGGTGAGATTATGACCAATCACCTGTTCTAGGGGGACGGCGGCCCAGAGGGTATTTGGGGACAGCAAAGATTTTGGCAGCTGGATAAAGCGCGGTAAGACCTTGGGTACTTTGACACGGGCAAAGTGGGTCTCCTCAGAATCAGCCTCGCGGATAACCACAGCCAGGTTGAGGCTGAGGTTGGAAATATAGGGAAAGGGATGGCCGGGGTCAACGGCCAGGGGGGTCAGAACCGGAAAGATTTGTTCTTCAAAGTAAGTTTGTAGATGGGTGGTCTGCTGAGTGTTGAGCCCCTCATAATCAAGCAGATGAATACCATGGTCGTGCAGCTGGGCACTGACCTGTAAAAAGCAGTCCTGCTGTTTGGCAAAGGTGGGTCTGAGCTTGTTGCTAATGGCCTGTAGGTGTTGGATTGGGGTGCGTCCGTCGGCGGTTCGCCGATTTACCTGGGCTTCAATTTGCTGTTTGATACCAGCGACACGCACCATAAAAAATTCGTCGAGGTTGCTGCTAAAAATGGCTAAAAACTTGAGCCGCTCTATCAGGGGCGTGCGTGGATCAAGGGCCTCATGTAATACCCGCTCGTTAAAGGAAAGCCAGCTTAGCTCCCGGCTAATGTAGTATTCTGGCGAACTTAAATTAACACTAGATACCGCTTTTGCCTTACTATTTGCTGCTTTAGCATCGTTGGAAGCTTTTTTAGCGCGTTTGTCCACCATCGTTAAAATATGCTCAGTTTATGACCTGGATCGTGTTAAAAAACGTCGCTTTCACGACCTACCCACCATTCACCCAGCTTCATTAGATCGCTGTGGATATCGGCTACCTGGTTAGCATAGTCGTCTGCTGAGAGTTCCGGTCGTCGCTCCTGAAGTTTTTTAAGACGTAGCTGTATCAGGAGCCAGGGTTTGCTGATGCCGTCGGTCGCTTCGATATAGTTTGCTAGCTCGTGGCTATTCATAGGTCTGTTTCCTGAATGATAGTAAGGGATAGAGGTCTGCTACGGGTGTCGCTTTTGACACTATCTTTACCTTACTTAAAAACTGGAGATTATGACGTCAACCGTTTAGAGGACCTAGCTTTGGCTAAGTTTATGGTTGCCATAGGTGACGACATCTATCCAAAAAAAAGCAGAGATAGAGTGGGGATACTCTCTCTGCAGGGTTGTGGTGAGGGTGAGGGTTCTAGGGAGTTTCTAGAACCGTTTGCCTATTGCTTGAGGTGGTTGACCCATTCTCGGAGATTGTCGGCGGCCACATCGCGACCCCCTAGACCAAATGCGATCGCAATCGCCACCGCAATTGCCCCCAGCAGCAGTCCAAAGGCCAAATTGACAATGCTGGTGGCGACACCCATCTGCTGTAGCGCCATGGCACCGACAAAGGCAATAATGGCAATCCGAGCGGCCTGGGCCAGGGTGCCAGATGACGCCATTCCCATGCCGTCAATGAGACGGAACGCTAAGTTGGCGGCGTACAGACCAATGGCAAAAACGATGATGCCGCTGAGCACCCGTACCGAAACGGCCAGGATACCCTGGACAATGTTTGTCAGTACCGGAAAGTCGAGAATTTCGGTCGCTGTGACCGCACCAAACAGCACAATACCGACCAGCGCAATCACACCCACAATTTCCGAGGGGGTTTTGCGTGGGGGTTCACCGGCGGGCATCGGTTCACCCTCGGGCAGGATCACCGGCTCAGGATCGGGTGAGGTGGATAGTTCAGGCAGTCCTAAGATGCTGGTGATATTGTCAAATCCAAGACCCGATAGCAGGCTCACCAACAGATCGGATACAAACTGACCAATAAAGTAAAAGACAACTAGAACTACACCCGCTGCCAATACCTGAGGAATAATAAAGAGCACTCGCTCCAACATATCTACCGCAGGCCCTGAAATTGCCTCAATGTTGAGCTCATTCAAAGCTGCGATCGCAGCCGGAATCAAAATCAGGGTGTAAACCAGGATGCCAGCCAAGCTGGAAACCGAAATCCCCGTATCGGGACGGGCAGCTAGTCCAAACCGGGCTCCAAACCGATCGGCCCCCGTGGCCATTAGCAAGTTGGTAACAATTCCCTTGACGATTTTAGCCACCAGCCAGCCAATCCCAAATACGATGGCGGCTGTCAATATTTGAGGAATGGCCGAGAGCAGCTGACTGAGCAGTTCTTCAACCGGACCCAGCAGCCCCTGTAGCTCTAGCGCACTGAGCACCAGCGGTAGCGCCAGTAGAAAGATAAACCAATAAACGACGTTACCTAGGGTACTGTTGACCTGGAAGGCATTCCCCTGGGCGTCAACGCCGGTTTGTTCAGATAGCCGCTCATCCAGGTTAAACCGGCTAAGGCCGTTAACCACAGCCGCCCTGGCTATTTTAGCGACTACCCAGGTGACGAACAAAATGACCGCCGCCCCTGCTAGTCGAGGCAAATACTCAAAGACGGTTTGCAACAAACCACCAATGGGTTCTGAAACAGCGTCTAGGTTGAGGGCATCTAGGATGGCGATTACGAAGAAGAGCATCACCACCCAGAACACGACGGTGGCCACCGTATTCTCGATAGGAACATCGTCGTTAATGCCGACCTTAGCTGCTAGCTGATTGTCTAAATTTGTTTTTTTAAGCAGAAATTTAGCAAATGCCTTTGCGGCTGTGGCCACCACTAGGCCCAAAATCAGCAGCAAAAAGGCCCCGATCAGACCGGGCAAAAAGCTGCCTAATTGGCTGCCAATGCTATCCGTAAACTGTGTAATCGAGTTTGCAATGGCCAGGTTGAATGTTGGATCTAACCCTAGCCAGTCAAACCCAACCACCCTGTGGAGTTGAGTCATTGTTCTTTCTATGCCTACTGAACATCAGATGTGCCAAGTACAGCGCTACACCTGGGCACTAATGCAAAACGCATTCTTACGCCATTAGGTTAGCGCCTCACATCAATTTCTTTGCCTGGAAGTCTTATTATTAGCAGACTTTGTAATATATTCCCTGTATTTCTAGGTACAGCTGTCAGACATGTACCTTTTTCCAAGGGTGTCAAGCTTCAGTTAGCGGATCTTTGGGTGAAATTTGATACGCAAATCACGATTCCGTAGGCCCATCCTCGCTAGGGTCTTCTGGGTCGGTAGTATCGGCTGCTGGTGCAGTGGGTTCCGCACCCTCTAGCTCAACGATGGCGGCTACAACGGCTTCGTTGGTCCCATCGGCAGGGAGTGCTTCAACCGTTAGCGGTTCGTCCGTTAGGGATGCCTCGTCGATATCCAGCTCAGGGACAACGGCCACGGCTGCGATCGCATCGTCCCCATCCAGCCGCTGTAGCTGTACCCCTGTCGCCATCCGCGACTGGATTGAAATGGCATCAATCGACTGGCGGATGATAATCCCCCGCTGGGTTACTAGCATAAGCTCATCCCGAGGATGCACCACCCGCAGGGCGACTAGCTCATCGTTTTCTTTACGGAATTTCATCCCTACTAGGCCCATGCCGGCTCGGTTTTGCAACCGAAAATTGTCCACCGGGACCCGCTTACCCAAACCCCCGGCGGCAATCACCAAGGCCCAGGGGCCGCAGTCCTCGGCGGCCTCACTGGCGGCCTCGTTTCCGTCGGTAGTAGCGTCTTCCTCCTCCACGGCTGCGTCTTCGTCGGCAGCCCCAGAAGCGGCCACTTTCTCGGTCACAGCGGCGGGCAAAATGTCCATACTAATCAGCCGATCGCCGTCCCGCAGCGACATTGATCTAACACCTCGGGTGGGGCGTCCCAGCGGTCGCAGCTGGGTATTGTCGGTCCTAAAGTGAATGGTCATCCCGTGGTGAGACCCGATCAAAATACTGTCTTCAGCGCGGGCTAGCCGTACCCAGCGCAGCTGATCCCCATCCTCAAGCGAGATCGCAATCAGACCGTTGGCGCGAATATTGCTAAAGGCTGACAGGGCCGTCTTTTTGATAAAGCCCCCCTGGGTCAGCATCACTAGATAGACATCTTCGGCAAATTCCTGCACCCCCAGTACGGACGTCACTTTCTCTTCGCGGGGAATAGGCAACATCTGCACAACGGGGTTACCCCGCGCCACCCGAGAACCCTCTGGGATCTGATAGGCCCGCAGGGTGTAGGCCACCCCCCGGTCAGTAAAAAACAGCACGTGGTCGTGGGTGCAGCAGGTAATAAAGTGGTTGATGGCGTCATCGTCCTTCATCCGGGTGCCCGACTTGCCACGGGTGGCCCGATTTTGAGCCTCAAAGGTGGAGACGGGCATGCGCTTGATATAGCCCTGCTCGGTGACTAATATGACCACCTGCTCGTTGGCAATCAGGGAGATATCGGTCAGCTCATCCTCGGCGGCCTCAATCACGGTGCGGCGCTCGTCGGCATGGTTGGTCCGCAGCAGCAGCAGCTCTTCTTCAATGATGGTCAAAATGCGATCGCGACGGGCCAAAATATCCCGCAGGTCGATAATCTTTTCCTGGAGCGCCTCATGCTCCAGCTGGATTTTATCGGCTTCTAGGGCCGTCAGCCGGCGTAGCTGCATCTGCAAAATTGCATCCGCCTGGGCCGATGACAGCTCGTAGG
>JBCCAQ010000348.1:0-4218 GCA_039814735.1 Cyanobacteria bacterium P01_A01_bin.15
AAACTCACGGTCGTGGGAAACGATCACCATCGGTGTAGTCAGTCCTTTGAGATAGCCTTCAAGCCATTCAATCGTTTCGAGGTCTAAGTGGTTGGTGGGCTCGTCAAGCAGTAGCAAATCCGGTGCTTTAAGCATCACTTTGCCCAGCCCCATACGCATTTGCCAGCCGCCGCTAAAGGAGCTGACTAGGCGTTCCCCATCATCGTTGTGGAAGCCCATGTCAGGCAAAATCTTTTCGATTTTTGACTCTAAGCCATAGCCATCCAAGGCTTCAAACTTTCGTTGTTCTCGGTCAAGAACCTTAATCAGGGTATCCAACTCATCTGGGTCAGCATTTTCCATTTGCATGGGAATTTCCCCAAGCTTTTTTTGAACCGCATTGGCTTCTTCAAAAACTGTCCAAAATTCTTCCCGGACGGTGCGGCAGAGGTCAACTTCGAATTCTTGGTTGAGATAGCCAATGTGCAACTCATTAGGACGGATCACATTGCCGCTGGTCGGCTCGATTTCCCCCATGATGATCTTGAGCTGTGTAGATTTTCCAGCTCCGTTGACGCCCACAAGCCCGATTCGATTCCCTGGTTTGACCTCCCAGGTTACGTCTCGTAATACTTCTCCAGTGGGGTAGACCTTAGTAATATTTTCGAGACGCAGCATAAGTAGCGAGTGAGATTACCAACGTTGATCGTGTTCATAAACTGTAACAAATATCAACGTACACTTACGGTTAATGTCGATTGGACCCCGATTTGAAGCTAATCTTGCCGATCCCGCTAAAGCACTGTCCATTAGGGCAGAAGGGGGGCATCAGCAATATTCTCTAGCCCGATAGATTCTAGCAGTGTGCGCCAGCTGGCTAAGACCTGTTGGTCGTCGGGCTGGGCCTGTAGCTGCTCTGTTAGCGCCTGAGTTGCATCAAACCACAGGCTGTTCTCAGCTGCAATGGCAGCTCGGTCTAGGCCACTGCTATTGTCTAGGGCCACAGCAAGTGTTGGATCAAGCACCAAGCGCTCTACAAACCCATCAGCTGTCATGGCAGCGGCGGCATCATCTGGGCAGTAAACATCTACACTCCAATAGTAATAATTGTCTGGACTCAGGGGAGAAAGTCCTGCTTCTTGGGGCAGCTGCAGCGTGGCGATACCAGCTTCAGGGTTAGGTACAAAGGTAGTCTGATAAACCGGCTGAAAAATATCTTCTTCCTCGCCAACCACTTCATACAGGTTAAATTCCACATGGCTGGCGTTGTTACTGGGCATGTACCACTGGAATGCAGGGTAACCATTGGTGGTGTAGCCCAGGTCATCATCAGGGAATAGAGAGGTCAACCCAGGGGATTGAGGGTCGGTAATACAGCTTTGGTTCGAGGGGGCTCGGGTGCCACCGGAGACCCGAGTATTGGGAATGCCACGGGGTTTGGGTTGATAGGCTGGAAATGCCTCGGCATGGATGGCACCCAAAGTCAGCCCCAAGACCGCTAGGATAGTTGTCGAGAAAACGCTAGGAATTTTCATGGAGACCTGGGATGCTTGATGTTGGGTGGGCAGGTTCGTTTGAGGGCCTTGAGACCCGATATCTGGCGTAGGATTGCTAGGGCTAAATTATATGGACTTTGATATTAGGCGGGTTGTGGCGCAATGTTTGTTAGGGATAGGCGCTTTTGGGATCGTCCTAGCCGATGCTGCTAACGGGCTTTCTGTTGGGTTCCATCCTGCAGATCGACATAGGGGGGCAAGTGCTGAATACTACTCGGGCGGCGCTCCCAAGCAGACTGAGTCAGAAGAGTTTGCACGCTATGACTCTGCTGATTTTGGGGTGGACTATCCGATGGGATGGCAGGTGTCTCCCTATGGAGACACTGGTGTGGCAATTTCTGGTAATGCCGATGGCGTTACTATGGCTATTCGCACTGAGATTGCGGTGTTCCGGGAGGATCCCGAGACTGGCGTGCCCCGAAGGTTAGACCAGATTGTAGCTGGGGCCCTGTCGGTGCAACGCTACTCATTGGTAACGGTCGATGGACAGTCTGGGATTCGAATTTGGTATGAGCCAGAGGCCGGTCAGCAGGCCCTGGTGACATTTGTGGGCTATGGCAATCAGCAAACTGTAGTCCTGACTAGTGACTATGCCCAAGCTGCGATCGCTGAACCTCTGGTAACTCAAATTCATGACTCGTTTGTCAACCACTCGATGCCCCAGACGTCCAATGGGCAAAATTAGCCAGGGGAAAATCAGACAGACAGCGGTGCTAGTGTCGTCGAGTATAGTAGGACACTTCTAAATCAGCACACCAGCTAGCGTTGGTGCTCTCGAATAGAAAAACGGCATCCACACGAAAGTAGCGTCCATCGTGAAAAATGCAGTCGCCGATGCGGGGAATAATGGGATAAGTGGCAAACCACAGATAGTCGCGACTAGGCATATTGGTACTGACGGGCATGGGTATTTTTGCCAGCACCTGCACCTTATAGCCACCGCCTGGGTATCCACCTGTATTGTTGGGTAATGTCGGGTTTGGTGCCGGATTCAATCGGCTAGAGCGTTTGCCTTTGGTGCTGGGTCGAGATTTTGCAGACACCTTAGGAGCCGACTTGGGTAGGGAGTTTGATTTGCTTTTGGCGGCTGGTTTGGCGGCTGAGGTTTGGGGTGAATTAGCAGACATCGGGTCACGGAATTTTGTCGGCGGGTCCGTCGAGGATGGCTGGGGCTGACGGTGGCTTTCGGGAGCGGACGCGTCAGGCTGCTTTTTTTTGGTCCCTTGCATAAAGGGATTGCTGATAAATGGATTCCCTGGCGAATCACCCATAGCGGTCCCCAAACTTTGTTGTGGCTAACGTAGCATAGGTTGTCGAATTTCACTCACCGGACAACCATGGCAGCGTGCTAGGGTTCGAGTCTACTCAAGTCTGTAAATGATTAACCAGTGCCCGCAGCCCCAGGTAGTAGCTGTGCGCGCCAAACCCACATATCTGTCCAACCGCGATGGGGGCTATGTAGGAATGATGGCGAAATGTTTCGCGCTGGTGGATATTGCTTAAATGCACCTCAACCGTAGGTAGGGCAACAGCTGCGATCGCATCACGAATAGCCACACTAGTATGGGTATAGGCTCCAGGATTGATCAAAATTCCCTGGTGTTCACCCTCAGCATCTTGGATAGCATCCACTAGGCTGCCCTCATGATTAGACTGATAGCATTTGACCAAAACACCCAAGTCCTTGGATAGCGTGCCCAGGGAGCTATTGATAGCCTCTAAGGTGCTGGCACCGTATATACCGGGTTCACGCTTCCCCAGCAGATTGAGGTTGGGACCGTGGAGAACCAGAATGCTATTCAATACAAATACTAAAAGCTACACCCTGAATAATATCAAAACCGATCACCTGAAAAGAAATAGACCAGGGTTTTGAATCGTACTTTTGAGAGTAGCGTTTTGAAAGTTGTGCCAATTAGTTTCTCTCAACTAACATTCCATACCCTATGTTAGTGACCGAGCGCCTGCGCCATACCCAGCCCGTCAGCCTATCAACGACGGTCGTTAACCGGTATGGGAATTGCGTCTGGCTCGGGCTGTGCTGAAGGACCCAAAAGAGTATCGATGACTCGGTCTACCCAGTTCTTCAGCTTTTCCAAAATTTTGCCAATATCCATGAGCCAGGCTGCTCCTATCTCACTCGGTGCGGTATTGCGTAACCATTATAGGACCCGTCAATAACAAATCAACTGGAAGTGAACTTCAGTTAAGTTATTTGTGGGAATATTCACTATCATAACGAATTGTCAGAAATGATCAAGGCAGTACCATTCTGTCATCGTTGCTTATACAGTCTTAACCTCGCTTAATAGGGCTCGCCTTAGCAGATCTAAGGCCGTATTTCGGCTCATTAAGCGGATCCATTCGCGACTTTTGCGATGTCCAAAACGGCATTCAATGTGCCATGCCTCTGACCGATTTGCCACACCGATAAAGACTAAGCCCACGGGTTTTTCTGGGCTACCGCCACCGGGGCCGGCAATCCCTGTGATGCTGAGGCCCCAGTCTGTACCTAGCTGCGTGAGCGCTCCAGTCGCCATTTGTTCGGCGACGTACTGCCACAAAGGCAGGAAGACATGCCGCGTCGCGGAGTCGCTCGCCGTCGTCGACGCCAAAGTGCCGCACTTCTTTGCCAAGCGAGTGGGCAAGACGAAGATCACGTGGCTCTACCGAGCAAGCAAGG
>JBCCAQ010000046.1:0-24110 GCA_039814735.1 Cyanobacteria bacterium P01_A01_bin.15
CGACCTGCAAACCAATTCGCTGTACCGTGCCCTGCAGCTCGGTTTCTAGGACCGGTGTCGTCACAGTTACTGCCTGACCGGGCTCTACTTTTGTAATATCGTCTTGGTAAACATCGGCGACTACAAACATTTGCTCGGTCTGCGCGAGGGTGGCGACACCGGTCCTAGACACCGAGCTGCAGGGCACGGTACAGCGAATTGGTTTGCAGGTCGAGGCCCAGGAGGTGATCAATGAAGACCCCGCCGCCAACATCGACGCCAAAGTGGTCGAAGTGCACATTCAGTTAGATTAGCCGGCCCGCCAAACCGTGACGGGGCTATCTAATTTGCAAGTTACCGCCACCATCGAAGTTGAATAAATTCCTGTGGGGGCGTTGCCTGCAACGCCCCCACAGGAATTTTCATAATTTTCCTATTCCTATGAACCCCATCAAGATTGTCAAATCTCTGCAGGAACGAACGGCCCTGGGGCTGCTGCAGCTAAAGCACGATCCGATGCGACTGCTGACTGCGATCGCAGGTATCACCTTTGCTGACGTGCTGATTTTTATGCAGCTGGGTTTCTCCGATGCGCTCTATAAAACCAACACCCAGTATCCCCGGACGCTCCAGGCAGACATTGTTTTGATTAGCACCCAGGCTAAGAACTTTGGCCAGCTGCGCACCTTTTCTCGACGGCGGCTATACCAGGCCCAGGATGTGACCGGTGTGGCCTCTGCCGATGCGCTATACGTCGGCTCTGTCGATTGGCGCAACCCTGAGACGCGCAAAAAAGCCTCCATGATGATTATCGGTCAAAACCCAAGTCAACCGGCTTTTGACCTGCCTGAGGTCAATGCCAAAATCACCGATACCCGTTTGCCCTACCATGTCTTGTTTGATCGCGCATCGCGGGGGGATTATCAAGAGATGATTGAGGCAGTAGAAACGGGGCAGTCTGCCGATACTGAAATTGGAATTAATACGGTTACAGTTACGGGACTATTTTCTGTTGGAGCCTCATTTGCCGATGATGGTGCGTTGATTACAAGCGATCAAAACTTTTTAAGACTGTTCCCTAAACGTGAGCCAGGCGCTGTCAGCTTAGGGTTGTTGAATGTGGAGCCAGGCTATGACATTGAGCAGGTTAGAGAACAGCTGATTGCTCGGATGCCAGATGATGTTTTGGTGCTCACCCGTGAGGGCTATGTTGATTTTGAACTCAATGAGATTCAATCAAGCTCTCCGATTGGGTTTGTATTTGGCCTGGGCACGGCCATGGGCTTTATTGTCGGTGTAGTGATTGTCTATCAGGTGCTCTCGACTGATGTGAATAGTCATCTGGCGGAATATGCCACCTTTAAGGCCATGGGGTATCGCAACAGCTATCTGTTGGGTGTAGTGTTTGAAGAAGCTCTGATTTTATCGCTGCTGGGCTTTTTCCCAAGTTTGTTTATTGCCATGGGGGCCTATCAGCTAACGGCGGCCGCCACGGCGTTGCCCATTGCCATGCCTGTTAGCCGCATGTTTGTGGTGTTTTTTCTGACGCTGTTGATGTGTAATGCGTCGGGTGCGATCGCAACCCGTCGTCTCCAGGCCGCCGACCCTGCCGATATTTTCTAACGAGTCATCTCTCTTCTTTCGCTATGGCTGCAGCATCGTCTATTTCTGTTCATCAGCTCAACCACTACTTTGGCTCCGGCCAGCTCCGCAAGCAGGCTCTGTTTGATATTAATCTAGAGATTGCAGCGGGGGAGATTGTGATTATGACCGGTCCCTCCGGTTCTGGTAAAACCACTCTGCTGACGCTCATTGGTGGGCTGCGCTCAGCCCAGACCGGCAGCCTAAACGTTGTTGGCCACGAGCTATGTGATGCTAACGAACAGGCCCTGGTCAAAGCTCGTCGCAATAATGGCTATATTTTTCAGGCCCACAATCTGCACGGCAGTCTTACCGCCTTGGAAAATGTGCAAATGGGTCTAGAAGTCCAAGGGACGTTTACTAAGGACGAACGCCACCGTCGCGCCACAGAGATGCTAACGCAGGTGGGTCTCGAAGACAGGATCGACTACTACCCAGCCGATCTGTCTGGGGGACAGAAGCAGAGGGTTGCGATCGCCCGCGCCCTAGTTAGCCATCCCAAAATTGTGCTGGCGGACGAACCCACCGCCGCCCTCGATAAAAAATCTGGCCGTGATGTCGTAGATATTATGCATAATCTCGCCAAAGAACAGGGCTGCACCATTTTGCTGGTCACCCACGACAACCGAATTTTAGATATCGCCGACCGCATTATCTACATGGAAGATGGGCGTTTATCCAAACAGCCGGAAGATTAGGTGGCATGCATCAGTGTGCTAAAGCTAGTATCCTATTCCCGACGAAGCATGTCAGCATAGTCATCTATGCCTGTTTCGGCTAGTGCTCGAGCTGCTTCAGCAAACTCTGTAGCTAGTGGAGCTAGTTGCTCAGGGTGCAGTAAGAGGCGACGACGTTTTGACTGAAACTTTAAGAATGCAATGAAATCCACGACCTATTGCAGCTGATCGGTCGTGAGTTCGTCAAGATCCTACTTAATTGTTTCAGTGCGGATCGGCATAATACGTTATCTATCGGCGCTACAGACAAACTAATACTGGGCTCTGACTGTCTATGGTAGCTCAGGTAGCGAGTCAGGCTGCTATTCATAGGTTCTGTAAAGAGGGCAAGACATGCTCAAGACGCCCCTATAATTGAGCTATTAAAGCCAAATTTATAGCAGTTTCAGGCATGGTCAACCCCGTCGATGTTTTCATTTCCTATTCCCATAAGGATGAGGATCTGAAGGATGAGCTGTACGTGCATTTGGCTCCTTTGATTCGTCAGGGGCAGATCAAGCCCTGGCAGGATCGGGCCATTGAAGCTGGAGCAGAGTGGGAGCAGGAAATTAAGGCTCAGCTGGAGTCAGCGGAAATAATTTTGCTACTGATTACCCCCAGATTTCTAGCGTCTGACTACTGCTTTGACAAGGAAATGCAGCGAGCGATGGCTCGTCATGATGCTGGTACGGCCAGGGTGATTCCTGTGATTATGAAGTCTTGCTACTGGCAAGGGTCTGTCTTTAGTAAGCTGCAGGCATTGCCCAAGGATGGAAAACCCGTCACGAGATGGGATGACTGGGATGAGGCCTTGCTCGATGTGGTTCAGGGAATGCTTAGGGTGATTGCAGGTCGTCAGCAACAGGATGACCCGGAGCAAAAACCTGTTTCAGTAAAACAAGAGGCCGTTCAAAAGCCTGTGCCTATTGCAGTATCTGCAGTACCTGCTCAACCAGTGGTAAAAGAGCAGACATCTACAGGCAATTTTACAGAGCGTCTGAGTAATAATGTTGGGCTAGAGATGGTCAAAATCCAGGCAGGACAGTTTTGGATGGGCTCACCTGGCAATGAATCAAATCGTCGAGATAATGAAGGCCCTCAACATTTAGTGAGAGTTCCTGAGTTTTGGATGGGTAAGTATCCGGTTACCCAGGCTCAATGGGCTGAGGTGGCGGCTTTACCAAAAGTGGAGCATGATTTAGAACCATTTCCATCAAGGTTCAAGGGAGCTAATTTACCGATAGAGCGAGTCAGCTGGTATGAAGCAGTGGAATTTTGTCAGCGATTATCTCGACAGACAGAGCACATCTATCGTTTGCCCAGCGAAGCAGAGTGGGAATATGCCTGTCGGGCTGGTACGAACACTCGATACTCTTTTGGAAATACGATTACGGGAGAACAAGTGAATTGTGATTTTCAAAAAAACGTTGTTGTCAATGAAGGATTTATGGGGTTAGGTCGCAAAGAAGAAAAGAGAGGAACTTATCGAGGAAAGATAACTACTGTAGATAGTCTTCCGCCTAATGACTGGGGACTCTACGATATGCATGGCAATGTGTGGGAGTGGTGTGCTGATCATTGGCATGACAATTATGCTGGTGCTCCCATAGATGGGGCTCCATGGTTGTCTGGCGGCAATTCAAATTCTCGCGTGCTACGGGGGGGCTCCTGGATCAACTATCCGAGGTATTGCCGCTCCGCTGCCCGCTACTCCTTTACGCCCGACAACCGCGACAGTTACTACGGTTTTCGGGTAGTGTGTTCCGCGCCCAGGATTCTTCATTAGCCCTTTTCTCTTTTGCCCTCTTGCTCTCTTCATAAGATTTTTTTCTCTCCTTTGGCGCGAAGCGGCTCGTTTTTTTCGATTTTTGGGGTGGCTAATCTCGGCAGTGATTCTCAAGGCAGGAGTCAGGAGACAAGATCCAGAATTTAGAACTCAAGAACTACTCTGCTAGGTTGGTCAGACTCTCTAAAAACTGAGCGATATCTTGTTTTATGGAACGACTCGCTTGCAATGCTGTATCAATGTCCGGCTGAAGCTGGCTTAGCTTAATTTCAGTACCATAGGCATGTCGAAACATATGGCAAAAGCTTCGCAGCTGATTCAGTGCATCAAACGATTCTTCAGATAAAAAAGCTGGCCTGATGTCCTCAACAGGTTGACTAAGCCGTAATAGCAAAACACGATGCCATCCGCTACTGGTGCCAATCCGGTTTTCAAACGCACTGGCAATCAGCTTCAGCAGATCTTCTATAGAACAGTACAGATTATGAATCTGATATGCCACACTATCTAGCTGTGCTGGTGTATCCATCCCTTCATCCACACGAGCCTGTAAGCGATTACTGACTCTCTCGATCAATCGCCACTGTCCTTTGATGGTTTCGGTGAGCGTTGCTGATCCCCGATAGGGCTCAATTTTTAAGATTCTGGTATTGTTTTGGAGTGGGCAGACCGGTCTCTTCCCTACATCAGCAACGGTCTGCAGTAAGTCCGGCGAATCGTTCACGCTCCATGGGGTTCCGAGATGGCGAATCTTATCAGCAAAGTGACACTGGTCTAAGGGTACTACATCCACATCACGGTTCAGGTGCAATGATAGATAGCCCATTAGACCGCAGATATCCCCCGTATTCCAAGTGTCCACTGCTATGTCAACATCTGACGATTGGGTAAAGCGACCCGGCTCAGTGACTGAACCAAACACATAGCCGTGGAAAATGCCATAGGTGGGGCCATGGGCGCGCAGCCATGCCAGCGCTAGCGGTAACAATCGCTGGCGCTCAGTTTCGTTCTGTTCTTTTTCCCGAGCCAGCCTGGCATCTAGCAGCGGTGTTGGAAACGCCATGGATAACTTTGTCCAATTGCAGCTGATATCCCTATCCTAGCTCAGCTTCACCATGGGCCAGATTTAGACAATCAGACTGTACAAGATGGCCGTCATGCCTAGGGTAAACCCATGAACGGGGAGGAGCTTGATCCAGGGCTGTCGGACAATGCGCTGGGTCAGCAGCATGCTCAGGAGCGCGCCAAAAATCAGGCTAACCCCTTGCAGAAAGGCGATAACAGCCGGATGGGCCACAACGACAGGCCCCGTGCTAGCCAGGCCAAAACTGGCAAAAGAGACCGGGATAATCCGGCCTGCTTCGGTAAGACCCAGGGACAGATAGTGGGCCAGACTGCTAAAGAGCACAGTGGGCAGCCAGCCATAGGCTACCTGGGTAAAGGGTCTGGCTTTGAGGCGGGGCTGAATAAGCTGGGTCAGCCGATGGGCCACCCAGGCTAGGGGCAGGGGTAGGAAAAGCAAAAGGAGAGTTGCGATCGCATGTCCCCCAAACCCAATTACCCGCTCCGATACCCCCAGGGCGGCTGCCACCGCCGGTAGCCGATGCACCAACACCGCCCCCCACAGCAGCAGCAGCAGCGCCACCTCATGATCGACCGGTTTATGGATGGTCCATAACTCAATCCCCGGCGGTCGCAGGTTTAGCTCCACCGAGCGGTGGGGGCATGCCTTTAGACAGGTCATACACAGCACGCAGTTGCGATTGTCCACCAGCTGGGCCGGATGGGAATAGACCGGACAGCCAAGCGTCTCCTGACCTTCTCCTTTGGCGGGACCACCCTTGTAGCACTGGTAGGTGTTACAGCTGGCTGCACACACCCCGCGCTGGCCCCGCAGCTCGACCATCGAGAGTTTGGCAAACAGCCCGTTCATACCGCCGATGGGGCACAGATAGCGACACCAAAACCGACGCTCAAACAGAGCCGAGCACACCATGGCCCCGGCGGTAATAATCAGCAACAGCCAGGCTGAGAGATAGGCCGTATTCTCTAAATTCCACAGCTCTTCCCAGATCAAAATGGCTGCAAAACCGCCGTATAAAATCCAGCCGCCCCAGCGCTCGGCCCACTGCCGGGGCCATTCCCCCAGCTGCCGGGGCCACAGCCATAAAGACAGCTTTTGGGTGATCTCGCCATAGATCATAAACGGGCATACCGCGCACCACAGCCGCCCCACAAAGGGAAACAATAACAGGATCAGCGGCCACCACCAGGCCCAAAAAAAGTTTAGGGCCACATTGGCATCGCGGGTTTGGGGACCTAAAAACAACAGGGCAACGACCAGGACATAAAACCAGCTGGTAAAGCCAAAATTGATCCGATCTGGCCACCAGGGGCTGCGTAAAAACTGACGCAGTTTTGGATAGGTGTTGAGCAAATTGAGACGAAACTGATTGCGTTCTTCACCGGTGGACCAAAAGACTTCTTCGCTGAGGCGAGTGGCGCTGTCCGACTGTTGGATGGCACGCTGAACCAGGCTTTCAAGTTCGCGCAGGTTGTTGGGAAAGTCATAGCTCTGCAGCCGCCGCAGGGCTTCGGGGGTCAGGGTAGATTTGTCGAGGCGGCGTTTGCGACAGTAGAGCTGAATATAATAGTTGGTCTGGGCTTCTATGTCGGCTTTGCGCACCCGTAATGGCGGTGCTTTGATGGTTTGCTGGGACAGTTTTGCAAAGGGGGGCAGGTTTTTTTCCGAGATCATCATGATCCAAGCGGCACTGCTTTTGGTGGGTAGCGGCCCCTGGCCCGGCGGGCTGACCGGCTGATACTCGCCGGTTGCTAGCAGCCTGAGGATGGCGGGTTTTAGCTCAGAGCCAAGGTCTTGAATATTGTTGAGCAGCAGGGTACCGGTGCCTAGCCAGTCGAGCAGCCCTGGTCGGCTCTCACCCCGGCCAAACAGATCGGCGGCCCGCAGGGTTTGGCAGTCCACCTTGATCATGGGCTCTTTTTTATGGTCAGAGCCAAAGTGAATCAGGGCGGCCAGGTTGTCTTTTTCTAAACCGGGTTCACCAAAGATCAGGATCTGGGGGCGG
Organism: Cyanobacteria bacterium P01_A01_bin.15; assembly: GCA_039814735.1. GTDB lineage: Bacteria > Cyanobacteriota > Cyanobacteriia > Phormidesmidales > Phormidesmidaceae > Leptothoe. The sequence goes on from JBCCAQ010000046.1 coordinate 7,212, forward strand.
GGCTTATCCTCGCCGTGGCCTCTGGCCGCTGTCCGCACGGCCTGCCGCAGCCGTTTAGCATAGCGGCTAGAGCCAATCACACCGCGATTGACCCTGGGCACCACATAGGGGCTTAGTTCCTGCTGTCGTTCCTGCTCGTAGAGCAGCTGGGCAGACAGCTGTTCTACCTCCTGGGCCAGCATTTCGGAGAGTTCCTGGCTGAGGCTGGGATAGGTGGCGGCGATTTGCCTCAGGGTGGCGGCGGGCAGCTGCCACAGCTCGCAGTCATCCAGACTGATCACCGTGTAGTCGGTGGGCTGGTCGAGCAGGATCTCCTGCAGGTGCAGCACGGCCCCCGGTAGCAGGGTAGTCGTCTGGGCCATGGAGGCGCGCTGGGTGCGATAGCGCTCTAAACCGCCTGACCTGAGGATATACAGGGCATCGGCCTGGGTGTCTTCTAAAATCAGGCGGCGGTTGGCCTGGAGGGTGAGGGGCGTAAGCCGGGCTGCGATCGCAGCCAGCACCGCCTCGTCCAAGACCCCAAGATAGGTACTCTGCCGCAGCCAAGCGACCCGTGCGTCATCGGTCAAATGCTCCACCATGGTTTGGCACCTCGGCTAGTCCGATGGTGTGGATGATGACACAATCACCCGCCACACCACAAACAGCAAAAAACTCAGATAGGTCAGAGTAAATAGCCAATTTTGCCAGCTATCGCCCGCCTCGATAAACTCCATATCGATCACGATTGGTTTTTTCCTACCCCTTAAAGAAACAAAATTTATTAGGCTCCACCGTCCAACGGTAGAGACGTTGCATGCAACGTCTCTACCGTTGGACGGTGGGTTCTGCCCGGTCTTGCCCGCCTAGGACAAACCTGCATAGATCATTTCTCAGCAGACCGCCGTACAAAGTAACAGATATTTGCTATATCAAGCCTTCCTCACAAGTCGTCCAGACAACGATTACAGCCCAAATTTCTATGCTAATCTGGCGCTTGATGAGTGGTTAGTTTTTGCCAGTCAGCCGGTCTAGAGCTATCTAGATCAAGCTACCACTGGTGCGTCTCTTGTCAGAATTTCATCTCAAGTGTTTGGAGAAAGTCCATGTCCATTTATGTAGGGAACATAGCCTACAACGTTTCGCAGGAAGACGTTCAAGAAGTATTTGCAGACTACGGTACCGTTAAGCGTGTCACTGTCCCTATGGATCGTGAAACCGGTCGGCCTCGCGGATTTGCATTTGTAGAAATGTCTGCAGAGTCGGAAGAAAATGCAGCCATTGAAGCCCTAGATGGTGCCGAGTGGCTTGGGCGTGAAATTCGCGTCAACAAGGCCCGCCCTCGGGAGGAGCGCCCCAGACGCTAACGGACCGGCTGTCCTCCAAAACTGCGTTCTAAAGGTGCCGTATTTGCTAAACGGATACGGCACTTGCAGGTACAAAAATTTGGGTCAGCCCTACTGCAAAAAATAGGTACTAAAAAATACGGCGGCGGTACCCGTAAAGAGGGCTGCCCACATCAGCATTTCTGTCCTCGTAATGCGTTTGGGATCAAACTTAAACCAGCTGGGCTTTTTGCGCTTTTGGGGCACTTTGCCATAGCTGGGGTCGTTTTGCTGTCTACGTTTTGCTTCTCCCATGGGGGTCTCCTATGCGGGCTATCTAGGCTAGCGTTTGCTGCAGAGTTGCTTCATTGGCTCGAAAGCCGACGAGTACAGCTTTGCCATCCTTTACAAACAGCGGGCGTTTTAGCAGCATAGCGTCCTCTGCAAACGCCCCTATCCACTGCTGATCGCTCCACGTTTTTTTGTCTTCGCCGAGGGCACGGTAGGCCATGCCCGAGGTATTGCGCATGGGTCTGGCAGTAAGGGCGGCGACCCAGTCGGCGATTTGCTCTCGGCTGGGGGGATGCTCTTTAGTATTAATAAATTCGTAGGCCACATCGTTGGCCGCGAGCCATGTCAGCGCCTTTTTACAGGTGCCGCAGTTGGGAATGCCATAAACCTGAAGCGCCATGGTCCAATTTGCTATGTCAATTTGCCTACGGATGGTAGCACTTTAGCTAAGCTTTGTTTACAGTCAGCTTGGCCACCAAAGCTATGGCCAGGAGCAGTTTCGCGTTCCCCAGGCGTTGATCAAAATGATTATTCTTTACAGAATTGCAATCATTCCTGCAGATCGGTTGCATTATTAAAACGGTAAGCTACGATTAGAAAATTCGCTGGACTGCGGTTGCCGGACGTGGATTCGTGCTTTGCGGCTATGTTCACTGGCTGGTATCTAGAGCAGTATCAGTATCTGTTCAAGTTAGCCCCGTCGAGTTCAAGTAAAGAGGAAAAGACTCATCGCACAGAAACATCGCATCAATCGTCAGATCAAGGCTCCGCAGGTATTGCTCATTGACCACGAAAACAATAATCGTGGCTTGACCGAGACTCGGGACGCGCTGAAGCTGGCCGAAGAAGTTCAATTGGATCTGGTTCTGGTTTCTGAAAGCAAGCAGGCACCGGTGGCCAAGATTTTGGACTATGGCAAGTTTCAATATCAGCAAAAGAAGCGTCAAAAGCAGAGCGCACGCACCACGGTTAAAGAGGTGAAGTTTCGCCCCAACGTCGGTGAATCTGATTATCAGCTGCGCATTAACCAGGCCATTCAGTGGTTGGGTAAGGGGGATTCTGTCAAGTTTCGGGTTCGTTTACGAGGGCGAGAGCACCAGCATCGCGATCGCGCCCTTGAGCTCCTAGAGCGGATTGTTAAAGATTTGAAAGAGGCAGGTAAGATCCAGTCCTTTGATCGCCGTGCCCTGGTGCTGCAGCTCATGCCTGCCTAGGCCGCTAGAAAAATCCTGAGAGACGTTCCATGGAACGTCTGTATAAAATTTGGGCTGGAGAGCCGTTCCATGGAACGTCTGTACGCGTGGTATTGGAACCTTAAATAATTTTGTTGGCTAGGCGAGAGAACATCTGCCTAGCCTTTTTCGTGCTGGCACACCATGGTTTCAATATCTTGGGCCGCAGCCCCGATCGCCTCTGGGCTAAGGCGGGTGGTAATGGGATAGTGACGTCCGCCGAGCTGGGTATACACGGTGATCGTCGCAGAGCCTTCGGGGGTATCTAAGTGCTGGGCAAGCATCGATGTGACTTGGAGTAGGGCCTCTGGCACGCTAGACCGATAAACCTGCATCGTAAAAATTCCCGGTGCCCAGGCGGCCACATCGTCGGGGCCTAAGGCTTCTGATTGGGTAAAACGTTTGATTTGATTAATGGCCGGGTGGGCCATTAGCTTGAGAAAAAGCTGTGGCGTAATTGGGTCTGTGGCCGTGGGCAGGGAGGCTGAAAAGTCACAGGTCAACCACAGGTGGCGGAGGCTTGCAGGGGACGGCTGTTGTGGGAGCACGTGGGGCCGGGGAGAGACGGTGTATGAGACTGTTCTGATCGCGTTTTGGTCGCGTTTTGGTCGCTGGACTAGTGTGGCATGGACGCCTGTAGAAAGCCACCCCTGATGTGTCAGAGGTGGCCTACAATTGTCTCTTTTTTTTACCGGCTGTGGCCTATGCGGCGACTAACCCCTGCTCAAGTTCCAACAGACGCTCCACTCGCTGCTCGGTGGCTGGGTGGGTGGAAAACAGACCGCTAAACATCCGTTTGGGGACAGCGTGCATAATCATCAGCGGCTCATAGGCTGGGTTGCCGGCCATCGGTAGCTGACGGGCGCTAGCATCCAAACGCTTGAGGGCGCTGGCCAGGGCGCGGGGGTTGCCGGTTAGCTCGGCGGCACCGGCATCGGCGGCAAATTCGCGGGTGCGGCTAATACCTAGCTGGATGACGGTGGCGGCCATGGGGGCTAAAATCAGCGTCGCGATTAGGGCAATGGGGTTGGGGCCATTGTCATCGCGGGAGTTGCCCATGCCACCAAACCACATGGAGTATTGCAGGATCTGGGCCAGAAATGCGATCGCACCTGCAATCGTTGCCGCCACCGCCTGGGTGAGGGTGTCACGGTTCATAATGTGGCTGAGCTCATGGGCGATCACCCCTTCAAGCTCCTCGGAGCTGAGCATGTCCATGATGCCCTGGGTTACCGCCACCGCTGCGTGCTCGGGGTCGCGACCGGTGGCAAAGGCGTTGGCTGACTCGGTGGGCAAAATATACACCCCAGGCACCGGAATATTGGCCTTGGCCGCTAGCTTTTCCACCATGGCGTGGAGGGCAGGGGCCTCCTGGCGGCTGACCGGCTGCGCTTTGTGGGCTGCTAGGGCAATTTTATCGGAATAAAACCATGACCCCAGGTTCGTCACGGCTGCGATCGCAATACCTAAGATGACACCGCCGGATCCACCAATCAGGTAGTAACTAATACTGATTAGCAGAGCACTAAGAACACTTAGCAATGCCAGAGTTTTAAACTGATTCATACTATCTCAACCCTTTGATTTCACGATTACGCTTATAGTACTGAGAAAAGCAAAAACAAGACAGGGCGGGCAATCCGAACCTATAACCGAAAAAGCTTGAGGGGACCGTAATCCAGCCCGCTGCTGTTGTAGATAAATCTGCCTTAATGCATAGGCGCATAGTTGCCAAATACTTATAATTTTTACCTTAGGAGTTTTTATTTGTGATTAATCGATGGGGAACGGCAGTCCTTGCGCTGGCGATTTTTGCAACACCGTTAGCGGCCCAGGAGCCATCGTTAGAGAGTGTTGAGAATGTCGAAGAGGGGTTGCCAGCGGAGCCGCTGCCCGAAGAACCGCTGCCCGAAGAACCGCCGCCAGAGGACTTTCCAGGTGAGCCCACCGTCGATGTCACTGAGCTAAAAGCGTCCCTGGGCGATCTGTTGCCTGCAACTAGCTCCACACCACCGCCGATTACCCATATTTTGCCGGCCAATACGCCAGCGGCGATGATTATCAATTCCCGTGAGGATGTTTGGGCGGCCCTCAACCAGTATGCGCTGTTTGCCCAGCTGACCGAGGCGTTTGGGGTGCCCCCCAGCCCGCAGGTGTTGCCGCTAATGCCCCTGGGTATTGACTACGTTGAGGATGTGCAGCCATGGATTGGTGATGGGGTTGCGATCGCGCTGCTACCCGTTCCCAGTATCCGCACCATCAACCCCGTCGAGCGCTCGGTCATTATCATCCCCATTAACAACGCCCCCGCCTTTATCGACTTTATCCCTACCCTAGCCGAGGCGCGCGGTGCCCTGCCCGAGCAAGTCTCCTACCGGACCTTTCCCATCTGGCACTGGCCCTCAGAGTTTGTCTCCTACGACGAAATTTGGGACGACACACCTGAGTTCGAGGCAGAGGAATTCCCCGAAGAGTTTCCCCAGCCGGTTGAACCGGCCCCGCTTTCCTCGGTCTCCCCCGAGTCTCTTCTGCGTGCCTACCGTCAGCCCGAACCTCCCTATATCCATATCCCCGACGGCACCTACTCAGAAGACGGCTACACCATACCCGGCTATGCCGTTGCCCATTTAGGTAACTATATTGTCACCGCCGAAAACCTAGATAGCTTGCGTCAGTGGATTGAGTACCAAACCCAGGACGCCCCCACCCTAACCAGCAACCCCAGTTTTGCCAAAACCCAAAGCCATCCCCAGGCCCAGGCCAGTCTGGCCACCGTCTATGGCAACGTTGGCGAGCTGATCAACTTTGAATTTAGCAACCCGTTTCAGGACTTTGGCCTGCCCCCCATCCCCCAGCCCAGCCTCAGTGACCGGGCCGCCATGTCCAATCTGCTCCGCAACGTCACCTTCGATGCCCTGATCTACCCTGAAACCAAGGGGCTGCACCTAGAAGCCCACTTTTACACCGAGGGCGCGCTCCCGGACCTGCCCCCATCCCCCAACGCGGATCACTCCATTTTGGCACTGATGCCAGCCCCCACCTACTTTATGGGCAGCGGCTACGACATCAGCGGATTCTGGAATGATGTTTCCACCGCCTTTTCCCTCAGCGAGGTGACCGGCGGTCTGATTGAAACGGCGCGCTCCATCGTTTCCCTAGCCACCGGTCTAGATCTAGACACCGACATTTTGGGTTGGATGGACGGAGAATACAGCCTATTTTTATTCCCTAGTCAGTCGGGGCTGCTCAATTCATTTTTTCCAGGGTTGGGGTTAGAAGCAGGCGTTCTATTAGAAACCAGCAACCGTCCGGCGGCTGAAACAGCCCTAGGGGCGTTGGATAGCGTCGTCGGCGAGGAGATTGCCGTACCTGTTGCCATCGGCGAGCAGCCGGTGGTCAGCTGGCAGTACGACATCAACGCCGACGGTCTTGCCGATAGCGTCCTTAGCCACACCTGGCTCACGGACGATACCCTAGCATTTACCAGCGGTCGCGGTGCCATGGAGCGGCTGGTGGTCCCCACCGGCTTTGCCCCCCTCAGCGGCCACAGCACCTTTCGCAATGCCACGGCCTCTTTCCCCAAACCCAACAACGGCTACTTCTATGTCAACATGTCCTCCACGCTGTCGTTTTTCTACAATCTGTTGGGTTTTAACACAGCCAATGACCCCTGGGCTGTCGACATAAAACGCTACCTGGGCACCATCCGCAGTCTGAGCATGACCACCTCTAGCAGCGCCCAAGAGTTTCAGATCAATGCACTATGGGGCCTTGCCGCAGCCGAACCACCCGTAGAAGAAGAAACTGTTGAGGAGTCAGTAGTTGAGGAAGAGCCAGCTGTAGAAGAAGAGCCAGTCGTAGAAGAAGAGCCAGCCGTAGAAGAGGCTGGAGATCTCTGATGGGATGCAGTTATTTCCGCATCTTTCCCTAAGGTCGGCGGTGGGGCGTCAGCCCACGCCGGGTTCAAAACCCGCCGCTAATTGGGTGCTCTTCACTAAAGGAACAAAGTCGCTAACGCTATGAGAGATCGCCTTTAAACGACTAAGGAATCAAAATTTATTAGGCTCCACTATTGAACGTACAGACGTTGCATGCAACGTCTCTCCAGCATTAATCTTTGGATCTTATACAATCCTTATCCCTAACCCCTTCCAGTGGGTTTAACCCGATTAGCCCTGCGACTTTGAGTCCAGGGCAGGTTGTTGCCGTTGGTCAGTCGCTGTCCATACGTATCCATGTGTTGGCCATGTCGCATCAACCCACTGCATAATGGCAGAGAGACGGTTTGTCATTCCGTACTGTTCCTGACCTAAGATCGCCATGGAATTCGTCATCGAAAAAGTAATTGATGCTGTGTTAGACGCCTCGGGCATCAAAGACAAGGTGGGTCGCAATGAGCGTATTATTCGTCTACTACAGCGCTTTGGTTTAGCCGATCTTGAGTCACTAACAACGTTTGAAGATATCTATGCCCACGCTGTGGCCCAGTATGCCTTTGATGACGTGGGACAGTGCAAGCCTGAACCGCTGATTCAGTTTTTTAAGGCCAAAGAAGTACGGGAGCTGTTTCAAACCGCCTATGGCCAGAATGATCCAAGCGGCTGGCTGCGCAAGGGAGAAGACATTGCCCAGTTCAAACTAAAGGGTCAGCTAAAAGGGCTAGACCCAAAGCGGGAGCTAGGCACGTTTGCAGCGGTTTTTATAAGACTTGTCAAACAAACTCGATCCCCCAAAGAGATTCGCCAGGAACAGAAACTCGACAGCCTGCAGCGGCAGCTCCAGACCCTCCAAAACCAGCTGCAGCAGCTGCCCAGTCTAGAAGCCATCAACCAAAAGGTCAATCAGCTGGCCGGGGCCGACACCCTGGCCCTACCAGCGGCGGCCCAGACCAGTAAAGCAGTGGATCTGGCCCGTCAGCTGGGGGACTGGTTTGACGTGCTGGACTACGACCGCGACCCCGATTACGAAATTTGGACCGTTGACTACTTTGAATGGATTATTAACTTCCCCCTCACCCGTCGGAAAGTGTCTCGCATTTTGGTGCGGGGGGTGGCTGGGGAAGTAGGTATGGATGACCTGCAGGGGTTCTGGCAAACCATTAAAACCATCGGCGCAGACGAAGGCTGGCTGGTGGGCAATCGCCGGGTGAGCAAAGCTGCCCGCACGGCGGTGCACCGAGAACCCCTCTATGAAGACATCAGCTGCTACACCTTTGATGAGCTGCTAGATGAAGACGCCGACTTTAGCAAATATCTAAGCTGGCTAGAGGCGGATATCAAAGCAAAGCGGGTGGACACTGACTATCTGCCCCTGGCCTGTCGTAAGGATGAGCTAGACCCGCTGACCCAGCGGAAAATTGGGGTGAGCGTCTACGGTGAGGACGACGGCTGGATCGATGGCTATGTGGATCAGTGGTTGGATGACCCGGCCAAAGAACATCTGTCGATTTTAGGAGAATTTGGCACGGGCAAAACCTGGTTTGCGCTGCACTATGCCTGGGTGGCACTGCAACGCTACCAGGATGCGAAAAAGCGCGGTCTTGAACGCCCCCGTGTGCCGATTGTGGTTCCCCTGCGGGACTATGCCAAGTCGGTAACGGTGGAGTCGCTGTTTTCTGAATTCTTTTTTCGGAAACATGAGATTCTCAAAACCTATTCTGTCTTTGATCGGCTCAACCGCATGGGTAAGCTGCTGCTGATCTTTGATGGGTTTGATGAAATGGCTGCCCGAGTGAACCGGCAGTCGATGATCGACAACTTTTGGGAGCTGGCCAAGGTGGTAGTGCCGGGGGCCAAGGCGATTTTGACCTGCCGGACGGAGCACTTTCCTGAGGCGATTGAGGGGAGACGGTTGCTAAATGCGGAGCTAAAAGCCTCGACGGACAACCTGACAGGAGAACCGCCCCAGTTTGAAGTGCTGGAGCTAGAAAAGTTTAGCGATGGCCAGATTGCACAGCTGCTGGGGCGCAAGGTCCAGCAGCTGACGGTGCAAAAGGTGATGGGCAATGCGCAACTGTTGGATCTAGCCCGGCGTCCGGTGATGGTGGATCTGATTTTAGATGCGCTACCGGAGATTGAGGCGGGTAAACCCGTCGATATGGCTCGGGTCTATCTCTATGCGGTGACCCATAAAATGGAGACTGATATTAAAAGCGATCGCACATTTACCTCTTTGGCGGACAAGCTTTATTTTCTGTGTGAGCTGTCCTGGGAAATGCTGTCAACGGATCGAATGAGCCTGAACTATCGAGCGTTTCCGGAGCGGCTACAGCAGATGTTTGGCGACATGGTACAGGAAGAGAGCGAGCTGGACCATTGGCGCTACGACATGATGGGTCAGACGATGCTGATCCGTAACTCGGAGGGGGACTATAGCCCGGCCCATCGGTCGCTGTTGGAGTTTTTTGTAGCGTATAAGATTGTCGCGTCGCTAGGGGCGATGGCAGAGGACTTTACGGCGATAGCTCGGCAACAGTCTTATGTGGATGAATGCTCCTTATCTCGAGATTATACCTGGAGTAGCTACTTTAGGAGAGAGAGTAATAACGAGATTGTTCCTAATGACATTTCACCATTAAAACAGTTCGAAAGTACTTCTTTTGAAGACTTGCTTCCGCTATTGAGCCGCTCCAAACTGGCTAAAGCTACTCTAGATCTAGCACACCTGATGTTAGATAGAGACACAGTGCGAGAGCGACTGTTGCCTCTGATTTGGGAAACTCAAGTAAAGTCATTCAGTGAGGTTGGCTATTTGGCAGGTAATCTTACTCAACTGATGTTAGCCCAAGAACCTGATGTTCTTGTTGGTAGTGATCTAAGCAAGACCAAGTTGAGAGGGGTTGATTTTACGAGAACCTATTTGAGGCAAGTTAACTTACAAGGAGCACATCTAGCAGAGACTACATTTTCTAAAGTCACTAGTAGCATAAGATCATTAGCATTTAGTCCAGACGGTAAATGCCTCGCCATTGGGGACTTCAAAAACACCGTCCAGATTTGGGATGTCATCACAGGACAAGTAGTTCGGTTTTGTTTAGGTCATTTAGATTGGGTAGCTTCAATTGCTTATAGTTCAGATGGTAAAACTCTAGCATCAGGGAGTGATGACCATTTAATAAAACTGTGGTCAACTAATTCGGGCAGATGTATTCGTACTCTAGAAGGACATTCGGACTGGGTTCTATCCGTAGCATTTGGCGCGGATAATACGACTCTGGTCTCAGGTAGTAAGGATAACAGCTTAAAACTGTGGTCAACCGTCTCAGGTGTCTGTCTTCAGACTTTCGAAGGCCACTCAGATACTATATGGGCAGTGGCACTGAGTCCAGACAACAAAACTTTAGCTTCTGGTAGTCAGGATCAAACAGTAAAGCTGTGGTCAACCAAGTCTGGCAAATGCATTCGCACTCTTGAAGGTCACACACTTGGGATTCCATGCATCGCATTGAGCCCAGATGGAAAAATACTTGCTTCGGGTAGTTATGACCAGACAATAAAGCTATGGTCAATGGACTCAGGGGGTTGTATTCGTACCCTTGAAGAGCACATGGGTTCAATTTGGTCTATGACATTTACTCCAGATAGCAAGATCCTAGCTTCAGGTAGTGAAGATCACACGATAAAAGTCTGGTCAATTGACTCAGGTGAATGCCTCCATACCTTTGAAGAGCACTCGAATTGGGTTTTGTCTGTGGCATTCAGTCCAGATGGCAAGATCCTAGCGTCGGGTAGTGATGATCAAACGGTAAAGCTATGGTCCATTGATTCAGGCGACTGCCTTCGAAATTTCGAAAGTCATTCTCATGCATTGTTATCAATAGCATATAGTCCAGACGGCGAGAGTCTGGCTTCAGGTGGAGACGATAAAACTATAAAGCTATGGTCCATTAATTCAGGTAACTGTATCCAAACATTTGAAGGGCACTTGAATCCAGTTAGAGATGTAGCATTCAGCCCAGATAACAAACTTCTAGCATCGAGTAGTAATGATAAGACCATAAAGCTGTGGTCCATTGACCCAGGTAGCTGTGTCCAAACATTTGAAGGGCACTTGAATCCAGTTAGAGCTATAGCATTTAGTCCAGATGGCAAGCTGTTAGCGTCGGGTAGTCATGATAAGACCGTAAAGCTATGGTCCATTGATTCAGGTGAATGTGTCCAGACATTCGAAGGGCACTTAAGTTTCGTTTTATCTGTGGCGTTCAGCCTAGATGGAAAGACTATAGCCTCAAGTGGCAATGACAATATGATAAAACTATGGTCACCTGATTCCGATAAATGTCTACTAACTCTGGAAGGTCATTTAACTTCATCAGTCAGGGCTGTGGCTTTTAGCCCTAATAGCAAGATATTAGCCTCTGGTAGTGGTGATAAAACAATAAGGCTATGGTCAATTAACTCTGGCCAATGTCTCAATATTCTTAAAGGGCACTCGAAACGAATTTGGTCTATAGCATTTACACCAGATGGCAAGACTCTGGCCTCAGGAAGTGATGATCAAACGGCGAAGCTGTGGTCAATAGAGTCAGGCAAATGCATTTATACATTTGACAACTATTCAGACCGCATTAGAACTTTAGCATTTAGTCCTGATGGAAAAATATTGGCTTTAGGGAGTGAGGACGAAACTATTCGACTTTGGAGTGTAGAAACAGGGCAAGTTGTACATACTATTGATGAGCGAGTCTGTGCAGGAATGGATATTACGGATGTAGTAGGACTAATGGAAGGCCAACGCACTGCACTCAAGCTGATGGGAGCCATTGATCGCAATGCCCTGGATGATACGGAGTAATTGTTTCTTCTTCCTCACCAGTAAAATAGTTCTAGGACATTTTTGATAAAGCTTTTAGGGTAAACGTTTGTTGATGCAGGGACCGTTAACAGTCTTTCGAAGCAGATAGACTCGATACAAGAAGCCCTAGAAACGTTTCAAGGCAGACGGACATAGATACAAGTTTGTCACAATTCATCTGGAACAGATCGCAACAGATGAAGCTTGGCTGGCTCTATGCTAACGGCTTCAACGTAGGCTGATGTCAAGTAAGGACGATATGAGTCATTGTCTAATAAGTAGACCTGTGCGTGGGCAATAGCAAGGGATACAATCAGACTCGAAAACAACTCCTCAGCTTCATCAAAACCGTCAACAACCTCACTACTTGGATTGGTGACATTCAAGAGTACTCGAGTCATCGCTGGTGTATGGGAAAGATTTTCTCCCAGATAGAAATACTTTTCGGGTGTGGTCAAGCCTTGAAAAGCAACCAGCTGTTCTAGAGCAATGGGGCTGGCCACATCAGTAGCCCCGCCCATAATCACGACGGGAATCTGAATCTTGGCCATGCCGCTCTCTCCAAACAGGTTGCTTACAGGAGCTAAGGCAAACACATGACCCACTCGTTTATCAGCTAGGCTACCGTCAGTTAACTGTTGAATGGATGACTCTTCTAGCTCTAGCAACCTGCACTCTAGCAGAAGCGCAACATTCACGTTTTCGGGCGTAATATCTGCGTCAAGATCGCACTGTCTCTGTAGACGATCAGTATCAACGGTCGCCCCTGCTGCTGCTAAAACGGTATACCCGCCAAAAGAATGGCCGATAAGACCAACTCGATCCAGTTGAAGACGTCCCTGAAAATCAGTGTCGTTTTTCTGCTCTAAAGTGTCGAGTAGAAACCGAATGTCTAACGGTCGATTGACAAATTCCATCGCCTCAAACGATTCCTGGACCAGGCCCTCAAGTAGTTCATCCTGATAGGTTTTATTACTACCGACATGCTCTGGCATGGCAACCACAAATCCATTTGCTGCTAGACTACGGGCTGCCGCAACAGCCTCCAAATTGGTGCGGGTATCACCATAACCGTGGGAGAGGATCATGACTGGAATTGGCCCCTGGATGGCACTGAAATCGGCGGGCATATAGAGATCAGCTGGATAATCACGCTCTCGCTGGCGATCTTCTAGCAGCAACGATTGCTTCACCACGTTAAACCGAGGGAATTCTCCCAGGATGGGTAGGGTGCTATAGTCAAGACTTGGCTCGGTGGCGGCAGCCTCTTCAGAACGTTGGGTAGCAACAGCAATCAGCCGATCGGTCGTCTCGAAGTTTGTTTTGGCAGCCTTTGATAAGGCTAAGATTTTGGGAGGATTCAGCCGTACAGCACCTGTTGGGTAATGGCGAAGAAGATTAATGGGCGACAGACCAGCGGAATCGGCTGCGGCTAAAATAATGGCAGCTCGAATAGCCTGCTGGCCATTTCGGCGACCCTGGGTTTGAATTAATTGCCCAACCCGAGCTAAAACGGCCTCGCCGATGGGAGAGTATAACCATTGGGAGAGGATAAAAGGATCATATATCTGCTCAGGAATACCCGAACTGAGTACTTGTAATGGCGTACTCAAGACCCGTTGAAAATCTTGGTGGCTTTCTTCTGGTATGACATCTAATAATGGAGCCAATTCATCCTCTACGGTGCCGTCTTTGGCAAAGGCTTCTAGAGATGAAGCAGGAATTGATCGTCCAAACGGGCCATAGTCAAAATAGATTTCATCCGCCGAGCGTGCTGGCAAGGTGATAATGATACCGGAGATCAGGCTGATGGCAGTAGCCTGTAGAAGCCGCTGGATTGCGTTTGAAGAAACAGGTCTGAAACCCATGGTTAGTAATAGATTGTTCACAGTGGCTTTTACAAGTAATAAAACATCAAGACTTACTGACTACGCCACTCCATCGGCAAGACGACATCATCTCCCATCACTGAATGAATAGTTTCATGGAGAGTGCGCAGCTCCTCGTAGGTGACTTTGCCATCTGTCCAAATGAGTGACTTGATATGGTCAACCTCATACTCAGATAGAGTCCCGTCCGTTAGGGCAGTCTTTACAACAGTTCTTAATTTTTCAAGATGCTGCACTTCTTCAGGGGTTAGCTTTTTTTCATTTGGGTGTTCGATATTCATTTTAGTTTCCTATTTTGAATCCGGTTTTCATGAGAGTCTCCTCAAATTTTTATGGGTTATTGATGGCTGGGGATTTGGGTGTGAGCTGCAAATATAATCCTGGTACCACCAGCAGGGCAATCAGGGTGGCGGACAACAGACCAAAAATGATGGCCATACAGAGACCGAACCATTTAGCCTCACTAAATGCTAAGGGTAGCAGGCCAATGATTGTTGTGGTGCTGGTGGTGAGAATAGGTCGGAGGCGATCGCTGGCCCCGTGAGCCGCCGCGTGGCGCACATCTGAGCCTGCCCTCAGCTTGGCATTCATGGTATCGACCATGACGATAGCGTCATTAACCACGATGCCGGTCAGAGCAATGACGCCGATCATGGCGGGGAACGAGAATGAGAGACCCAAGAGAAAAAAGCCGATAAACGTACCGATCAGGGCAAACACAATCGTCAGCATAATGATGATCGGCTGGGTATAGGAACCAAACTGCAGCACCAGCAGCGCGAAGATCAAGAAAATAGCCACAATCAGCATTTGTCCCGCTGATGCGAAGGTTTCTCCGCTCGTTTCGGAATCGCCCCCATATTGATAGCGATAGCCTCGGGGCCAGTGACCTGACTTTAGATTCTCATCGTCACTCAGGGCTGAGTCATACAGCAGCGCATCGAGTTTAGGGGCCAGATCCGCCAAGATCTCAGTGTCGTAGTAATCCCCGGTGGGAATTGTTTTTGCCAGTACCGTAACGCTGCGCTCGGTGTCGCGATGGGTAATGGATAAGGGGACCGCACCTTCCACACGCTCTAGCACGGCATTAGCTGCGATCGCATCTCCCTCGTCATTGATAAAGCGAATCGTAGCAAACTCATCGAGACGGGAAGGTCCGCCGATATCCCCTGCCTGCGAGGGCCAGCGGGTGCTAAGGCGAATTTCTAAATCTTCTTCACCACTGCCGATCGGGTAGTCTCCGATGTCGTTGTCGATCATCAAATAGCGCCCCTGCAGGCCCAAATCTCTCTGGTTAATGCCATAAAAGTCTAGGGCCTCTCGCCGGGGCACGAGCTTATAGTCTGTACGCAAGTTGCCCAAATCATCGCGCACGTCCATGGTGCCGGGCAGGTTGCGCAATATCTCCTGGGTTTGGGCAGAAATCTGTCGTAGCGTCTGCATATCTTCCCCATAGAGTTCCACCTGAATGGCATCTTCACTATCGGCGGCCCGCTCATACTGAAGTGCCAGAATCGCGCCGGGGTAGTTCCTTAGAATATCAGATTCAATGGTTTCCCGGAGATCAGGCACATAGACAAAAGAATCTTCCTGGCGTTGCTTTCTCTCCATCATCACCGCAGAGAGCCCGACAAAATAATCGGAACTCTCCGGTTTTAGCTCACTAGAGGATACCAGGCTGCTGCGCTGCCCCACCAGTTTGGTGATGTTTTCAAATACGAGGGTGTTGTCAGCGTCGGTATAGGTGCGCAGAAACTCACCGATGCGATCGGCCACTTCTTGAGACAGATCTAGGGTGGAGGCTGGTGGCAGTTCCACATTGACGCTGAGCTTAGTGCCTTCCGACTGGGGAAACAGCGAAAATGGTAGGGTGGTAAACAGCACCGTCGCAAAGATAAATAGACCGATGGCCGCCAGCGTCCAGAGACGAGCCACGTGGCGATTGGGCACCGTATATGTCAGACTCCAATCGGCAAACTTTGTAGACACTTTTTCAGTCAGGCGATCCACAAAGGTTTGCTGGGCTCCATGGGCATTGCCTAAGAGAAATTTTGACAGGGGCACCACGGCCAAGAGGGCAATAATGTAGCTCAGCACCAGGCAGACAATTGCACTGATGGGAATCAGTCGAACAAATTTCCCCATGGTGCCAGAAATTGCCATTAAAGGAGCCATGGCCAAAATCGTGGTGAGCTGTCCTGCAAATGCTGACCCCGCATAGGTCTGAACTGTCTCGATGGCAGCTTCTGGGAACGGCAGACCTTGGACAAAGATGCCGTCGTGCAGGCCCTCTAGCATCAAAATAAACACATCCACCAGCAGCCCTAACGCTAGGATCATGCCGATCATCACCATGGAGTTCAGGGTGTAGCCGCCCAGCCAGAGTACAAAAATGGCCCCGGCAAAGGTGACAGGAATCGCCAATCCGGCAATCAAGGCTTCGCGCCAGGTGAGGGCAAACAAGAGAATGGCAAAGACACAAAGGGAGGCTTGCAGGACGTTACTGACCAAACTGAGCAGATCATCCATAATTGTGATGGAATCGTCGGTGAGCACTTCGTACTCCATACCAAAGGGCCAGATTTCGGGCTCCTGGGTAGCCGTTTCCATCGCGGCCAGCGCATCTTCAACCACCTGAATCGTGTCGCTGCCAGCAACCTTGACCACCTCTAGGGTGACCGTGGGCTCAAAGGCTTCGCCCTGCAAACTCACAAATGCCTGAGACTCCTCCCGCTCTAGCCCCTGATACACGTCAGCCACTTCACCCAGACGCACGACTCGATTGTCGTCTAGCCGCGCGACGGGAACTCGTTTTAGATCCTCTAGGGTGCGAGGCCGACCATATAGGCGGACCTGGGCTCCAATATCTTCATCCCGCAACAGATCCCAAGATTGATCGAGATTATTGCCCTGAATCGCGTCGGCCACTTGGGTCGCTGAAATGCCCAGGCTAGTCAGGCGACTCGGCACCATTTGCACATGAATCACCTCCTCTCGCCAGCCCAGCAGATCCACTTCGCGCACATTTTTGACCGATTCCAGACGCTCCTGCAAATCTTCAGCCGCCTGACTCAGGGCAGCCACATTCAACCCCTCTCCCGTGATGGCCAGGGTCAATACCGGTGCATCCTGCTGAGAGAGTTGCTCAAAGTCAGGGACTTCGCGTCCGGTGGATTCTGCAGGGAGTTCTGAGTCAGCGTCATCGACTTTAGCCCGCAGTTCCTGAATGGATGCATCGACTGGGGCGTCTGCTTTGAAAGCAATATTGATAATCGAGAATGAGTTAAACGTCGCACTGGTGAAATCATCGAGACCCTGGAGACTTTTAATTTCCTCTTCTAATTTTTCGGTGACCTGAGTTTCGAGAGTCTCTGCGTCGGTGCCTGGCCA
>JBCCAQ010000062.1:0-19425 GCA_039814735.1 Cyanobacteria bacterium P01_A01_bin.15
CGGATTCGAGGCTTCAAACATCTGGGCGATGTCATTGAGGGCATCTCTTTTCAAGATGGCATTCGGGTTGAAAAGATTCAGACAACTACCAATCAGAAGGCAGCCTAACTCTGGCTCATACACCAGATTTGACTATATCTCGTACACACTCCTTAGACAGCAAAGAACGATGGCTTCAGTCTAGCAATTCGGTACCTTTTTTGTCAGAAATTACCTAAACAGCAGGTGGCCTTTTGTCGATGCCTCTCTTCGTTCTGTCCGGACCATTGTTAGATAGGAACTTTGCTAAAGAGCTAATTGTAGTTTTTCGCCAGTGGGCATCTGCCTTACGATCGGTATAAAATTCTAAGATCCTCAGGGATGGCTGGTCAGGTAAAGCCAGTCTTTGAATCTGGCTGGTTAGCTGTCCCCATGTTTTGATGAGAGTATGCTGGATATCATAGGCCTGACATAGGTCTTCAATATTGACTGTTTGGGGGGTGGCAAAGTATTTTTCAAAGGGGGGCTCAAAGTCGGCAATGGGAAGCATTTCGAAAATACCGCCCCCCTGGTTGTTGATTAGGATAACGGTGAGTGCTCCGTTTAGGTAGCGGGTGTTGAGCAGACCATTGGTGTCGTGAAGGAAAGCCAGATCGCCTGTGAGTAAGAGACTATTTTGGTTGTTGTGGGCAATCCCCATGGCGGTGGATAGGGTGCCGTCGATGCCGTTAGCCCCTCGGCTAAAGTAGGGTTGGATATGGCGGTCGTTGATCTGCCAAAAGGATTCCATGTCGCGAACGGGCATGCTGTTGGCAATAATCAAGGGGGTATCTTGTGGGAGATGTTGGGAGAGCAGCCAGGAGATTTTTCCTTCGAAAGGGGTTTGGAGAGTTTGGAGGGTTTGGGAGATTGTTTTGCGGAGGGTGCGATCGCAGCTAACCCAATTTTCACAGTAGCGGCTGACGCCTCTCTTGCTGTCAGTGGTTTTGATTTGTTCCATTGAAAAGAGTATTTGCTCTAGCTGTTCTATATCAATTGCCAGGGACTGACTTCTACCATGTAGCGGATCGATATTTAGACCAAAAGGCGTGACTTGCACCGTGTATGGCTGATGCTGCTGTAGCCACTGGCGTAATACTTTACTAGTGGGAAGTGGTCCTAGCTGTATAACCTGGTTTGGGATGAGCTGATCGGCCTTGGTTTTATTACGTAGTAAGCTGTCATAGGTGCTAATCAGATATGGATTGAGAGATTGGTAGTTACGCAGCGGTGACAGTCCCTCCGCCAGTACTGGCCAGCCTAGGCGCTGAGAGAGCCAGCCAACAGCTTGACAATAGATGGTTGGGTTCTTAGGCTGAGCTGGCCCAGCAACAATGATGCCCCGTTCATTGTTAATCCAGTTTTCCCAGAGCTTGGAGGGAAGCTGTTGGTGAGATAGCTGGCTCGATAAAAGGGCAGAAACCCCTGCGAAAAAATCTGTTTCATCCAACTGTAGATCAGGCGGAGACAGTAACGGTGACAAAGGCTCTCGAAATGGGCAGTTGAGATGTACGGGGCCAGGTTTGGGGAATAGGGATTTTCCCCAAACCTGAACCATAGTTTGTCGGGCATAGTTCAACAGTCCCACTTCTGGTACGGCCATCTCCATATACCAATTGACAAAACTACCAAACAGTTTCTGTTGGTCAATAGCCTGCCCTGATGCGCATGCCCTCATTTCAGGAGGTCGATCAGCTGTGAATATCAGTAAAGGAATCTGACTCTCCTGGGCTTCGATAATAGCGGGGTAGAAGTTAGCACCTGCTGTACCGGATGTGCAAACGATGGCTACTGGCCGATGTAACCGCTTGGCACAGCCTAGGGCAAAGAACGCTGCCGAGCGCTCGTCCAAAATAGGAATGGATTCAATATTGGGATGACGAGCAAACGCTATGGTGAGCAGTGTCGATCGGGAGCCGGGGCAAACAATCGCTGTGGTGAGTCCCATCCGATTGAGGGTTTCTATCATCACCGATGCCCAGAGGGTGTTTGTATTACGGTAGTCTAACGTGCTCACACCAAAGCTCCTAGAAGCGCCTGTAGCTTGAGCCTGACCTCAGCAAGCTCTCTATCGGGGGCTGACTGGGCAACAATGCCAGCTCCAGCAAACAGTCTAGCCTGACGTCCATCAATTAGGGCAGACCGGATACCCACAATAAATTCACTATTACCGTTGGCGTCGATCCAGCCAATGGGTGATGCATAGAGTTCTCGATCAAAAGATTCTGTTGCCTGGAGTAGTTTGCTGGCGATGGATCTGGGTAATCCAGCGACAGCAGGGGTAGGATGTAAAATCTTGACTACGTTTAGCGGTTTGAGATCACGGGGTAACAAGGCTTGAATAGGGGTGTGTAAATGTTGAATATTGGCTAGACGCAACAACTGTGGAGACGCGGAAAATTCAGGTGTCAATCCCAGTTGGATCAGTTGTTCTACGATAAAATCGACAACAACTTGATGCTCATAAATTTCCTTAGGATTGTTTAGCAGCTGCTGAGCAATGCTCTGATCGGCTTTGACCGTAAGGCCTCGGGCGGCAGAGCCCGCCAGCGCGTCAGTGGCGAGCTTTTTGCCACCCGCTGTATCCGTAATACTCAACAGTCTTTCCGGACTTGCCCCCATGAATACGGGGCCTCGTCCATTGCTTAATGAAAAAATATAGCAGTCGCTGTAGGCTATTCCCAAGGCTTTAAGAGATGCAGGAATACAAAATGAGCTAGCGGATAGTACGTCTAGGGCGTCGGCCAGTACCACTTTATGAAGAGTCTCTCCTTTGAGTGTGGGCAGCACGGTACTAACCATTTTCTCAAAGTCACCTACGTCTTTGACGACTTTAGGCGTCCGTAGTATCTCAGAAGATACTGTTTGTGTATTCCGAACAGCTCTCTCTGCCACTGTTTCCAAGGCTTGAAGACGTTTTCTAATATCATCAACCGTGCGGGTTATATTGACGGCATCATCAATTAGATAGTTTAAACTTGCGGTTGTTTTTCCATCGCGTTGGGTGATCTGTAATCTAGGAACAAACACCTGAGCTGCATCAAAAAAGCTGTTTGTAGCAGCCCGATCAAAAAAGGTAAAACCACATAAAAAATAGGGTTTGACAGTTGGCCCACTCTGGTTTGATGAAAGGATGCGACGTCTCCAAACATCCACAAACTGTTGTATGCGCTCAAAACGATCGGGGCCAGCAGCCTGCTGATCGATGGTCATCCCCAAGCCTAAAAGCGTATATTGAGCCGTTGAATAGTAAAAATGTATCGGATATGTATTTTCTAATTGCTGCAATGCTAGCCAGGGCTCGATGGCGCTGATGGGGATTGTAAAATTGGCTAGCTTGGCATGCTGGTCACGGGTTGCCTGACGCTGACAATCTGACAAAAACCCATAGATTTCTTTACATCTTTTGAATAGGTCAGACTGATACGGTGCAACGGCCATAAATCGAGCTTGAACAGACGTTTTAAATGATGAAATATTCTTACAGGTAACATATTTCTACGCAAATGAGCTAGCCGATCAGACAGCATGTAAAGAGTCATGAATCCAGGCAGGAGAGGCTGGTCAAGGAGCGAATTTAATGCTCTCTAAGTTAAGAACTATGCCACTGCTATCGGGCTAGTTGACTATGCAGCCTATGCAGCTTCGATCGATACTTTTGCGGATTTGGTAGAACTGTTTGAGTTATATAGATGAATAGAAATTTCTGAAAATCGCTGTTGGAGCTGTTGTTGGAGCTCAGTTGGCAATACTTCGCTGCCACAGAAAATGTGATTTAGTGCTGAACACTGAGCTAGGTCAGGTTGTTTTAATAGAAGTCTTAGTAAAGGTGGCATTAAGGCAACAACAGATATATCTTGACTGGCAATTAGTTTGCTTAGATAAGCTGCATCCTGGTGATCCTCAGGTCTGGGTAGCACCAGCTTTGCTCCGACCAGCAAAGGCCAGAAAATTTGCCACACAGCTGGGTCAAAGCTAAATGAGATATTCTGCAATATCCGATCTTGAGCGGTCAAGGAAAAGGTAGCCTGTTGATGGCATAGTCGATCACACAGGCTGCTATGGGAAAGCCTTACTGCTTCTTTTGGCCGGTCGGTTGTGAGGTGATTGGTGGAGTGGGCGGTATAGCAAACACACATCAAGCGATCAGGTGTTGCTGTTGTTGTGGGATTAGGACAAGACTGCATGTTTGTCCATCGGTCCCGATCTAGGCAAATGAGGGTAGTGTTTTCATAGGGCAAACAGTTAGCTAATGATTGCTCAAACTGGGTTTGACTTAGGAGGATCTTTACTTGAGTATCTTGTAGGATAAACCTTATACATTCGATGGGGTGGGTGGGCTCGATAAGGACGTAGGCCCCTCCGGCCTTGAGAACTGCTAGCAGTCCAACCACCATGTCCAAAGAAGGCTCTACACAAATTCCTATCTGCTGACCAGGGCTGATTCCAAGATCTAACAGCTGGTAAGCCAGGCGATTTGCCTGTCGGTTCAACTTTTGATAGGTAAACTGAGTGTGTTCGGTAAGAATAGCAATAGCATGGGGTGTCTGCCGCACCTGCCGTTCGAATAGGTGATGAATACAACCGTCTTTGGGAAGCTGAACCGGGCTAAATTGTTTGCGTGGGGAAGCTTTTTTGCTTGTCTGATCGATAGTGTGGGGTGATCTCAGCGAGATTGACAGTTGTGAAGCGTTGACGTTGGAAAAGCTCATCAGAACGGCGTTACAAAAGAAAATTGCGAGCAATATAAGGAACACCCATCCTTATTTTTCAAGGATTAAGTGTTAGATAGTTCAAATTTGAATATCTTTACTCAAGCCTTAGGTTAGTTTTAAGGAATCATTCAAACTAGTTAAAAATTACGGCACTCTCTATTTCCATAGCGATCAGGAGCTGCCTGTAAAAGAGCTTGATGATGGATGTATATTGTTCTCTTTCACGGATGAGCAGATTGCAAACAAGGCTCGAGGTTTACCTAAAGCCCCCATATTCGACAAATTTCTTTGAGACACCTACATAGCTGATGCCCCTGATGGGTTAAGAGGCTCCTGCTGCCAACCATAATATGACGTTAGTAATGGTTACCAGTTTTGCGGTGATGTACGGCGGTCTTACTATTGTTGTCGAGGACCTGACCGCCGTTGATCGTGGCGTAGATGACCCAATGGTCACCACAGTCCATCCGACACTTAACTGTGCATTCCAAGTAGGCAATGGCATCTTTGAGGATGTAAGCCCCATTGCTAGCAATGTCGATATCGACACCTTCAAATCGATTTTCACCAGGGTTGAAGGGTTTGAGAAACTGTTTCATTGAGCCAAGCTGTTTACCCTCGCCCAGAATATTGAGGACGAAAGGATTGTCAGGATAAATCAGGGTCTCGATAGCTCGTTCTTTAGCGACGGCGACGGTAAAACCCGGTGGAGTAAAGGTGGCCTGGGCTACCCATGACGCGAGCATCGCGCTGGCGACCTCACTTTGTTTGGCTGTAACAACACAGAGGGAGCCAACTAGGCGACCTACGGCCTTTTCAACGTCGCTGGCGGGGGTGCGAGGTGCTTTGGCGCGCTTGGCTTTTTTCAGGGCTTGGGCAAAGTCTGTGCCGGCTTCTTCACAGTATTTGAGGGTAACCTCGTCAGGCTTAAATTTGACGCGAATGGGTTCAAAGCCAAAACTATAGCCGCCGTCCCTAAGTTTGTTTTCAAGTAGATCAATGGCTTCGCCACTCCAGCCATAGGAACCAAATACGCCAGCTAACTTGTTTTTAGACGCTGTGGAGAGCAGTAACCCAAGCGCAGTTTGAATTTGGGTAGGGGCGTGTCCGCCAAGGGTAGGGGAGCCAATAATAAAGCCTGCGCATTTTTCGGCAGCGGTTTTGATGTCAGCCTGTTCGGCCTGTTCAGCATTGATGGACTCAATGGCAACACCCGCTTTGGTGATACCTCGGGCGATGGCTTGGCCAATGGTGGCGGTGTTGCCGTAGGCGGAGGCGTAGATTAGGGCAACTGAGAGGGTTTGTTGTTTTTGTTGGGCACACCATTGTTGGTACTGTTGGGTGAGTTCATGGATGCCGTATTTTACAACTGGGCCATGGCCAACGCCGTAGAGTTTGGCTGGGAACTCACTGAGTTTTTCAAGGACTGTTGTCACCTGTCTGGCGTTGGGTGCCATGACTGTATCAAAATAATAGCGACGATCTTCCAACAGGGCTTTCCAGTCGAGATCGTAGGGGTCGTCACTGCAAATATGGGTGCTAAAAAATTTGTCGGTGTAGAGGGTGTAGCTATAGGTGTCGTAGGTACTGAGTCCGTCGGGCCAGCGTGGGGTGGGCACCGGCATGAACTGTAGCTGGTGGCCCTGGCCAAGGTCTAAGACATCATCGGCGCTTTTGATGATCAGGGGAGGATTTTGTAGGGGTAGCTTGGCTGCTTTGATTGCGATCGCACCCGGATTAGAGCAAACAATAATTGCCTGGGGGGCTTCGCTAATCAGGTGCTGTAGGGTTTCTAGGCGGTTGGGGTTGACGTGCCCTAGGATAATATAGTCGAGCTGGTCAAGGGCAATGTGCGATCGCAGCGCCTCTAAAAAGATAGTCGTAAATGATCCCCCGGGCGGGTCGATCAGGGCCACTCGCTCGGCCATAATTAGATAGGAGTTGGCGGTTGTCCCTTTTTCCAAGGCATATTCGATCTCAAAACGCAGTCGGTTCCAACTACGGGAACGCATGGCGAGGGTGTCGGCTGCGATGGGTAATACTTGAACATCCCGCTGTTTTGTCTCAGTCATAGTGCCCCTCGCTTATCTAAATCGGTTGCGCCGACAGCTGTCTCATTCATCTATCTTAGAGGTATCTGTAGGTGCCCTACCATTGGTTCCTCTTATGGCAGACACCCTGGAGCAACCCCCTGCTGTGATATGAAACGAACCGTAGCCACCGGTCGCTCCGAGCTGGGGCAGCAGCGTTTTTGGTACTGGCGTGGTTGGCGAGTGCGCTACACCTATTTAAGGCCCGGCGATCCGGTGGCCCAGCAGCGAACACCGATACTATTGATCCACGGTTTTGGAGCCAGTTTAGAACAGTGGCGATCTAACCTGCGCGACTGGGGACAGTGTCGTCCCGTGTATGCCCTGGATCTGCTCGGATTTGGCCACTCCCAAAAGCCAGCTGTTTTACTAGGGGCCGACCTGTGGCAGACCCAGATCTATGATTTTTGGCAAGCGCTGATCGCCCAGCCGGTGATTTTGACAGGTCACTCCCTAGGCGCGCTAGTGGCTCTCACAGCGGCAGCTCGTCATCCAGCCATGGCCAACCGATTGATTTTACTCACGCTACCCTTGGCCCGTCAGGAGCTAGTGGCTGGCTGGCTGGCTCGGCTAGCGAGGGGCGTAGAAGGGCTGTTTGCAACCCCCCTGTTGTTACGACCGCTGTTTGCTGTGGTGCGTCAGCCCAGCCTTATTCGTAAGGTATTAACGGGCATCTACCAGCAGCCTGAGCGGGTGGATGAGGGGCTTGTGGAACTGTTTACGCGACCCACCCTAGAGCGCGGTGCGGCGCGGACGCTATGCTATTTGGTCAAATCTCGTACTCAAGCAGAGTTTAGCGATGCCACCGCTGACCTGCTAAACCAGGTATCTGTACCAATTTTGCTGCTGTGGGGTAGCCAGGACAGGGTTTTGCCCGTTGCCTGGGGTCGCCAGATTTTGGCGGCAAATCCAGGGATTACTTACCGAGAAATTGAGGGTGCTGGCCACTGTCTCTTTGATGAAGTGCCTGGGGCAATACAGGATGCCGTGGATGTCTGGCTAGCTAAAGGGGGCAGTCCATAGGGTGCGCTCGAGGTGGCCGCCAGCCTAGAGTGGGAAAGCCGGTCCTGTTGTGCTGGAGCTAGAGCGATCTTTTGTGCGCTGACGCAGGCGTCGAATTGCGGCTGCTCGACGTTGCACCGGAGATTGGTTTTGTTCTAGTTCGGCAGCACTTTTTGCGGTGGATGATGTCGATGCCTTGGGAACCCGATTTAGACACAGTTCTAAATTGTTGTAGTGGGCATCTAACTCCAGGGCGCGCTGCACCTCATCAATCCGTTTAAAGCGCTCTGATAGATCGGTGGTTAGCATTTTGGCCAGCAGCCGTTCAAAGGGCTTGCTGACGTTGACCGAGCGCTGCCAGCCGAGGGCCTGGGTGCCCGGATCGACATCAAATTCTAAGGGAGATTTGCCCGTTAGCAAGTACAAGCAGGTGATTCCTAGGGCGTAGATGTCACTGCTGTAGGTGGGGCGTAGGGCCAACTGTTCTGGCGGTGCGAACCCCATGGTGCCGACAAAATGTGTGGTAGGGCTGGCGGCGTGGTCGCCGGGGTCATCATCGTGGTGCAGACATTCACGCACCGCCCCAAAGTCAAGCAGTACCAGGCGATTGTCATCGCGGCAGCGAATAATATTGGGGGGTTTGATGTCCCGGTGAATAACCCGATTGCTATGGATATAGCGTATGGCTGGCAAAATTTCCTTGAGAAACCGTTTGACCGTCTCTTCTTTTTGAGCGCCGCCTTTACGAATCTCACGGCTAAGGGTGTCGCCGTGGACATATTCCTGCACCAAAAAGAACTCCCCCTTAAAGGTGAAGTAGTCTAGCAGCATAGGCAGCTGAGAGTGGCTGCCCAAACGCCCGAGAATCCTGGCTTCTCGACGGAAGCGCTGTTTGGCTCGCTCTAGGGCAATGGGGTGACTGACCTTGGGAAACAGCTGTTTGATGACACATAGGGGTAAGCCAGGGAGCATGCGATCGCGAGCCAGATGAGTTACCCCAAAACCACCCCGACCCAAAATTCGCACGACTTCGTAGCGATCGCGAAAAAGCTGACCAGTATCACAAAGCTGTTTGTTGAGACGAGGATCTCGACGATCTGGAGAATTTGGTTCCGACATGTAGGAAAGGCACTGGACAGTTGGCTGCCGCAGGCCGAGGAAAACTCAACTGAATACACTACGCTGCTAGTGAAATAATTATCCCATCCTTACTGATGTCCGCAATAACGGTCACTAATATTAACCATTATGGCCTATTGGTCAGGGTGTTGTGATCTGCTGGTGTGCTGCCCCTACCAAAACTTAGCGAGTTGGCGTAGCTTTGGGCAACCAAAATTCAAATATGCTTCCCCGGTCGGGCTGACTGCTGACGCTAATTTCACCTCCCTGCAGCTCGACTAGACGTTTGCAGATGGCAAGGCCAATGCCAGTGCCGCCGGACCGTCGGTTACGGGAGCGATCGGCCCGCCAGAAGCGTTCAAAAACATGGGGTAAATCGGTGGTAGCAATGCCAATTCCTGTATCTTGAACGGCAACCCAAACCTGATGTCTCTGATGCCAGGCTTTCACGGTAATCTGTCCGGTGTCCGTATATTGGAGCGCGTTGCTGAGAAGATTTACCAGGATTTGTTCGGTTCGGGTTGGATCGGCATTGACCGCAGGTAAATCAGAAGAAATATCTACGACAATTTGCGGATCTTCTGCCTGCTGATCGTGAAAGTGCTGGGTCACTCGCTGAATTAAAGGCGTTAAGGCGATGGTTTGCTGTTGAATTGGCAGATAGCCTGCCTCCAATTTAGAAAGTTCTTGCAGATCGTCGACCAGTCGCTGCAGACGTTGGGTCTCACGAATCAGACGTTCATAGGTGGCGGCAGATGCGGGTAATTTTTCATCGGCTAGGGCTTCGAGGTATCCCCGAACAATAGTAAGCGGTGTACGTAGCTCATGGGACAGATCGCTGACAAGGTCTCGCCGCTGTTGCTCCACCTGTTCTAGCTCGCTGGCCATGCGGTTAAAACTATGGCCGAGCTGGTGTAGTTCTGGGATATCCGACGACGGCACACGGGCTGCCCAGTCGCCAGCGGCAAAATGTTGGGTAATGCCTTCCATGCGGGTCAGGGGACGAATAATGCGTCGCGATAGCAGGTAGCTGATGCCGCCAGCGGACCCCACCCCCAGCAAAACTGACCACACCATGCCCCGAGCCCAGGCGTCCGTAAAACTTTCCAAAATCTGGCCGCGCATTTGCTGAATCCGAACGCTCCGACCTTCCAACCGTTCTAGGGTAATTACAAAGTAGCGGGGTGTGGAAAGACGGCTCACCCCGGCTAAAGCCACAATTGCCACGGCTACAACAGTCAGGTGGGAGATAAATAGTCTTGTCCGTAGGGGGACTTTAGCCATGGGAGAAAACGGGCGGTGGGTTTTGAGTTTTTAGTGGGGAGGTCAGCTAGGTATTCAAGAGCTAACAGCCTCGTCTTCAAACCGATACCCCACACCCACAACGGTTTTGATAAATGTGGGCTGGGTGGGATTGGGTTCAATTTTTTTGCGGAGGCGAGCAATGTGGGTATCCACCACCCGTTCATCTCCAAAGAAATTGTCACCCCAAAGACGTTCGATTAGCTGTGGACGGTTCCAGACGCGGCCGGGATAGCTCAAAAAGGTGGCGAGCAAATCAAACTCTAGGGGGGTGAGGTCCAGGGGGGTTGGCTCTGGCCCTTGATACGTAGCAGAACGCTGGTCAAAGTCGATTGTAAAGTGAACGGTCCGATATAGTTGGCTGGGGGTCGTACTCCGCAAACTACGGCGCAGCAGGGCGCGAACCCGAGCGACAAGTTCACGGGGGCTAAAGGGTTTGACCATATAGTCATCGGCACCGGTCGAAAGGCCAATGATGCGGTCGAGTTCTTCGCCCTTAGCGGTCAGCATTAGGATGTAGGGATCTTTTTTGTCAGGGGTCTGGCGGATGCGGGCGCAGACTTCTAGACCGTCTAAACCTGGAAGCATCAGGTCTAGGATAATCAGATCGGGTTGAAAAATAGGAAAGCGTTCTAGGGCGGCGGGGCCGGTGGAACAGATTTCAGTTGTGAAGTTCTCGTTTTTTAGATAGAGCTGAATAAGTTCAGCAATATCAGCTTCGTCTTCAACAATTAGAACGTTCATCGGTCGCTCCAGCCTTGCTCGATTACTAGGGTAGCGTGCCTGGGGAACCTGGCTGTGATGTTGCAGAGCTTATGGGAATTAGAGATAAACCCGTCAAAAGGGCTTGCGAAAACGTAAACAATAGGCCAATATTCAGTAACTTTGATTCCTTCGGGGCTTGACAGTCTGGGGGGACTGTGGAATTAAGCTAGGGCCGCCCCTTTGATTGCATCGCTACATCCGTTGTATTTTGGGCAGTTTTTGTGTATTGCTGGTTAATTGTGTGGAGGCGTAGAGTATGAGTCTGGCGTCGGCATTTACCCTTAGTCGCCTATCGGCCGATCTGACCTACGATTTGAGCAGAGCGCCGGAGGTGCCGGAGGAGATAGCGGTACAGTGTGCTATCAGCCGAGGCAAGATGATGGTGCTGTTGGAAAGTCCCAGGGTGGACACGGTGCCAGCTAACTATGTATTTGCCCAGGTGGAAACCCTAATCCGTCATCGTCTAGAGATTGAAGGTTTGCCAGTGGAAGCAGAACCCCTGGGCGCTAACGGTGGCTCTATTGCGATCAAGGTTTATCTCAAACAGCAGTCCATTGCAAAACCTAGTGCGGTGCATCGGTTTAACTGGCTGCTGCAGGATAGCTCAGGCCCTATTTTATTGGATGGGTCTGCCCTGAGCGATCAGGTATTTGAACCATTTTTGGTGCGTCAGCCGGAGGTGGCCCCTGACAGCCTATTCCACTCTACTGGTGGGGACGATGAGGCCACTGGCGATCTCTCAGAGGAAGAATTTTTGTCAGATGAGGAAATGCTGTCTGTTGAAAAACCGGCGGTGGATGAACTGCTTAATTTGGATGGCCTTTACGACGATGATCCTGTTGATCAAGTTCAGGAGGATATGGGTGAGTCAGTGCCGCTGGATGCCAGCGACCTGCCAGAGGAGCATGGTGCAGACCGGCATGTCCCCACCGGTCTGGTCGCGGTTGGGATTGGGGTGGCCGCTGTATTTGGTACCCTGGGGTACGGGCTCAGTCGTCCCTGTGTGATTGGGGGATGCGATCGCATTGAGCAGGCCCAGGCCTTGGGAGATGCTGCTTTGATTTCCCTAGGAGAGCAGCCGACGCCTGAAACGGTGCTGGACATGAGCAAACAGCTCAACACGGCTATCAACACCTTAAAACCAATTCCCCCCTGGTCACGGTATCGAGGCGCAGCCCAGGCGCTGCTGGCAGACTATCAAAAAGATGCCAACCTGCTCAGGGCGGTGACCGAGGCCCAGGAGGAGGCGCTGATCGCCGCTGGTGACAGTCAGAACCCTCCCCATCCCATTGCCCACTGGGAGGAAATTGCTAACCGCTGGCGTGAAGCGATTCGCCAACTAGAGGAGATTCCCGGCGGTAGCCCCATCCATGCTGAGTTTGTCGCACCCAAGTTAGAGGAATATCGTAGCAACCTGACGGCGATTGAAAACCGCATGGCGGCTGAGCAGAGAGCCGAGGACAATCTGAACCAGGCAGGGCTAACCGCATCCTTAGCTAAGGATCAGTCCGAAATTGCTAATACCCTACCCGCCTGGCAAACCGCCCTTGAAACCTGGGAGACCGCTGTGACCCAAATCCAGCAAATTCCCCAGGGAACGATGCCCCACGGCGAAGCGCAAAAGCTATTGCCTGAATTGAAAACCGAGCTAGCTAAGGTGCGAACTCGCTATCAGCAAGAGCAGGCCGCCGATCAGTTTTACAATGAAGCCGTCCGCTATGCTGCTGCTGCCCGTCAGTATGAAGCCGAAGATCAGTGGACCCTGGCCATGTTGGGCTGGCGAGATGCCATCACCCAGGTAAAAGGCATCCCGGTTGCTACCGGACGCTACACGGATGGCCAAAACTTGCTCAAAACCTATGAACCTGCCCTGACCACGGCCCAGGAAAATCTACGGTTAGCGATTCGATTTCGAAAGGCTGAGGAGAATTTTGCCCGTATTTGCAATCCTGCCTTTTGTCAGGTGGGTTTGCAGGGCGGCACGGTGCGGCTTACCCTGGCCCAAAACTATGGTGCCCTGGCAAATTTCTCCATTACGGACCCCAATACCCGTACCAGTGTGCCTGCCTCAGCCCAGATGATTGTTGAGGTCAATCAGCTCTTGCAGGATGTAATTAATATTGGCAAGCGTACCCAGCTGCCCATTGCACTGTATGGTGCCGATGGTGGATTTATTGCGCGGTTTAGCCCTGAATTGGAGGGCTACGTGAAGACTGTCGTAGCGACCCAGACTTAGCCCGTTTTCAAAAAGTGTCTGTTGTCCCGATTGTGGTGCCTCAGGCCCAGGTTTCGCAGAAAATCAGGGCTTCTTGGAAAATATAGTATCTACGAACAGTTTTGGGTGACAGGTGGGCTTAAAATTGCCCATAGCAAACGCCCCGTGTATCGGGAGTTTGTGCAGCCCACCGGGGGATTATTTAGTGCCCCATGGGGCAGCCGCTGTCGCGGCCGATCCTGGACGGGCCGCCAGCGGTAGTGTCGGGTTGGTAGCTGAGCATGGCCTATCGATTTCAGTTTCAAGTCATTTGGGAAAATTGGGACCTGCTGCTTGAGGGCGTCGGTCTTACCCTGCAGCTATCGGCCCTAGCCATTGTCTTGGGGCTAGCTATTGGTGTAGTTGGAGCCCTTTGTCGCATCTCGGATAATGCGTATCTGAGCATGGTGGCAACGGCTTATGTTGAGGCTATTCGCAATACGCCTTTTCTAGTGCAGCTGCTGTTTATTTTTTTTGGTGTTTCTAGTTTGGGTCCGCGCCTTGGCAGCTTCCAGGCGGCGCTGCTGGCACTCACCATCAACTTTGGGGCCTATGCTACCGAAATTATTCGGGCTGGTATCCAATCGGTTGAGCAAAGCCAGATTGAAGCAGGGATGTCCCTGGGGCTCAACCGGCGTCAGGTGTTTCGGCTGGTGGTGCTCAAACCTGCTGTGGCCACGGTCTATCCGGCGCTGACCAGTCAGATGGTACTGCTGCTGCTGCTCTCAAGTGTGGTGTCGCAGATTTCTACTCGGGAGCTGACGTTTGTGGGTAATTTTTTGCGATCGCGCACCTTCCGTGACTTTGAAGTGTACGTTACCCTAGCCCTGATCTATATAGTTCTGGCCCTGGGTTTTAAGCTTTTGGCTCAGCTGTGCCATCGTCGGCTATTTATCTTTACGCGCTATATCTAGGTATGAGAGATTTTAGCCACTTAGATATCGTCTTTGCTCTACTATGGGCTGCTCGGTGGACCCTGCTACTTTCAAGTATTGCCTTTGTCTGCGGCGGAGCGGTCGGATTTTTGCTCATGCTGATGAGAATCTCTCCGTTGCGCCCCCTGAGATACATCAGCTGGGCCTATCTAGAGATTGTTCAAGGGACACCGCTGCTGATCCAATTTCTGCTGGCCTTTTTTGGCATCAGCATTCTAGGCATTGATATCAGTCCCTGGATGTCGGCGACCCTAGCCCTGACCACGTTTACCAGTGCCTTTCTCGGCGATATTTGGCGCGGCTCCGTAGACTCTATTCCTGCGGGTCAGTGGGAAGCTTCTAGAGCATTGAGCATGACCTATCCTCAGCTGTTGGGGTTGGTCATCTTACCCCAGGCTGTGCGGCGTTCCATTGCACCGACGGTTGGCTTTCTTGTCCAGGTGGTCAAGGGTACCTCCCTGGCATCGGCCATTGGCTTTGTAGAACTGGCCCGGTCGGCTACTAACATTACAAATGTGACCTTTGAGCCCTTCTTTGTCTATTTAGTGACCGCTGTTGTTTACTTTGGTATTTGTTTTCCTATTTCCGTATTTAGCCGGAAACTGGAGAAATCCTTGGCTTACTGACTTGAGCAATTATGTAGCTCAAGATACATTGACGCCGGTTAAGCCTGCTACCGTGGGCCTATCTGTATCGTAAGGAAACGAGGATTTGACCATGGGTTTTTCTATCCCACGGCGGTGGCTGCAAACCATGTCCATTGCAGTTATTGCCTGTGTATTTTCATTTGTAGCTGTTGCTTGTACCGGAGATACCACCTCACCGAGTGTAACGGCCCAGGACAGTGCGGCGGCGGTTTCTAGCCTGGATCGCATCATCGAATCGGGCACCATCAAAATTGCCGTTCCCCAAGACTTTGCCCCCTTTGGCTCTGTGGATGCCAGCGGTAGCTTAGAGGGCTATGACATTGACGTGGCTACTTTAATTGCGGAAGACCTGGGGGTTGAGATAGAGCTGGTACCGGTCACCAGTGACAATCGAATTCCCTTTTTACAAACCAACAAGGCAGATTTAGTCATCTCCAGCATGGGGGCCAATCCCGAGCGAGCCAAGTCAATTTTCTTTTCCATTCCCTATGCCCCTTTCTTCTCGGGCATTTACGGTTCTTCTGACCTTGCTGATGTCGGTGGCTTTGATGATTTGGGTGGCTATAAAGTGGGGGTAACCCAGGGGACATTAGAAGATCTAGAGCTAACGGATGCCGTCGGCGATGATGTACAAATAGAGCGCTTTGCTGACAACAGTCTCACCGCATCCTCATTGATCTCTGGTCAGGTGGATATGATCGCCACCGGAAACGTTGTGGCGTCAGAGCTATCAAAAAATAACCCCGATAAAAACATCGCAGGCAAGTTCATTATCAAAGAGTCCCCAGCCCATATCGGCCTGCGTCGAGGGGAAATAGATTTGCTGCAGTGGGTCAATACATTTGTTTACCACAAGCGGCTGGGGGGTAATCTGGATGACCTTTCCCAAACGTGGCTAGGTGAGCCTCTACCACCGCTGCCTGCTTTCTAATCGGCGCTTTTAACTCTAAAAAAATCGTCAGCAAGGTATAGCAAACGGCTGTATGCATACAGCCGTTTGCTGCGTCCCGTTGCCACTTATGAGGCTCTCTAGCTCCAATCCTCTTTCTTTGTCCGCTGCGCTTTGTACAGCATCTCTGTCTGGTGAATCTGACGGGTTTTTTCCATTAGCTCATCTTCCGTTAGGGACCAGTTTGTCAGCGTTTGATCCAGGTCTTTCCGAATATCCCGCGCCCCCGGAAACCCGTCGTAGCGAATCCGTAAGCGTGCTAATTCAATCAGATTAAAATCCGTGGCCTCACCGTTGAGTAGTCCGCTCACGACTTCACGGTCCTTTTTGTACTGGGGATGGGTTAGTTCTTTCTTTTCAGCCATGGGGTTCTAGAGGGGATTAGCAAAGGTAATAGTAGCGTAGGTGATGGGGGAGTTTGAGATTTTAAGTCTGGACTGGGGGGCTTGGGACGGTCCATTGGTTTTAGTCAGGGGCTTAAATAACGATGGAACCCATTGCTTCTGGCAAATTCCCCCCTCAAAACCTATCCATTGTGGTTAGGCTAAAACAAGCACCTTTGGCTAAAGACCCAATTCCCCGTTTTCAAGAACCTAATGATTACCCAAAAACTGCAGCAGCTTCGGTCGATATTCAACGATATGGAGCGGGCTCTAATTGCCTATTCCGGTGGTATTGATAGTACCCTGGTGGCCAAAATCGCCCATGATGTTTTGGGTGATAAATCCCTGGCTGTTACTGCAGAGTCGCCCTCTCTGATGCTAGAGGATCTAGAAGCGGCTAAATATCAGGCTGAGCAGATCGGTCTGGTTCACCGCATTGTCCATACCCATGAGATGGAAAACCCCAATTACACCAGTAATTCCACCAACCGCTGTTATTTTTGTAAAAGTGAGCTGCACGATACCCTTAAACCCCTGGCTGTTGCGGAGGGGTATCCCTATATTGTCGATGGTCTCAATGCCGATGACCTTCAGGATTATCGCCCGGGCATCCAAGCCGCAAAGGAACGGGGAGTGCGCTCACCCCTGGCGGAAGTTGGTCTAAGTAAGTTGGAAGTACGGGAAATGTCTAAGTACCTGGGGTTGCCCTGGTGGGATAAGCCTTCCCAGCCCTGTCTGAGCTCGCGATTTCCCTACGGTGAGCCGATCACTGTGGAGAAACTGTCCCGAGTGGGGCAGTGCGAACGCTATTTGCGGCAGCTGGGGGTGCGTAATCTGCGGGTGCGCTCCGATGGGGAAACGGCTCGAATTGAACTGCCCCCCAGGGAGATCAAAGACTTTGTGGCAACGGTGGATCTAGATTCCCTGGTAGCGGCGTTTCAAGAGTATGGGTTTACCTATGTAACCCTAGATTTAGAAGGGTATAAGAGCGGTAAGCTAAACCGTGTTTTAGAAAAGACTGTGAAGATGTAGGGGCATCCAGGGGATGCCCTAGGATCTCTGTCGGACAGCCACAAAGGTTGCTCCCGTGGAGGTATGAAATATGGGCGGAGGATCGTAGACCAAACCCAGGGTAAAAAAAATCCCCGGCTAACCAGCCGAGGATTTTTTATTCATTGCTTTAACAGGTGAGATTCAACGTTCTAGACAGCAACACCCTGACGTTCCTTGGCTTCCTTGATCACCTCTTCAGCCACATTTCTGGGGCAAGGGGAATAGTGATCAAAGGTCATGGAAAACTGGCCGCGACCGGAGGTCATGGTGCGCAGGTCACCAATGTAGCCAAACATTTCGCTTAGGGGTACATCGGCTTTGATACGAACACCTGTAGGGCCTGCTTCCTGGGACTTGATCATGCCGCGACGACGGTTGAGGTCACCGATGACGTCACCCACATAGTCTTCGGGAGCAAAGGCATCGACGGCCATAATCGGCTCTAGAATCTGGGGACCGGCTTTGACAAAGGACTGGCGATAGCCAGCTTTGGCGGCGATTTCAAATGCGATCGCACTAGAGTCAACCGGGTGATACCCCCCGTCCGTAAGAGTCACCTTAAAGTCAACCACCGGGAATCCAGCCAACATGCCTTTTTCCATACAAGCAGCAAACCCCTTCTCCACCGCAGGCCAAAACTCACGGGGTACATTACCACCGGTCACCTTAGACTCAAAGGCAAAGCCTTCACCGGTTTCATTCGGTTCAATGGTGTACTCAATCTTACCGAACTGGCCCGAACCACCGGACTGCTTTTTGTGAATGTAGGTGTCGCTAAGTACCTTGGTGATGGACTCCCGATAGGCCACCTGGGGTTTGCCCACTGACACTTCAATACCGTGGGTACGTTTGAGAATGTCCACCTTAATATCTAGGTGCAGTTCGCCCATTCCTTTTAGAATAACTTCGCCACTTTCCTGGTCAGTTTCTACCTGGAAGGAGGGATCTTCTTGCACCATCTTGCCCAGGGCAATACCCATCTTCTCGGAGCCGCCCTTGTCCTTGGCTTCAACCGCAATGGAAATCACCGGATCGGGGAAGACCATGGGTTCCAGCGTGGCAGGCTTTTTAGGATCGCAGAGGGTGTGACCCGTCTGTACGGTCTTCATTCCTAGCAGGGCAACGATGTCCCCCGCCTGGGCGCTGTCCATTTCCTGACGGTCGTCAGCGTGCATCTCAACGATACGGCTAACCCGCTCGGTCTTACCGGTGGCGGTATTCAGGATGGTGTCACCCTTTTTGAGGGTACCGGAGTACACCCGAGTAAAGGTGAGGGCACCAAAACGGTCGTCCATAATTTTGAACGCTAGGGCGCGCAGAGGATAGTCAGGATCAACCTTGGCCATGCCGCCGGTTTCATTACCTTCAATATCCACCTCAGGCTGGGGCTTCACCTCAGTGGGGCTAGGCAGGTAGTCCACAACGGCATCTAACACCAACTGCACACCTTTATTTTTAAAGGAAGAACCGCAGTAGGTGGGGAAGAAAGCCAGATCGTGAGTACCCTTACGGATACAGGTCTTTAGCTCATCAATGGAAACATCCTCGCCTTCGAGGTATTTCTCCATGATGGTGTCGTCTTGCTCAACGGCTAGCTCAATCAGTTTTTCGCGCCACTCAGCCACATCGTCAACCATGTCCTCAGGGACATCTTTGATTTCGTAGTTCATGGGTTCACCAGAGTCGTCCCAGACCCAGGCTTTTTCTGTCAGCAGGTCAACCACACCGACAAAGTCATTCTCAATTCCGATGGGCAGCACCATTACCAGAGGTTCAGCCGCCAGGATATCTTTGACTTGCTTGACTACTCGGTAAAAATCAGCGCCTGTACGGTCCAGCTTGTTGACATAAATAATCCGAGCAACTTCGGAATCGTTAGCATAGCGCCAGTTAGTTTCAGACTGGGGCTCTACACCACCCGATCCGCAAAATACGCCGACACCGCCGTCTAGCACCTTAAGGGAACGATAAACCTCAATGGTGAAGTCAACGTGTCCGGGGGTGTCAATAATATTGAGCTGGTGCTCATTCCAGAAGCAGGACGTAGCTGCCGACTGAATCGTAATGCCGCGCTCCTTTTCCTGATCCATGAAATCGGTGGTGGCCGCACCGTCATGTACCTCACCGATCTTGTGTACCTTACCGGTTAACTTCAAGATCCGCTCAGTGGTGGTGGTCTTACCCGCGTCTACG